>JAFASX010000016.1 GCA_019244295.1 Pseudonocardia sp.
GGCGGAGGTGACCGGTGAGGAACTCGCCGAATTGTTCACCGCCCTCTGAGTGCCGAAGCCGTCGCCCACGTCACCGAAGACCGAAGAACTACTCGACCTCGGCCACCACCACTGACACCGACAAGATCATCCTTGCCTCGCCTCCCACGGTTTGTCCCGCTCTCCTATTATGATGGGTCCTTGACCGCACGCGGTGAGCCCGCGATGAGTCACCGTCGCTCGTTGGTGCCGCAGGCCCACCCGGTAGCCTGCCGCGATGACCGATTCCGACGTCGAGTCAGAACTCGACCTTGATGCTGTTTTCGCAGCTCGGTGGGCTAATCCGGACCTGTTCCCGGCTGCGGAGTTGGCCCGTGCCGAGGAGTTCTACCAGCAGCGTCGCCAGCATGACACCGCCCTGCTCGCCGTACGCCAGAAGGCAGCGGCGCTCATCCGGACCTGGACCGGGCACGACGCCCGCGACGTGGGCTCGTTCGGGCTGCGGCTGAACCTGGAGACCAGCGACCTGGACCTGGGCATCGGCTACCCGGTGGAGCAGCGTGCTCGGCTGATCGCCGCGCTGGACGGGCACGCGGTGTTCAAGGGCGAGCGTGTGACCCGGTTCCCCGCCGCCGAGCGGCCCGAAGGCGCCAACACAACCACCACGCGCCTGGTGTTCGCGTTCACCGTGGACGGGGTGGATGTGGACCTGAGCGCGCTGACGGTGGAGGACTTCGCCGTGGCGTGCCGGATGCTCGATGACATCGAGGCCGCCATGACCGAGCGCGAGCGGATCGCCCACGCCTGGGTGAAGCACCTGCTGCGCTCGGCGGGCCGGATGGACGAGTACGCGGAGTGGAAGCTGGTGACTTACGCGCGGTTCTGCCCCGAGTTCAATTGGGTGCCCATCCCCGAGCCGGTGTGACGCCCTGGTCACGTGCCGCAGGGGTCAGCGGCGTTGATCAGCTCCCAGGACCGCGTGGTGGCCCAGCGGGTGTACTCCGCGAACAGCAGCCGGGCATCCTGGCCGACCAGGACGTTGCCGAGTTCGTTGACGGTGAGGGTGACGCTGGCGTGCAGCTCGGTGATCGCCCGCTCCATCAACTCCAGCAGCACCTCGTCCAGGGCAGCGGGATCGGGCCGGTCCAGCGGGAACTGTTCCAGCAGCTCCACCATCGCCGTCAACAGCCCGAACGCCGCGTCCTTGATCACCATCCGCGCCGCGCGCACCGCCTCCCACGGCTGTCCGTCCAGCACCTTTTCCAACGACTTCAGCGTGTAGTCCAACGCGAAGTTCCGGTCTACCCAGAGCTGGGCGTGGTGGGAGAACCGGCCGATGCGCCAGTCGGCGAATTCCGCGTCCAGCCTGCCCATCGCCGGGCGTGCCGCGCCCGCTAGCCCGGCCGCCTGGACCTGCTTGGTGAAGGCCGCGCCGATCAGGCACTCCATGCTCACCAGCAGGTAGGAGATCCCGGTGTAGAACGGGCGGCCGGTGGTGTGCTCGGCGACGAACTCCTCATTCCGCACCCCCTCCACGATTTCCTCCACGCTCAGCTCCGGCAGCGGCCCCAGCAGCAGGTCGGTGCGGGCCTGGAACGCGGTGGTCGCCACCAGTTCGGCAGGGGACATGAGCTGGTCGAACGTGATGTACGTGTAGCGCGTGGGCACGCCCAACGCCGATAGCGTCCGCACCGCGAGGGCGTTCTGCTCGGTGGTGGTATCCTTGTTGAAGCGCGTCAAGATCGAGGTGACCCCGGACTCCACTCCGAACAAGCACCTGCGCAGCCCCCGCGCACACAGCTCCCGCCACAACCGCGCCCGCTCCACGTGCCAGGCCCGCTCCTCGATGGCGGGTTGCACGATCTGGTCTACCCGGCAGGAGGTCTCCCAGCGGAAGCCCTCGCCGTGCAGCACGTCCGCCACGGCCAGTGCACGTTCGGCCGCGCCTGGCCCCCGGCCGATGAACTCCTCGTCCACCAGGTACAAGGCGCGGGAGACCTGCGGGTACCGGTCGAACACCGCGCCCATCTCCCGCACGATCCACGGCAGGCTCTCCGGCGCGGAGCCCGCCCAGGTGCCCTTGTGGCCGCGGGGACAGAACGAGCAGGCGTTGGTACAGCCCCGGCTCGCCTCCAACTGCGCGACGCCCCGGTGCTCGAAGGTCGCCCCGAGCAGGTCCAGCTCGGGGAGGATGTCGGTCTGGGCGCGGTTGGTGACGGTGGCGTTGCGGCGGAAGCTGATCCCCAGCGTGCCGTTGCCGCGTGGGGCTCCGGTGTAGCCGATGTCCCGCACCTGGTCCAGCTCCAGGTCTCCGTGCCAGTACGCCAGCACATCGGCGATGGTCGGCTCTCCGGCCCCGCGCGCCACCAGCAGCCACGGGTAGCGCTCCAGCAGCAGCCGCTCGTTGCGGGCGGTCAGGCTGCCCCCGGCCAGCACCAGCGGGCGCTGCGGCAGATCGGCCACCGCGTCCAGCAACCGCGTGAGCAGGTCGTGCTGGCCGAACGTCGCCGAGATGCCCACCACGTCCGGCTGGCCGGTGGCTACCGCGTGCAGGATCTGCTCCAGGGTGACGCCGAGCTGCATGTCCATCATCTCGACGTGCCCGGTGAGGGTGGAGCGGACCGCGCGGGCGAGGTCGCTGATCGCCAGGGGGAAGCGAGGCAGCGGGAACACCTCGGGGTGGTAGAGCGCGGCCAGCAGCACGCGCGGCCGGGTGAGCCGGTGCAGGGCGGCCGGGCCGGCCATCGCCGTGCTCAACCAGCTCGACGGCGTGTCCACCCCCAGCGCCGTCTGCGTCCAGGTCGGCCAGGACCGGCTCTCGTGGGGCTGGCCGGACAGGTCCCCGCCACGGTCCATCGGCCGCCGCTCTCTGGCGACTCCAGCATCAGCAGTCGCCGGTCGAGTGTGCCGGTGAGGACGACGCGGGCGGGGTAGTGCTCGCTGAGCACCGCGTGCAGCCGGTTGGGTTCGGCGGCCGGGACAGCAGTGATCAGGTCACGGTGCTGGTCCTGGATGCTGCCCGCGTACCGGGCGGCATCCAGGATTCGATCATGTTGGGCGGTGGGGGCTATGCGGGCTGGCATCGCGGAGTCCTTCCTGCCTGCGGCGGAAGCACCCCGGCGCAGGCCGGTCGTGGTGTGGTTCCGGGTGTGGTGCAACCAGAAGGGCCGCTATACGCCTGCAATCAGGGTCATCGCCGAGTGGTCGGTGATGCCCTGTTCGCGGATGGTGTGCACGTAGTGGCACACCCGCACCGAGCGGGCGTGCTCAGCGGTGATGAACATGTGGTCGAACCGGTAGCCGTTGCGGGTGCCGTCGCTGGCGGCGCGGCCGTACCACGAGTAGTCCATGCCCTCGGGCGTGATCAGGCGGAAGGCGTCGGTGAACCCGGCCTCGGCGAACGCGCGGTAGAAGTCGTACTCCCACTGCCCGAACACCGCGTAGCGCGGCTCGTGGTCGGGCTCCACGACGTTCAGGTCCCCGGTCAGCACCACCGGCCCGCCCACGCCCATCCGCCGCCGCACATCGGGCAACGCAGCGGCCACCGCGTCCTGGAAGGTGCGCTTGGCGACGTTGCGCTGCTCCTTGGGGCCGCGCGAGGGCACGTACAGCCCCACCACGCCGACCTTCCCCTGCGGGAGCTTCGCCCGCGCGGCCACGCAGCGATGCGGCATCACCGCCACGCCCACGTCCTCCACCGCCTCCAGCGTGCCGCCGCGCACCGCCACCAGAACCCGGTACGGGTCATCGCCGGGCGCGGGCAGGTGGACGCGGTAGTCGAACTCGCCGAGCAGGCGCGCCATCACCTCACCGGACGCCCCGGCCGCGACCTCGGTCAGCACCAGCACGTCGTGCTGGTGCTGGGTGGCCAGCCAGACGGCCTGTCGGCGGGTTCGCGCGGGCGAGGCGTGCTGCACATTGGCCGTCAGCACCCGCACGTGGTCGCGTGGTCCCCGTTTGGCAGCGGCAAGGTCGGCAGCGATGTCCCCGGCGGGTGAGAGGAGGCTGAGCCGCGGTTCGGCCGTGGCGATCACGAGGCCACCGCCTGCTGCTCGTCGGTGAACACCTCGCCGCCCGCGTCCAGCCGGGCCTGCACCCGCCCCATGATCTCGCGGGCGGTGGCCAGCTCGGCAGCGCTGGGCCGCCGCCCCAGGACGGAGAGGTTCATGCTGATCTGCTCGGGTGAGCTGAACCCCACCAGCACCACCGCGTTCTCCGAGCGCTCCAGGCACGACCACAGCGCGATCCGCACCAGCTCAACGGTCTTGGGGCCGATGTGCTGCCGCAGCTCGTTCAAGCCGTCGGTGAGCACGGCCAGCGCGGGTGCGGTGAACCAGCGCTTGCGGCTGCGGTGGTCGCCCTCGCCGAACTCGCGGGGCGCGGTCGGGTCGTAGGTGCCGGTGAGCAGACCCTGCCCCAGCGGCTTGTTGATCAGCACCCCGCAGCCGTGCACGGCGGCGAAGGTGAAGATCCCCTCGGAGCGGGCCCGCGGGGTGAGCAGGTTGTCCCGCACAGCGAGCACGTCAGGCTGGATGCGCTCGAGCAGCTCCTGGAACCGGGCGACCTTGTCGAGGCGCGGCCGGGTGGCGTCCAGCCGGTCCAGGGCGAACCGATGCGGCCCGCGCATCCCCACCACCCGCACCAGCCCCTCGTCCCGGAACTGGTGCATCGCCTGCACCGCACCGTCCGGCCAGCGGTCGTTCTCGCCGAACTCGGCATGGTGGAAGAAGTAGATGTCGAGGTAGTCGGTGCGCAGGTTGGTCAGGGACTGTTCGAGCTGGTGGCGCATGTGGCCCGGGTCGTAGCCGTGCGCGGCCGTGCCGGGGAAGTAGCCGACTTTGGACGACAGCACCAGCTCGTCGCGCCGCACGCCATCCTCGGCGACCAGTTCGCCGATCAGCCGCTCACTGCGGCCGTGGCCGTAGACGTCGGCGGTGTCGAACAGCCGCGCGCCCAGCAGGTACGCGGTGGCCAGCCCGGCGACGGCATCCTCCTCATCCACCGGTCCCCAGCCCATCGGGAGCCCGAGGTTGTGGTCCGGACCGCCGATCGTCCAGCAGCCCACGCCCAGCGCGGGCACCGTGATCCCGCATGACCCCAACGTCCGCAACGGCAGCCTGCTGCTCGGTGATTGCGTCATCAACTGCTCCGTTTCCGTTGACCACCAAAGGGAATTACGGTGCCGCAGGGGCATTGTCAACTTGTTCGGTCTGACGACCGGTGGAGATCATTCAGTGCGTGGTTGAGGAGGGGCGGTCGGGTCCTGTCGGGTGGTTCAGGCCGCGGTGGTCAGCCCGGTGACTTCGTTCCAGGTACTGAAGCGGTTGGCCATCTCGCGTCGGTATTCCTCGGCGTGGAGCAGGTGACGACGGGGCGGAAGTGCGGTGATATCCCGCTGAACGCGGACAGGAGACCGACCAAAACCGTGGGAGATCAATTGTTCGAGTGCCCGGCGAGACCATCTCCACCGCCTTCGTCGAGTCCACCATCAACCACGTGGTGTCCAAGCGCATGGTCAAAAAGCAGGAGCGGCGGTAACAAGTTGATCTCCCACGGTTTTGGTCGGTCTCGGGCCCGGAGTTTCCGGCCGGTGTGAGAGGAACCGCCGCCGTACGGGCGGGGGCTTGGGCTGACCCGCGCCAGATGCGTCAGGTAGCGTAAAGGTATGGACGAGCGGGTGACCGTGAGTTTGCCGGTGGAGCTGGTGGCGGAGGCCAGACGGGCGGTGGAAACCGGCGCTGCGGCCAGTGTGTCGTCCTATATCGCGGACGCCGTGGATGTGAAGGCCAAGCGGCGACGCGCGTTGGCCGAGTTAGAACGCGTGTTCGGAGGGCCGCTACCAGCTGACGCGCTGGCCGCCGCACGCCAGGCATTGCGCGGCGGCCCCTCGCGGCCGGCGTGATCGGCGGACGGATCCTCGATACCTCCGCGCTGGAGCATTTCGCCACTGGTCGTTCGGTGTACGCCCGGGCGCTGGTCTGGGCGGCGGTCGAGCAAGGTGATGTCTTGGTGGTGCCCAGCACCGCCCTCGCGCAGGCCTGGGCCCGGATCCCGGCCGATGCCCACAGTGTCCTCGAGGTGCTGCTGGGACTACCGAATACCGTCATCGAGATCCTCACCGTCCCGACCGCTCGCGAGGTGGGACTCACCCTCGCCGCGGTCGGCGGGCGGGGCGAACTCACTGCGGCCCATGTCGTGTGTGGTGCTGGCGACAGCGCGGCTGGGCCATCCTCACCGCTGATCCCGACTCCTTGCGTGAGCTCGCCCCTGACGTAGAAGTTGAAGAACTGCCATAAGAAAATCGACGGTGTCGAGGTCCGGGGGGAGGCGGTGGAGCCGACCAGGATCGCGGGTCAGCGGTGCCCGGCCACGTTGCCGGCGGAGTCGGGCGACCCAACCGGCCAAAACGTCCATGGCAGCGGTGCTGGCCAGGTGGTCCTCAATGGCCGCACGCAGCTCGTCGGTGAGCGCGCCTAGCAAGACCCGCGGGTGAGCGGCAAGTCGATCCAGCAGCGGGCCGGTGTCGGGGCGCAGCGCCAGAACCTCGGTCCGGGCGAGGTCGGGAACCACCAGCGTCAAACCATCGTCGCGGGCGACGGTGAGCCAGGCCCGCACCGAGACACGGACATCGGTCCACGCGGCCACAGCACTGGCGTCGAGAACGAGGTGCGGGCGCAACAGCGCGTAGCGGGCCATGGCCTGCTCGCGCTGCGCCTGGGTCAACGCGGCGAGTACCCCGACCGCCGGGTCGTGGTCGATCATCTCCCCGCCCCGGCGGTGGTCTTGGACAGATGACGGTAGATGGTGGGGCGGGCGACCCCGAATTCCTCGGCGATCTGGGCCGCCGTGTATTTCCGTTTGCCTTCCCCGTCAAGCTCGTCATACATCTGCCGGGCAAGGCGGACCTGGCGAGGCCCGAGTTTGGGTTTCTGTCCCCCGGGGCGGCCCCGAGCACGGGCTGCGGCCGACCCGTCGCGGGTCGCTCAGACATCAGGGCGTGCTCGGACTCCGCGATCGCGCCGATGATTTGGAAGAACATCCGCCCGATCGCGGTGGAGGTGTCGATACCCTGATTGAGCACCACCAAATCCACTCCACGCTCCTGCAGGGTCTTGGACAGCTCGATCAAATGCTCCAACGACCGACCGAGCCGAGCCAGCTTGGTCACCACGAGCTGATCGCCCCGGCGGGCCACCAGCAGCGCGTTGTCCAACCCGGGTCGGCGCGCCAGTGTCCCGGAGGCCTTGTCGGTGAAGATCCGTTCACAGTCCGTCGCGGTCAGCGCGTCCTGCTGCGCCTCGGGATGTTGATCCCGAGTACTGACCCTCGCTAGACCGATCTTCACAAGACCGGGACTGTATCGCGAACACCCCTGCGCGTGACGTAGCCGAGGACACGACACGCGTTACAGATTTGGCCTGGGGAAACGATCTCGACTCAAGAGTGTCTCGTGAACGATCTGTTGTTTTGGATCGGTTGCGAGGCCGTGTGCGCGGAGGCTCGCACGGTCGCCAGAGAGTGCTTCTCAGAAGCGATGAACAGAGGGCATACCTTGGCTTCGCTACCACTCTACGACGTGTTGATGTCGGATGCGCCTGAGGACAACGACGTGCTGGCCGAAGTCACCTTCCGTGTACTGCACGTGGCCTAAGCCTGTCTGTGCGGCGTTGTGCGTAGAAGGCACCCAGGACCGGGGATACCGCGCTGAGCGGAAGCGGGGTCGGGGGCAGTCTCGCATGATGGACGCGCCAGCCCAGCACGCAACCCGGCCCTGGGGCCATGGGGCAAAGCCAATCCCGTTTGCTCAAACGTGGACAGCACAGGCGCACCTCATCCACACATCAACCATCCGCGGGAAAGGGACTGCGACCAGGCTATTGCGATAATGTGCTGATCGTGCACGTGATCAATCCGAGAATGGGGAGCACGGAACCGTGCCTGCCAAGCGCCGCGCGCTCGCGGAGCGTCGTCAGGTCGTCGGTCACAGTCAGGAAACGCTGGCACGGATCGTCGACGTGGAGCCCATCACGGTCGGGCGGTGGGAGCGTGGCGAAACCTCGCCGCAGACATGGGTCCGGCCAAAACTCGCTGATGCGCTGCTGATCTCGCTGGACGATCTGAAGCATTTGCTTGCGGGCAAGCAGCCAGCCGAGTTCGTGAGCCTGGCCGATCGGCTTCCACCAATGATTGCCGGGCTACGGGCGATGGATGACGTTGCTGGTGGCGGCAGCATGTTGGCGCTGGCGCAGCACCAGTTTGCGTGGGTCACCGGACTGTTGAATCACGCCTCCTACGATGAGTCCACCGGTCGCAAGCTGTTCGCCGCGCTCGCTGACCTGGGGCAGCTGGTGAGCTGGAGTGCTTATGACGATGGACAACCGGGACTTGCGCAGCGATATAACGTTGCCGCCCTGCACGCGGCACACAGCGCGGATGACCGCCTACTGGGGGCGCACATCCTTGGTTCGATGGCTAAGCAGGCGGCCCATCAAGGACGACCTGCTGAAGCAATAACACTCGCAGAAACCGCCCTTGTCGGTGCACGAGGTCTGAAAAGTCCGCGTTTACAAGCTGAACTGTCTATTCGACTGGCGTATGCGCTCGCGGCCAGCCACGACGCCACGGGCTGCATTGCGGCGATCTCCAAAGCTCGCGGCTATATCGAGCAGCTTGTGGCGGATGATGACCCGCAATGGCTGTACTGGGTCGTTTCAGCATGGATTCTCGTTGAAGGTGGTGACTCCTTGCTACTACTGGGACATGCTGATCAGGCGGCAGGGATGCTTAATGAGGGCATTGCCTTGTTCGACGAGTCCTTCGCCCGGGACCGGCAGATCTACCTAACGCACCAGGCCGATGCGCTGGCTCGACCGGGTAAGCAACGCGACCTGGATGCCGCCGCTGATCGGGGTATCGCAGCGATTGAGCTGGCCGAAGGCCTGGACTCGGCCTTGGGTGTTGATCTGCTCCGCGACCTCTACCACCAGATGAAACCGCACAACAAGGTGCCAGCAGTTCGAGACTTCTTGGAGCGAGCGCGAGGTTTGGTGATGGTGTAACGAGGTTGGCACAGTACTGTAGGACGGTCAGAACCACTGCTGGTTTGTTTCTTCGTCCAGTTAATCTGGTGCCTCTGGAGTACAGATAAGATCAACGATACGCGCGATAACAATCGTTACCGAGACGCTCTCAACGCGGTTCTGTTCGAACCAGTCGTCTCCGCGGTGGCCACCCGTCTAGACTTTTGCTCGGCCCCCAATGACACAGGCCGTCGACTGGCGGCCTTGCGGGCTAGCTTGCAAAGAGATGGTAACTCTCGAAGCTATAGCGAGCGACGGTTGCCGCTGAAGCCCGGTAGGTTGTCATGGCGCCGTGTACCGGTAGGGTCTTGCGGATCACGCTAATACGTTCCGCCAGCGACCTCGCCGCCGGAGGGCTATCGAGGTTCATAAGCACGCTGACGACGTCCGCCCCTTCGTTAGGACTTGCACTGCCTAGCGCGAGGAGGAGAGGTTCGCCTGCGCTGGAGCGCTAACTCATCCAGAGCCGGATCAGAGCAGGAGAAGCCCGTCAGATCATGAGCTGGTGTAAACGCGGCCGGTGTAGTGTAACGAAGGTGCCGCGCCGGCTTTACCTGCCCCCGGAAGCGTGGTCAACGTACCCGTGACACTTGAGGTAATTCCTACACCAACGCGCGCAAGAGGAATCCGGTACAGATGGTTCGTGTGAGGTAGATGATACTGACAATACGAGTGGTATACTCGGCACTGAGTTGAATCAACAGCCAAAGACTGCGGCTGCGCCTGGGATGAGCAGCCGGCGGCGGCATGCGAGGCCAGACAAAGAAGCACTGACTCGCTGATGCAATTCGCGGAGGTTGAGTAATGCACAGCACCCTTGGGCAGTCACGTGACGCGGCGGTGGTGATTGTCGGGGCGGGTCCCGCCGGCCTAGTATTGGGAAACTTACTGCACGCCGCGAACATCGATTGCATCATTATTGAGCGACAAAGCCGGGCTCACCTGGAAAAACGAGCGCGTGCTGGGCTCTTGGCGGCAAACAGCGTACGCATATTGGTGGATAACGGGCTGGCGGAGGGGCTGAACGCACACGGGCGGCAACACGACACCTGCGTGATCCGCGGTGATCACGGGCAATTTGAGCTAAAGTACAGCACGTTGGGGCGCGGGGAAATTCACACAGTATACCCTCAGCAGAACCTAGTCGCCGACCTGATCGCTGAATTCTTGAATCGCGGGGGAGATTTAAGATTCGACACCGCCGTTGTCGCGATGCACGACATCGAGACCGAACAGCCTTGGCTAACGTGCCGAAACGTCGATGGCTCGGAATACCGGTTGACGGGGAGTTACCTGGCTGGATGCGACGGTCCGTACGGCGTTTCCCGCCGGTTTTTACCGAGCACGGTTCGACGATACCGACGAGATCACGGCGTGCGCTGGCTGGCGGTCCTGGCACAGGCACCGCCGAGTATGGCGGCGGTGACCTATGCGTTACACGAAAGAGGATTCGCTGGACACATGCCGCGCGACGAGACGGTCACCCGGTACTACTTGCAGGTCCCACCTAGCGAAGTCCCAAGGGAATGGACCGATCAGCGGATCTGGGCCGAGCTCGGCGTCCGAATGCGGACCGACGAGTACGGACCGCTGCGTCAAGGGTCCATCCTGGAAAAGCGGATCGTGGATATGACGTCAGAAGTCCATGACCCCATTCGCCATGGGCGACTTTTTGTGGTGGGAGACGCGGCCAGCCTGATCAGCCCGGCTGCCGCGAAGGGTGCCAACCTGGCAATCATGGCGGCGCATACACTGGCAACAGCCATGATTGACGCGTCCAACCAAGGTGATCAGCGCGCCCTCGCCCGCTACTCCAGCGATTGTCTATCGAGGATCTGGCGCGCTCAGGAATTCTCCCATTGGCTGATTAATCTGTTGCACTCACCCGCCGACAACACCGAGGACGCGGTTTTCCGCCGCGAGCTTCAGCGTGCCAGATTAACGTCTCTGCGGAATTCTCAAACATACCAGGACTGGTTCGCCGAGAATTACGTCGGCATCTGACTTTCCATTTGAGGAATCACATGACGCCGCACTTATCAAAGCTGCATCCGACCGACTCCGCAGCCATTGTCGACGCTCTCAACCTCATATGAACCACCGACACCGCCGGGACACTTGCAAAGGTCATGCCGAAACTTGATATAGAGCGCCGCGCCGTCATCAGCAAGCATGTACGTTTCGCGCATATCGCGACATTGGTCTTCCCGCCGGATCTGAGTACACTATCTGAGTACCTTGCGTCACTCGACCTGCGACCGATCGAAGTAACTCGTAGTGTCGTGGTGAAGGAGCGAATCGGCCGCAGACACGGCCGAGATCTGGATGGAACACAGCTATCGATCTTCCGGGTGCCAGTTCCCGAAGCCAACGGTGAGCTCGAGCTATTTGCGCCGCCGGTACGACCGATTCAGAACTCGCGGATATCGCTGAGGTCGAACGGGCTGAGCCGCAAGAGCCGCATCTGGCGCAATGCCGCTAAGTTAAGGATCGTTTCCTAGGTTAAGAGCGGTTTTCGGTGTGGAAGATGGCATGATCCGCAGCCTCGCGTCACGCGCCGCGCTGGCGCTACCTAGGGTTTCGTTGATCGCATGCTCCGAAGGGAACAGCTTGGTCCTGCATCACTCCTGGTCACAGCATCTACATCTGCCCTGACCAGGCCACATGCTTCACCAAGCGACAGTGCCGCCGGAACACACGATCGTCATGACCCGACACTAGCTCCACGCACACGTTGTGTACGCCGCACACGTGCCGCAGCGTGTGTGCGGCGTACACACGGCGTGTGCGAGCGTGAGCCGTTCGCCCATGCCCACATCAGTTGTTACTCATCCCCGTGCTCCGTTCCCCAATGCCGCGCAATAAGGATCGTTTCCGCGGGTCAGGAGCGGTTTTGGGGGGTCGAAGATGGCATGATCCGCAGCCTCACACCTCGCGCCGCACTGGCGCTACGTGGGGTTTCGTTGATCTTATGCTCCCAAAGGGATCAGCTTGGTCATGCATCCCCCCGGTCAAGGCGTCTAAATCTGCCCTGACCAGGCCAAATGCTTAACTAAACGGCATTGGCATCTGGCGCTGGAAGTCGTCTGTGCGGATCAGGTTGTGTTTTCGGGACTGCGGACGCTCCTGCTGGACGATGGCTCAATGGTCGCTGACGGCGGCGGTTACAACGAACATCAGGATTGTTCGTTCTTGTACTTCCGCGCCGCCGACGGCCGTCATCGGCTGGAGCTGATCGCCCGAGGTCGGCATCCCCAGGTCGTCGCACAGCACCTCGCGCGGCATCGGGCCGGTATGACCGAGGTCGAGCCACCGGCCGACCAGCCGCTACGGCTGCTCACCGGGGCGTGGGCTACCCAGGCGCGGTGGCCGCACAGCTGAGGCTGGCCGATCACCTAGCTGGCAAACCAGCCGCTATTGCGCAGGTTGCGGCGGAAACCTGCACCGATCCCGACAGTCCGCGGCGGTTGTTCCGATACCTAGGTGGGCTTGACCTCGTGACGCTTAGGGACTGGAATAGAACAACAAATCCACTGAAGTTAGCATCATCGCGGTCAAAGGCCCAACGAATGCCTCCAAACGAATAGGTTATTTCATTCCGACTCCTAACCGATGCCGAGGCTAGGTCCATCGTTAACCGGACTGTCCCTTGGAAAGCGTGTAGAACGAGCGATAGGCAGCGCCCAGCCGATCGACTGTGTCGCAGTCGCGTGATTGACAGCCCGCTCTAGCTTGGCACCCACCATTTGGGATTGTTCTTGGGTGGGGTCGCGTTGGTAGGGCAGCGACGTCTCGCCAACGTTGTGGATCAACATAGGTTTCTGGGCGTTAGCTCTGGAGCGTACTGTTGCCATTGCGCGGGAGTCAGATCCTTTCCGACGGCGGCGCAGATCCGGTTGATAGCGGCATTAACGTCCAGGTTCCAAAGTCGCACTGTGCCGTCGAAACTGTCACTGGCCAGGGTGCGTCCGTCCGGGCTGAATGTGACGTTCCTGACCACGCTGGGGTGACCGGTCAATGGGCCCAGAGAGGTGGGGTGGGCGGGGTCGGTGACGTTCCACAGTCGCACGGTGTGGTCGTCGCCGCCGGTGGCCAGGGTGTGTCCGTCCGGAGCGAACGCCACCGAGCAGATCGTGTCGTTGTGGCCGAAGAGGGGTGGACCAAGTGAGGTGGGGTGGGCGGGGTCGGTGACGTTCCATAGCCGCACGGTGCGGTCGTCGCCGCCGGTGGCCAGGGTGTGTCCGTCCGGAGCGAAGGCCAGCGCACGGACCAGGCCGGTGTAGCCGTTTAGGGGTGGGCCGAGTGGGGTGGGGTGGGCGGGGTCGGTCAGGTTCCATTCCCGCACCTGGCCGCCGCTGCCTGTGGCCAGGGTGTGTCCGTCCGGAGCGAACGCCACCGAGTAGATGTATTGGGTGTGATCGGTTAATTGGCCAAGTGGTGTTGGGTGTGCGGGGTCGGTGATGTTCCACAGCGGCACGGTGTCGCCTTCACTGCCAATTGCCATGGTGTGCCCATCCGGGCTGAAGGCCACCGAGGAGATGGTGCCGAGATAGGCTAGTTTCCCGAGTGGGATGGGATGGTTGAGGTCGGTGACATCCCATAGCCGCACGGTGTTGTCAAGGCTGCTGACGCTGCCGACGGCGACGGTGCGTCCGTTTGGGGCGGACGCCGCCCAGACGATCTGACCGGTTTGCCCGGCGAGGGGTGGGCCGACTGGGATAGGGTGGGCGGGGTCGGTGACGTTCCACAGTCGCATGCCGTCGTTGCTGCCGGTGGCCAGGGTGTGTCCGTCCGGGCTGAACGCCCACGGGGCGAAAGTGCCGAAACCCGTCAACGTGGTTTGCGGGAGGTCCCACAACCGCACGGTGTTGTCCCCATTGCCAGTGACCAGGGTGTGCCCATCCGCACTGAAACTCACGCTATAGACGATGCTGCCATCGGCCATCAGGGGATCGTCCAATTCGGGGTGTGTGGGATTGTGGACGTTCCATAGCCGCACCGTGCCGTCGCTGCTGCCGACGGCGAGGATGTGTCCGTCCGGGGCGAATGCCACCGAGTTGACCGCGCCGGTGAAGCCGGTGAGGGGTGGGCCGATCATAGTGGGGTGGGCGGGGTCGGTGACGTTCCACAGCCGCACCGTTACGTCCTGGCCGCCGGTGGCCAGGGTGTGTCCGTCCGGGGCGAACGCCACCGAGTTGACCGTGCCGGTGTAGCCGGTGAGGGGTGGGCCGATCGTAGTGGGGTGGGCGGGGTCAGCGACGTCGTACAGGCGCACGGTGCGGTCGGCGCTGCCGGCGGCGAGGGTGTGTCCGTCCGGGGCGAACGCTACCGACAAGACCTGGTCGGTGTGACCGGTGAGGGGTTGGCCGATCGGGGCGGGCTGGGCGGGGTCGGTGACGTCGTACAGTCGCACCGTGCCGTCGTCACTGCCGGTGGCCAGGGTGCGTCCGTCCGGGGCGAACGCCACCGCGTTGACCTGGCCGGTGTGGCCGGCGGTGGAGGGGTCGAGTGCGACGGGGTGCGTGGGGTCGGTGACGTTCCACAGCTGAAGCACTCCGAAGCCAGTACCGGCATTGAGGCTTGGTCCGTCGACTCTATCGTCGCCGCTGCCGCTGGCCAGGATGTGTCCGTTCGGGGCGAATGCCAAGGCGCTGATCGCACCGGCTACGCCGATGCGGAGGGGTTGGCCGAGTGGAATGGGCTGTGCTGGGTCGGTCAGGTTCCACAACCGCACCGTGCCGTCGAAACTGCCACTGGCGACGGTACGTCCGTCCGGGGCAAACGCCACCGAATCGACCACACCGGTATGGCCCGCCAGCGACTTGGCCAGCGGGGCGTTCTCGGTGCTGATGAGTCGGGACGTCAGGTCGTCAGTGGATTGTCTGCGATAGGCCAGCGCGTTGAGCTGGGCCGCGAGGGGCTGATTGATCTGGCTTTGCTGACTGGCTTCTTCAGATAGCAGCGCGCTGTCGCGCCGCGCGATGGCGCTCTCGCCCAGCATGGCGGCGGCGGCTGTCAACCCGCAGACCATGACGAAGACGCTGATAGTGGTGGCAGTGAGGACGCGTCGCCGGCGTCGTTCCAGAGACGCCAGCCGGTCGCGATCCAAGTCCAGCGCGGCAGCCAAGACACCCTGCGCGGCCCGGCGGAGTGCAGCCCGATCAGAGCGGCTCAGCCCGCACCCGGCCAACCTGGCCTTAAAGGCCTGCACGAAACGAGGGAAGCCTCGCGATGCCATGGTTTGCGCAACCGCACCGGTTCCGTCTCCGGTATCGCTGTGCGCCGCGGCTGTCCACCCCACATCGGGGCGTCTGGCCCACTCCTGTGCGGCAAGGCGCTCCGCTACGGGTAGGAGGTCATCGACGACCGGCGATGCCTGCGGCTCGTCAGGCTTAGCTCGGTCCGGGTTAGTCACTGATCTCCTCTGTTGAGGATGCCCGTTGCGGGCTGAAAATTCGTCGCACCAGTACCACCAGCCCCAGCGGCACCTATTTTCGAACTAGCTCGCCGTCCCGTGGTCGCGGTGTCCGAGGTAACCGGCTCACGCTCAAAGGAAGAGCGGTCGAGCGCCGTCGTCGTGGCCCAGTCGACATGGCCGCCGCGCTCGAGCGGGAGAAAGTTCAGCTCTCCTCCCGTGTGGACGATGATGAGCGGGCGCCCCCCGCGCTCTTGTTGCCAGCGGGCGAGTTCATTGCGGACATACGGCCTCTTTGCCGAAGCCGCGCAGGCGAGCAACACCAACGCGGAGCTGGCGGACAGGATTCCGGCAATCTGCTCGGGAAGCTCCAAACTTGGAACCATGGCTTCTCGGTCGAGGAAGACCCGAAGGTTGCTGAAACCCAGCCATGGGCGGGTGAGGTTCATCAAATACCTACGCAGCTGAATTGCTATCGCACTGTCCGGGACCCGGGCGTAGGAAATGAACAGGTGCCACGCTCGATGTTGCGCTAGCTGGTCGGCGCGATCCCGCACCTCTCGTAAGCGGTACGGACGGACGTTCTGCAACGCTTCGCTCACTTCTCCCACTCCGTCGCAAAAGACGAGCTCATCTTCAGTCGACGTAGCCTAACGACCTTGACCCCCACCTCGGAAGATACGATCATTGCCGCCCAGGCACTCCTGCGAACGAACAGGCGGCGATGACCAGCACAGCCAAACCGGCGGTCAAGCTAGAGGACTCCGACCTGTCGGCCATTTACGTCAGCTCGGACGCTGTCTCTGGCGAAGGGCAAAAGCGCACCAAGCTGTCAGTGAAGGTCGAGCTTGCGGGGCTCATCGTCGCCAGCCTGGCAGGTATCACGAGCTTCCGTGTCGGCGCAGACAAGTTGGACCTCCTCGCTGCCATCTCAGGCTTGGCCTTCGCTGCGTCACTGACCGCCACGGCCATCCGGGCATCCCGGAAGCCCGAGGGTGACTGGTACGCCGGCCGTGCTGCTGCGGAGTCGGTGAGAACGATGGCATGGCGATACGCAGTAGGCGGTGACCCGTTCCCCGAGGCGAGCCCGGACACCCAAGCTCCCACCAGGTACCTGCGGCGCCTGCAGGAGATCCTGCACGAGCTCCGGGAGACGCCCCTGGCTCTGACGGCGATGGATCAGCACGAGATCACTGACGCCATGAAGAAAGTCCGCGAATCCGACCTCGCCACCCGGCAACAGGTCTACAAGCGGGACAGGATCGAAGACCAGCTAGCCTGGTACCAGCGGCGGACTCTCAGCCATGGGAAATCGGCGAAACGCTGGCTGGGTGTGACGATCACGGCGAGCATGCTGGGAATCTTGGCCGCCATCATCAAGTTCTTCGGCCTCATCGAGTTTGACATGCTTGGCGTCTTCGCGTCGGTCGCATCTGCAGGCCTCGCTTGGAACCAGCTCAACCAACACCGCACGCTCGTGTCTGCCTACAGCGTAACGGCACGGGAGCTGAGCATCATCCGGGACAGGATCGACCAGGTCGAAGATGACAAGTGGGCAGGTTTCGTCAGCGACAGCGAGGACGCCATCTCACGGGAGCACACCATGTGGCTAGCACGGCACGGGCACCCAGTTCCGACTCAGACGTAGCGGGCTGGACCGCTGTGGTCGTGTTTGTGGGAACCGTGACGCTTAGCGAAAGTGCCCCAAAAGCGACAGGGGCAGGACGTGACCCTTTCGTGTCTAGGATCCAGGCAGGCGTGGGCACTGTCTCGGGCTTGCGGGCGGTGGCCCGTCCGTCGAGTTGCCGGCAGCCAGCGACACCTGTCTTCCCAGTTGGGGCGCCTCATAGAAGTGCTGTAAAAAGTGTGTAGTTGTGTCGTTGCACCTGCAAGCCTTTGCCACGCTCGGCGCATCTCCGGGCGCTCTGGCCTACTACGACACGCTGCGCGGGCGGAAAATCGGCCACCACGCCGCCCTGCGCCAACTAAGGATCCCGCCCGCATCATCCCCTGTGCTGCGGGTGCAACTCCGTGCCACAACGCTTACAGATCATTCCTCCGTGGGTTCGCGGAGGCTGAAGGTTTTTCGCCGTGAACCCACGGCGTTTTCGCCGAGGCTGGTCAAGATGGCGGTGGGTTCGGGGGTCGGAATCGTAGCGTTCGGAGATCATTTCCGCGGCGCGGTTGCGTCGTCGATCCGCGCGGTTCGGAACCGGGAGGCCGCGAGAGTGGCTGAGACGATGAGGAAGCCTGCCGCCGCTGCGACTTATGCCGAGCTCTTATCTGGAGTAAGTGATCTTGATGTGGGGGTGTTTAGCAGGTAGAAGGTTTACGTATGCGCGTCCGTAAGAGAAGCGGTCAGGGGGTCTCGGCGTCCTGAGGGCGGCCATTGAGGCGGCGGCGTAGCTCGAGAATCTCGCCTTGGGCGGTCTCGAGCGCCTGTTTGAGGGTGTTCACTTCGTCGCGGTGGCGGCGGCGTAGCTCGGTGAGCTGAGTGGTGAGCGTGCGGATCACGCTGCTTGGGTGGTCGCTGTCGACGCGCTCGGGCACGGCGGGCGGTGTGGTTTGCTGCTGAGAGCGGAGCTGTTCCACCCGTTTGCGGATTTCCGGGGTGCGGTAGAGGAAATCGAGCGAGGTACCGGCGGTCTGGGCGAGTCCGCGGAAGGTGATCGGTTGCCCCGTGCGGATCATCTCGTGCAGGCCTTGCTCGGCTCGGGTGTGGGCCGCGGCGCTCTTGCGGGCGGCGGCTTGGCGAAGGTTGTCGGGGTTGCCACGCATCAGTTGTTGTCCCGGTGGGCGGTGATGGCGTCGATGCGCGCCGCGGCACCGGCGCCGCGCACGGCTCGGACGGTGCCATTGGCCAATTGGGTGTGCTCGAGCTTGACGATGACGCGGTCGAGGGCCTGTTGTTCCTGGCGGCGTCCGGCGAGCCAGACATTGTCCTGGCCCATCTCCTGGCCCGTGCGGGTCTGGAACGCCACGCGGCGGTCCTCGATCAGCTTCTCGGTACGGGCCCGCTGGGTCCGCAGCTCCGGCAGAAATGTCGCGTCCGTGGCGAACTTGTCGCAGGTGAGACAGGCGTTGCCTTTCGTACAGACCTGTCGCGGGGGCAGCAGGCACCAGCCGTTGGGCAGGATCCGGTCGGTGCGCCGATCCAGTTCGAGCATGTCGTAGAGGTCTTGCGGGTCGATGGTGAGGTCCCGGGCATCGGCGGTGATCTTGCGGTAGCGCAGGAACTCGGCCTCGGCGGTGGACTGCAGTGTCTGCGCATACGTCATGCTCATGGTCGGTGTCAGGTGTCCGAGGTAGCGCTGCACGACGTGCAACGGGACACCAGCGTTGAGCAAGTTGGTGGCATACGAGCGGCGCAGCCGTGGAAGTCCAGCCCCGGGTCCAGGCCCAGCGCGTCCCGGTAGGCGGCGAACCGGGAGTTGATCCGCTGCAACCCGATCCGGGCTCCGCGTTCGGAGGGCCACAGCGCTGACGTGCCGTCAACGGCCAGCATGGGCCGGAACTCGGTGACCCACTCCTTCAGGATCTCGGCTGTCCAGGTCCACACGGTCGCCACGCCGCGGCGTTTGGGCGGCGAGCCCTTCTTGGCCTTGCCGTACCGGACATGCAGCAGTCCGTAGTCACCGAACTCGGGCCCATGCGGGTTGCGCCCGATGTCAACGACATCGAGCATCCGCGTTTCGTTGCGCCGCAACCCATAGCTGTAAGCGACCTTGAACAGCGTCGCGTCCCGGAACGCCGGCAGCCAACCCTTGCGGCCTCGATCCCGGGCCTTGGTGACTTGCTCATCGGCGTAGTCGAAGAAGCCCTGCAGCTCCTCCAGGGTGAACGCCCGCTTGCGCGGCCGCGCCTCGACCTCCTGCACATGCGCCGCGGCGTTGCCCTCGTGCACCACCTGGATCGGATACGTCCCCAAGCCGCCGCTCGCACTCGGCCACCCAGTCATAAGCCGGATCGGTCACATAGGAACAAAAGGAGCGCAGCGCGTCCTGGTAGGACCGCAGCGACG
>JAFASX010000049.1 GCA_019244295.1 Pseudonocardia sp.
ACTCGAAGGCGCAGTTGTTGGCCATCGACGAGCTGGGCCCGGAGCACCAGATTCAGCGGCCAAACCTCGTGACCAGCATGACCCCATTCGGGGAGTTCACACGGATTGGTTCGCAGGTGGAGATGTCAAGGACTCCTGAATCCTGGAGCGATCCGATTCTCGTGCCGCTGGGCTCATCCCGGCCCGAGTGGCTCCCGAAGCGCGCATAACGGCCTGTCGGTAAGGCTGCTACCAGGAAGTACAAACCGCGGAGTTCTCGCTGGTCAGGTCGTCCCGGATCGTGGTGAGTGGCGGGGCTGCACTCAACCCGCTTTTGCGGTACTTCACCACCTCCCGTGCGCGCTCAGGAAGCCACTCAACCCATTCTCTCGTGAGCAAGGGCACAAACGTAGTCATCCGAACTCCCTCGGACGAGGCCGCCACAACGCGGCGCGCTCCGAGAGGCTAAACACCCATCAACCCGTCAGGCTAGAAAGTTTCTTAAAGTTTCCCAAAACTCCCTGTCCGCGGGTAGTGGGGCGAAACTACTCGCTACCGTCCGACACCTCGGGTTCGAGATCATCAATGGCTCGGGTGATGATTGCCCTCGCGGACCGGCCGTAACTAGCGACAGCCGCGAGCTGTTCAAAAGCGCCGCTGTACAGCTCGATTTCCTCCGGCTGGCGCAGATCCAGCGCCGCGGACATGGTTTCGACGAGCACCTTCTCGTTGTCGTAGATCCAGAAGCCGTGCCACGGGGACGTCACATACTGTGTGTCGAAGTCGATGATGCCCAATCGCACATTCGGCAACGCGGTGAACGAAATCAGATGGCCCAGCTGGCTGAGCATCACATCTGACGAGCACAGTCGATAACGCAACGCCGCCTCGGTCAGCACAAAGTGAAATCTCTTGTCCGGGCGGTGCAGGATCCCCTGACGAGCCATGCGGCCCTGCACGGCCTCATTGAGGTCGTTGGGGACCTTGAGCCTGCGAATGCCTTCCGCGAAACGCGCCCGCGCATACCCCGGCGTCTGGAGCAGGCCCGGGATCACCGTCACCTCGAACACCCGGAACAGCTTGGTCTTCTGGTCCAACTCCGCAAGCTCGTTCTGGTGCGGCCGTACCCCGCTGCGCAGAATCCGCTGCCAGTCAGCATGCTGCACCTCAAGCGTGTGCAAGGAGACCAGCAGTGACTCCGCTTCGTTCCCGCTCCCCGTTGCCCCGGTCCACGCCCGGATGTCGCTGTCGGTGGGGGTCTGGTGGCCGTTTTCCAGCTTGGACACCTTCGACCGCGCCCACGACAAGGACTCCGCAAGCTCCCTACCACTAAGACCAGCTCGTAGGCGAAGCTCGCGGAGTCGTTTGCCTAGCGCGTTGCGTGCTTCATGGACGTTTGATACGTCCGACGCCCTGTTGTGTGGCAAAATCGTCCCGCCGAACGGCGTGGTGCCACGCGGCATCACGCCAATGGTTATGCCGACGATCAGTGACGGGTCATCGATGACCTCACCGCCAAGGAACACGTCGTGATCACCGAAGTGCATCCGCACCAACTTGCGCGAGTCAAATAGCCAATAGTCATGATTCGGAACCTGCCCAGCCCGCGCACGTCCCCGCTCGAGGTACCGGATGTCTTCCCCCGCGCCGTTGGTGAACTGGGCACACCACACACCGAATCGGCTGTAGCCCGTAAGCGGCAGAGTCACGACCCGAACACGGGCGAAACGACGCCCCTCAGCCGTTGCCTCACGGACCATGTCCAGCCAGCTCTGCATCCAGGGCAAGTCGTCTGGTTCGCCCGCAAGAAACTTCCGCAACGACTCATTCTCATACGACGCGTCGTAGGTATCACGCGCCTCCAAACGAAACGCCGTGTGCTCGAACGTGTGGAAGAGCTCCGCGAACTCAGGGCCCGGCTCGATGAACTGGCTCAGCGCTTCCCCTCCTCCTGGTACCTACGCACGTAGAACATCAGCACATCCTCCGGGATCTCGTTCAAGACCTCGTGATCAGGAACTGGCCCGACATCGGCGAGCGCCTGCTGATCAGTCACCTTCCAGCCCTGGACGATATAGGTCTTGCGGTCCGTCCGGTCCGTAGCGAACAACGTAGGCGAATTACCAACCTGCGAATCAGGATCCTTGCCGAGGAACTGAGCACGCATCCTACTCTTTTGCAAGAAATCCGGAGAACCGTTCTGCGCAATCATGATATGCAGCACTTGCCATGTCAACCGCCCCAACGAGCACGTTCGCCGCCGTTGAAGCCACCGCCAGGCCCCCTCCCGGGCACGCCGCATGGCGGCTTGTCCGCGCAACCGTGGCCGCTCAGCCGGTCCGCCGAGAGCTAAGGACAGCTTCCCTCGCGTCACAACACAGAGCGGGTATTCACCGATACCAAGCCTGCGTGCTGCTGCCGATGGGTGATGGGACTGCTGGGGTCGGGTCAGTTTGTCATTCAGCCCACAGCGTGCTCAAGAGCGATTACAGTCCGTGTGATACCTGTTAGCGGCCCGTGTTACCGAGGCTGGGATGCGTAACGATCTCGTGGGCGGCGGCATGGTCGGAGCCCCCGACGATTCCTTCGCTCGGCGTGCTGTTACCCTGGCAGAACGAGATGCCCTGCGTGATTCCGCTGCCGGGCTCAAGACGATTCCGTCGGACGCTGCACCGAGCACGGCGGGCTTAGCACATCGGAAGGCTAGAGGAAACCGCGTGGCCAATATCAAGTCCCAGATCAAGCGGGTCAAGACCAACGAGAAGCGCCGTCAGCGCAACAAGTCAATCAAGTCAGCTGTCCGCACCGCCATCCGCCGTTTCCGCGAGGCACTCGAAGCCGGCGACACTGAGCAGATCATCCAGCGTCAGCGCAGCGCCAGCCGCGCGCTGGACAAGGCCGCAGGCAAGGGCGTGATCCACCGCAATCAAGCGGCCAACAAGAAGGCTTCCATGGCTAGGCGGGTCAACGCCGCCTGAGCTCCTCCGCGCCGCCTGTGTAACACCTAATCGGCCACTTGCGATGTGCGGCTAGACCAACCGCCGTATAGCGCGGTGGCGTTGTCCACTCCCGTGGGACAACGCCACCGCTTTCCCGTTTTCAGGTGGCATCCCGGGCGGCGATGATTCTGAGCACGGCTCGCTCGAGCGCATAGTTCGCATCAGCCGCCGCGCCCTTGACGTCCGCGTTCACCTCAGCCACCGCTGCCATCGCCAATGCCACCCCGGCTGGGCGCCAGCCTCGGCTCTGGACCTGTGCCTTGCGCACCTTCCACGGCGGCATGCCCAGCGAGCTGGCTATCCGGTTCGGGTCACCCCGGCCGGCCGCGGCTACCCGAGCCACCGTACGCACCGCGTCGGCCAGCGCATCGGCCACCAGCACAGCTGGAACCCCCACCAACGAGGCCCACCGCAGTGCCTCCAACGCGCCGCCCCGATCGCCAACGATCGCCTTTTCCGCCACGGCGAACCCCGTCACCTCAGCGCGGCCCCGGTGGTAGCGGCGGACCGCTACCTCGTCCACCGCTCCCCCCGTGTCAGCCACCAGTTGGCTGGACGCGGACGCCAACTCACGCAGGTCGTTGCCGACCGCGTCGATGAGGACCCGGATGCCGTCCTGGGTGATCTTACCGCCGGCTCGGCGGACCTCACCGCGGACGAAGTCCACCCGCTCGTCATACCGGGTCAGCCGGGCGCAATCGGTCACCTCGGCCCCGGCGCCGCGCAACGCATCGACCAGCGCCTTACCCCGGGCGCCACCGGCATGCAGCACGACCAGGCTCACCCCGTCGGCGGGATCAGCCACGTACTCCTTGATCGCGGCGACGACCTCCTTGCCGGCCTCGTGCGCGCCCTCCAGCACCACCACCCTGCCCTCGGCGAACAGCGAGGGACTGACCAACTCGGCGAGCTCCGCGCGGGTCAGCGAGGCCGAGGCGACCCGGCGCAGCTCGGCCGCCGGATCGGCGGCACGGACAGCCGACAACGCCGCTGCCACCGCACGCTCGACCAGCAGCTCCTCGTCACCTATCACCAGCCGCAACGGAGTCGGCGTAATCGACGGTCCATCCACGCCAGAGATACTCCCAGCCGGCGCTGGCAGTCAGTTGGACCACCTCTACCGGCTTCCTCGCGGGTAGGCGCGGCGGGGTCCACAGTCATACCCGGGTGAGCCGCGCCAGGTGCCGGCGCGGCTCACCCCGCCGCCCGGAAGCGTGATCCACCTCCCAGATCCCGGAACACGGTAGGCGCATCTGGCGACTGTGACGTAACGTAAACAACAGTCCGTCTCGGCAAGCCACGGTATGGGAAGTCACTGGGTCGGGCGCGGACACAATCGAATACGGCTCATCCAGAGGGGCAGAGGGAACGGCCCTGCGAAGCCCCGGCAACCGGCGTCCAACGATCTGCGCAATGCCGTCGCGCAGTACGTCCGTGTAGGGCGAGGTCGTTGACGATCACGGTGCCAATTCCGACCCGCACGCGGGACAGATGAGGAGACCTCGCCATGGCGACGACCGTTGCGCACCCCACCACGACTTCTTACGACCTGGGCCCAGCCCGTTGGCTGTCTTGTCGCGAGTGCGGCCACCAAAGTCCGTTGGCCCCCGAGTTCGCCTGCGCGGAGTGCTTCGGGCCGCTGGAAATCGCCTACGGGTTCGGCCCGGTCACCCGGGCGGAGATCGAAGCTGGCCCGAAATCGATCTGGCGCTACCGGTCGCTGCTTCCCGTACCCAGCGACGTGCACCTCTATCCCAACACCGAGCCAGGATTGACCAGGTTGATTCGCGCCGACCGCCTGGGCGCCGAGCTGGGCATCAAGAATCTATGGCTCAAGGACGACACGGGAAACCCGACCCACTCATTCAAGGACCGAGTGGTCGCGGTCGCCCTCGCCGCCGCCAGGGAGCTGGGTTTCCGCGTGCTGGCCTGCCCGTCGACCGGAAACCTGGCGAACGCGGTCGCCGCCGCCGCCGCGCGAGCGGGTTGGCGCTCGGTGGTGCTGGTGCCCTCATCGCTGGAGCCAGCCAAGATCCTGATGACCGCCGTGTACGGCACCACGTTGATCGCGGTCGATGGCAACTACGACGACGCGAACCGACTGGCCACCGAGTTGGCCGCCGAGGAGGAGGACTGGGCGTTCGTCAACGTGAACGTCCGACCGTACTACGCCGAGGGATCCAAGACGCTGGGCTTCGAGGTAGCCGAGCAGCTCGGCTGGCGGCTGCCGGAGCAGATCGTGGTCCCGGTAGCCTCAGGATCGCAGTTGACCAAGGTGGATAAGGCGTTCCGCGAGCTCGGCGAGCTCGGCTTGGTGGAGCCAGTACCGTATCGGATGTTCGGCGCACAGGCCACCGGGTGCTCGCCGGTGTCGGTGGCTTTCGCTGAGGGTCACGACGTGGTGCGCCCGGTCCGCCCGGACACGATCGCTCGCTCGCTGGCCATCGGGAACCCAGCCGACGGTCCATATGTGCTGGATAGTGTGCGCAGGACCGGCGGGGCGGTGACCGACGTGTCCGACGCCGAGGTGGTCGACGGCATCCGTTTGCTGGCTCGCACCGAAGGTATTTTCGCCGAGACCGCCGGTGGGGTCACCGTGGCGTGCACTCGGAAGCTGGTGAACGCCGGCCAGCTCGACCCTGACGCCGACACCGTGTTGCTGATCACCGGTGACGGCCTCAAGACCCTGGACGCGGTGGCCGATCAGGTGGGTCCGACCGCTACCGTGGAGCCTACGACCGCTTCGGTCCGAAGCGCGTTGTGCGCCGTCTGACGCCCTGGCTGCCCCGTGCCACCGCCGCCAACCCGTCCCGAGCGGCGACCACAGCGAGATCCCCGGCCTGGTCGGTTCGGCGAACCAGCGCGCCGGCCCGCTGTAATGCGTCCAGCACGGCGGCGCTCGGGTGGCCATAGCGGTTGTCGGCGCCGACGCTGACTAGGGCAAGTCGGGGTCGCACCGCGGCCAGAAAGGCTAGCGACGTGGCACGCGAGCCGTGGTGCGGCACCTTGAGCACGTCGGCTCGCAAATCCGCCCCGGACGCGAGCAGGTTCGCCTGGGCAAGCAACTCGATGTCACCGGTCAGCAACACGGTGCCCAGGGGTGTCCGTGCCCGAATCACCAATGAGCCGTCATTGACGGCCGTGCCGTCGTCGGGGTCAACAGGGACCGACGGCGTGGTCGAGGCAAGCACCTCCAGCTCGAGCCCAGGCCAGCGCAACCGCTGGCCACCACTCAGCTCAACGACGGGCACCCGCGCGTCATTAGCCGCTCGTCGAACCCCCTCGAACGCCCATCGCGGTTCGCGCGCCGGCCCGACCGCCACTGCACCAACCGACCGTCCGCTCAACGCCTGGGCCAGCCCACCCATATGGTCAGCGTGCAGATGAGTGATCACCACCAGGGGCAGCGCGTCGACGCCGAGCCGACTGAGGCATCCATCGACAGCGCCGGTCTCGGTCCCGGTATCCACCAGTACAGCCCGGCCGGGTTCGCCTGTGTTCAGCACGATCGCATCGCCCTGGCCGACGTCGCAAGCCACTACCACCCAGCTGGCCGGCGGCCACCCCGGCGTCACAAACCGGGTCGGCACAAAGACCAGCAGGAACCCGAGCAATACCGCCGCGAACAGCGCTCTCACCCGCCGATGGCGGGCCAGAGCCAGCCCGGTCAACACCGCCAGCGCGGCCAAAAGCCCGCCCGCCACCCCGGACGGCCAGCTCACGGCGGCGGTCTGGATGCCGGCGCCCCAGTGCGCGACACCGACCAGCCAGCGCACCGAGGGCCCGGCCAGCCATGCGCACAGCTTCGCCGCGGCCGGGCTGATCGGCGACACCACGGCGGCCAGCACGCCGAGCACGGTGGCCGGTGCCACCGCCGGGGCAGCCAACAGGTTCGTCACCACCGCCACCAAGCTGATCTGGCCGGACATTCCGGCAATCACCGGCGTGGTGATCAGGTGCGCGGCTGCCGGCACCGCCAGCGCCTCGGCCGGTCCGGCTGGAACGCCCATCTCCCGCAGCCTGGTCGACCACACTGGCGCGAGCAGCACCAGCGCCCCGGTGGCCAGAACGGACAATGTGAACCCGGGATCGATGCCGAGGGCGGGATCGACCAACAACAACCCGATTACGGCCGCGGCAAGCGCCGGTACCGCCGAGCGGCGGCGGCCAGCCACCACCGCCAGCAGACCGACCGCACCCATCACCGCCGCGCGTAGCACACTTGGCGAGGGTCGGGCCAGAACCACGAAGCCGACCAACGCCAGCGCCGCACCCAGCACACGAATTCTCGGCCCGGCACGTAACAATCCCAGCAGCCCGAATACCGAGGCACACACGATCGCCACATTCGCGCCGGACACCGCCGTTAAGTGGGTGAGCCCGGTCGTGCGGAACTCCTCACGCGCTGGCGCCGACATCGTGCTGGTGTCCCCGACGGCCAACCCGGGCAGCAACGCCGCCGGATCTTCCGACAGGACCGATGAGGCGGCCTGGCGCAACCCGGCGCGCAGCGCCCCGGCCGCTCGCTGCCACCACGGCGCGACGCTCGGTCGCTCCGGCGGGCCGCGTACCCGCAACACCGCCACCGTCAGATCCGGCTGAGAAGCCGCGATAAGCGTCCCGGTGGCCGTCAACTCAACGCCAGGCAGCACATCCGCCCAGCCGTTCAGCGGCGCTAGCAGCAACACCCGGCCGCTTAACGTCCAGCGCCGGCCGTCGATGGTCGCGGTGAGCAACTCGGCGGGCAGCATGACCTGGCTCGCGGCCGCGGGCCGGCCGCCGTACCCGGCCGTGCCGGCGGCCAGGATTGGCGCTGGATCGCCGGCGGCCCGCACCCGCAGGCTCGCCACCGCGCCGCGCTGCGCGGCCAACCGCAGCGGATGCCGTTCAAGTTGGAAGGTCTGCACACCGACGATAGACGCGAGCGCGGCCACGCAACCAACAGCCGCCAGCACCCCGGATGCGTGAGAAGCGCCAGACGCGCTCTCCCGAGCTATTCGGACCCCCGCCAGCGCCACGGCCACCAGCGCGAAGCCGCCGAGCCCGAACGCCACCGACCATCCCGCCAGTAACCCCACGATCACCATCAGCCAGCTGAGTACCGCGGCGGGCACCAGCCGCAGGTCGAGCACCTCGGCGGGCCGATCGGCCGCGCTCATACCGTGACCTGGCTACGAAGCTGGTTCAGCCGCCGCTCGCCAATACCTTCGATCTCGCGCAGCTGCTCGACCGAGGTGAACCGACCGTGCTGGTTTCGCCAATCCAGGATGCGTTGGGCGGTGATCGGGCCGATTCCCGGCAACGTATCGAGCTGCTCCAGGGTGGCTTGGTTCAGGTCGACCTTGCCTCCGGCGGGTTTCCCGGGACCGGAAACCGCTGGCGATGGCGGAGGACCCTCGGCTGGTTGTCCGCCGGGTGGCGTCGCCATGCCGACCAGGATCTGCTCGCCATCGACGACCCGGCGGGCCATGTTCAGCATGGTGAGGTCGGTATTCGGTAGCGGGCCGCCAGCCGAAGTGATCACATCGGCAACCCGGGCTCCCTCGGGAACACGGACCAGCCCCGGGTTGCGTACCTTGCCGGCTACGCTGACCACCAGTGGTACGCCCTGGCCACCGCCGGTCGGCTGACCAAGCGCGCGCTCCCCCTCGGCATTCCCCGGCCGAGCCGACTCAGCCGGCCTAGGACTGACTGGGCTAGCTGGGCTAGCGGCGTCGGCCAGCGGCGGAGCCGGCTCAACAACCGGACGATCCCGCCACGCCCCCACCGCTGATACCACGGCGGCGACCGCAGTCACCGAGACCAACGCGACCGCACCGCGCCGGCCGGGATCCCACCGGGCGGTTCGCCACGACTGAGGCATCCAGCGCTCGAGCAGCCGCCCCACCATGCCGCGTGCGACGGAACCGACGGCGGGAAGCACGACGGTAGCGTCGTCAGGTATCGATGGCGTCAAGGATCTTGACGTCGTCGACCTCGCAATTCGGCTCACGCCGAGGTCCAAGCCCAGGCCGGCGGTCGGCCGCTCACCCAGCTCTGCCGCATGCGCCCAGCCGGTCGCCCGCAACTGCCCGGCCCGCAGTGCGATCAGCCGCTCGCTTGCTGGCTGTTCTTCAGACCGAGGAAAGTGCATGTGCGCGGTAGCCACCACATGGACACTAGGCATCGCCGGCCGCAGCCGGGAGCTAGCCGAAACCAGCTGGGGATAATCTGGCCCAATGTGGATAACTGGCGGATCAACGCGACCGCCTTCACCGCAATTTCACCCTGCTGTGCTATGGCGGCGCTAAGACGGCGGCCGATCGGGAACGACCACGACACCGAGCAGGCCCGGCCCGGCATGCGCTCCGAGTACCGCGCCCACCTCGGACACCACACACCGGCGGGCCGAAGGCAACCGCTCGACTAGCCGCCCTACCAACTCTTCCGCACGAGCCGCCCCGCCCAAATGGTGTACCGCCAGGTCAACCTCACCCGAACCGGCGGCCTGGACAGCGAGTTCGACCATCCGGGCCACCGCCCGGCCGGCTGTCCGCACTTTCTCTAGCGGCTCGATCCGCCCGTCCACCATGTGCAGCAGCGGCTTGACCGACAGCGCGGTACCCAGCCACGCCACCGCCGGCCCGATCCGTCCACCTCGACGTAGATGTTCTAAGGTGTCCACACAGAAGAACATGCGGCCGCGAGCCGCCACGTCGATGGCCGAAGCCGCCACCTTTTCGCCGGTGAGGCCGTCCGCGGCGGCCGCTGCTGCGGCCACCACCGCAAAACCGAGCCCCATCGCGGTGGACCGAGAATCAATCACCCTGATCCGATTCGGATCGATCTCCCGCGCGGCGAGCCGAGCGGATTCCCAGGTACCCGACAGATCACGGGACAGATGCACTGAGACGATCTCGTCGGCGCCCTTGTCCAGCAGCTCGCGATAACGAGTGACGAACTCAACGGGAGCTGGACGTGAGGTGCCGACTGACACCGCCCGATCAGCCAGCGCTTCGGTGACCTCGGCGGGCAACACGTCCAGGATGTCCCTGCCAACCCGCCGGCCGAGCGTGACTCGCAGCGGAACGACCTCAATCCCATGCCCGCTAGCCACCCCCTGAGGTAGGTAACTGGTTGAGTCAGTCACCACCGCGACACTCATGCCTGCGCTCCGAACTCAGTCCGCTCCCGGCTCGCTAGCGCTGCCCGCGAGCTGGCGACGGCGCAACACACGCCGCGCGAGATAACCGGCGACCAGGACGGCGATGACCAGCAGCGGCCCCCAGGTCAGGTAACGAGAGATGGTCTCCAGCGACGCGGAGAACGCGTAGCCGAGCAGCACGCATCCGGCGCCCCAGATCACCCCGCCGACGACGTTCCACGGCAGGAACGTTCGCAGGTAAGCCAGCCGGGCCATACCAGCCATACCTGGTATCAGCGCGCGCAGCACGGCAGTACACCGGCCGAACAGCACCGCCTTCCCACCGTGTCGCCTCAGGAACGCGTCAGCGGTGGCCCAGTTCTTGGCGCCCCCCCACTGACCGAGCCATGATTCCCGCAGCGTGGGGCCGTAACGGCGACCGACCTCATAGCCGACACTGTCGCCAACGACCGCCGCGACCACCGCAACGATCACCATCGGCCACAGGCTCACCCAACCCTGGTGTGCGCCAAACCCGGCTACCAGCAGCGCGGTCTCCCCGGGAAACACCAAGCCCACCATGATTGCCGCTTCAGCGAACGCGAAGAAACCGGCAATGAGGTACAGCCATCCCCCGACCTGCGCACCCAGCCGGTGCAGCAAGTCAAGCACCATCGTTCGATCCTCCCCGTCCAGCCAGCATTGCCTAGTCTCTCCCCAGGTCTCTCCCCAGCATGCGCTCACCGTCGTCCCGGCCAGCTCCCAGGGCGTATCCGACGGCCGGTGCCAGCAGCGCGGCAAGCGCCCGACCAACCAGTTGATGCCCAGCCCAGCCGTAGTGGATCCCGTCGGGATTGCCTTGGCCGGATCGGATATGATCACTGATTAAGCAGGACACGTCCAGCGTCCGGACATCGACCACCGACGCCCACTGTCGCATGGCCCGAACCGCCGCCGGCCGGCCAGGGTGCACGTAACCGTACGCTGGGGCCCGATGCACCCCCGGCAGCATCAGTGCCACCGGGATACCCGGCCGGATCGCGGTGACCGCGCGTCGACACGACTCGAGGTAACGGACGCTCAACGCCGGTGGCAGCGCCACCGGACCGCCGCCAGGGAGCACTCTGGCGAACGTCCGAGCCAGCGCCGGCTGCGCGGCCAAATAACCACGCCGGACCACACGACGCACGCTGTCCGGGCGCAGCGCCGGAATCAGCTCGCGCAGCGCGGTCGGCAGCGGTGAGGGAAGCGTGTCCATGCCCCCAACGCCGAGCACCAAGGCATCGACCGTGGGCATGACAGACCAGATCCTGGGGTCGTGGGTGAGCGCGCGCCAGGCGTGCCGAGCCGTCCAGCCGTAACCGGCCAACAGCTCCGCTCGCCCGCCAAGCAGCGAGGCGGCGACGTTGGGCCACAGTCTCGGCTCATTCGCCGGCTCGGCCCGCGTCGGACCGTGGAATGCCAGCGAGTCCGCTAGCACGAGCAACACCGGAGCGTTCATACCCCGTTACCGGCGCCGATGTTGTAGCTGCTCAGCCGCCACGCGCGGGGGCGCCGACGTTCAATAATCACCCACCGGCAGTTGCCGACGCCGGCCAGCGCGGTCCAGCTGGCTGTGGGAAAACCCAGGAGGGCACAGCTCAGCGCCACGATCAACCCGCCGTGCGCGAATATCAAGACGGTAGCCGGCGGCCCTGAGTCGAACTCCTCGGTCAACTCCTCGACCAGGGGGACGACTCTGGCCGCGACCGCGACCCGAGACTCCCCGCCCGGCGGGGACCAGCGGGGATCAGCCCGCCAGGTAGCCAGCGCGCCGGGCCAGCGCTCGTCGACCTCGGCCAGGGTAAGCCCCTGCCAGTCTCCGAGGTGGGTCTCGCGCAACCGGGCGTCCAGTTTCACCGGCAAACCGCAGACCAGACCGACCTCTTCAGCGGTACGTGATGCCCTGCTGAGATCAGAGCTGACCAGCCGAGCCGGCCGATAACCGGCCAGTATCGGCGCTGCTAGCTGAACCTGCGTCAGCCCGAGCTCGGTGAGCTCGGAGTCGAGGTGGCCCTGCATACGTCCCTCGGCGTTGAAGTTGGTCTCGCCGTGCCGGACCAGCACTAGTCGAGCGAGACTCACCCGGCGTATCCCTCGTCATCGGACTCGTCGACCAACGGGTCTGTGGCCGCCTCCGGGAAATCAAGCCGGGGGCAGTCTTTCCACAGCCGCTCCAACGCGTAGTAGCCGCGTTCCTCGGCATGTTGGACGTGCACCACGATGTCCGAGAAGTTGAGCAGCACCCAACGGCCCTCGCGAATACCCTCCCGGTGCGCTGGTTTGCTCCCAGCGAGCCTCAGCCGCTCCTCCACCTCCTCGACGATGGCCTGCACCTGGCGCTCATTGGGCGCGGAGGCAATAACGAAACAGTCGGTCAGGTCGGTGCGCTCCGAGACGTCCAGCACGACGATCTTCCAAGCCTTCTTGTCGGCCGCGGCACTGACCGCCACCCGTGCCAGCTCGAGTGCTTGCGCGGTCGCGCTCACTGGACTCCTCTCGCTCGCCGACGCCCGGCCCTCCTGGTCAGGCTCGGCACCCGCGGTTAAGCGTAGACGGGCTTCTGGTACGGCTGTGAGCACATGATGGTTGCTTAACGCGGCTAGTCGCGATAGAGGCGGCGTTTTGAGATGTATTGCACGACTCCGTCGGGCACCAGGTACCAGATCGCGCGGCCAGCCCGCACCCGTTGCCGGCAGTCGGTCGACGAGATAGCCATCGCCGGTACCTCCACTAGGCTCACCGCGCCGTCCGGCAGATGCTCGTCGCCGAGGTGGTAACCGGGGCGGGTGACGCCGATGAAGTGCGCCAGCTCGAAGAGTTCATCGACTCGTTGCCAGGTCAGAATCTGCGCCAGCGCGTCAGCGCCGGTGATGAAGAACAGGTCGCTGTCCGGGTGGCGGGCACGCAGGTCATAGAGGGTGTCCACGGTGTACGTGGGTCCGGGACGGTCGATGTCGGCGCGGTCGACGGTGAACCGAGGGTTGGACGCGGTGGCCACGACAGTCATCAGGTATCGGTCCTCGGCTGGGCTGACCTGGCGGGAACCCTTCTGCCACGGTTGCCCGGTCGGCACGAACACCACCTCGTCGAGCGCGAACAGATCCGCCACCTCACTCGCGGCCACTAGGTGACCGTGATGGATAGGGTCGAATGTCCCGCCCATGACTCCGACCCGTCGGCGACCCATCGAATCAGGGTATCGCGCACCGACGCGGGTTTGATCACACCGGCAGCAAGGACTCCACAACCGCCGCGAGCTGGGTAACCGTCCGGCACTCGTGCATCGGCACCAGGTCGGCATAACGCAGCGCCGCGGAGTCACCGCTGCCCCACTGGTAACGCGGCTCCGGGTTGAGCCAATGAGTGTGCCGAGCCTGCCCGGCCAGCCGGCGCAGTACCGACAAATTCGGATCGCGGTAGTTGGTGCGGCCATCACCGAGGATCAGTAGCGAGCTGCGCGGGCCGACCGCGTCAGGCCAATGCTCAACAAGGCTGACCAGCGCGCTGCCGTAGTCGCTGTGCCCGTCGAAAGTGACCAGCTCGGCCTCGCGCAGTACCCGGGTCATCACGCTGGCGAGGTCGTTGCCGGGGGTGAACAGATGAGTTACCTCGTCGGCACGCTCAACGAACGCGAAAACCCTCACCTTGCTGAACTGCTCCCGCAGCGCCTGCACCAGCAACAACGTGAAATGGCTGAACCCGGCCACCGAGCCGGAGACGTCACAAAAGACCACCAACTCAGGCCGCCCTGGTCGACGCGTCCGGTACAACGGGCGCATTGGCACCCCACCGGTGAACATCGAGCGGCGCAGCGTACGGCGGATGTCCATGTGACCGCGCTTGGCATGCTTGCGCCGCACCGCCAGTCGGGACGCCAAACGCCGAGCCAGCGGATGTACAGTGCGGCGAAGCTGGGCTAGCTGATCGCCATATGCGGACAGGAACTCCACCAGTTCGGCTTGCTTGGGCACCGCTGTGCGGGCCACCGGATCCCGGCCACGGACTTCGGCGGTACGCCGCCGCACCTCCTCGGTCACCATGCGGCGAAAATCGGCGATACGCTGACGGATCTCCCGCCTGGTCACCTCTTCGGTAAACACGTCTCGCCCGCCGGCCATGAGATCGGCGAGGATGCCAGCCAGCAACGTCTCCGGGCTCACCTGGCGCAGCACCTGATAAACCGACCAGCTCGGCTGACCGACCTCGCTTCCCCCGGCACGCCCCAACGCATCCACCACCGCCCTGGCCAGCTCACGCAGCGCCTCGTCGTCCCCGTCGCGCAACAGATCGGACAGCAGCTCGCGCAATGCTTCCAGATCGACCTCGCCGTCCGGCATCCACGGGACTTCGACCTCACCGTGGCCTCGACCGATAGCGATCGGGAAGTACAGATCGAAAAGGGTATCGAACACCACGCGCTGGCCGGATCGACGCAGTAGCGCGGCGGCCAAGCCCTCCCGCAATTGGTCGCGGTGCAACAGGTCGAGCGTGCCGAGCACGGCGCCGGCGTCGACGGTCTCCCCCGGCCCGACCGGCACCTGGTGGCGCCGCAGGGCCTCCACGAAGTCGACCAGGTGGCCAGGTAGCCCGTGCGGCGGAGATTTCATCGAAGTCTCGCAAACACCCGGGATCGGCTCACAGCCAGTATCCTGCCTCAGGCGTCCGGCGCTCGACTAGTGCCTCCGGCAGGATCGGATGCTCGGCGACCCCAGACAACGCCGCTTCGACCTGGGTAGCGACCCGAGGAGTTCCAAACTGGATAGGCCGGGTGCAGCATCGGCGGCAGGTTCAACCTTGCGGTAAGCGGTTCGCGGCGGTCGAACTCGGCCAGCAGTGATCAGATCGTCACGCGCGCCATGGCTGAGCGGCGTCGGGTCGCAGCCGCAGGTTCATAGCCATACCCGAAATGGTACCAATCCGACACCGAACTGGGACCGCCGGCGCTCTCCTGAGGCCGCGTCTGATCTCCTAGTTCAGCCGCAACTCGGCCGCCGCGCGCTGGACGTCGGAGTGGTGCTTGAGCACCACCCCGAGCGTAGCCCTGGCGGCGGCGTCGTCGAGGGTGTCCAGCCCGAGCGCAAGCAAAGTGCGCGCCCAGTCGATGGTCTCCGCGATCGAGGGCGCTTTGCGCAGCTCCAGGCCGCGCAGCACCTTGACCGTACGCACCAGCGACTCGGCCAGAGCCTTGGGCAGCTCGGGCACCCGGGTCAGCAGGATGCGGCGCTCCAGCTCGGCGTCCGGGAAATCCAGGTGCAGGAACAGACAGCGCCGCTTGAGCGCCTCGGACAGCTCGCGGGTGGAGTTCGAGGTCAACACAACGAACGGTCGCCGCAGGGCGGTCATGGTGCCCATCTCCGGCACAGTGACCTGAAAGTCCGACAGCACTTCCAGCAGCAGGCCCTCAACCTCTACGTCGGCTTTGTCCATCTCGTCCACCAGCAGCACCGTCGGGTCCTTGCGGCGAATCGCGACAAGCAACGGACGAGGCAGCAAGAACTCCTCGGAGAACACGTCATCGCGCGTCTCGTCCCAGGTTTCGCGGCCCTGCGCGGCGGTGATGCGAAGCAGCTGCTTGGCGTGATTCCACTCGTAGAGCGCGCGAGCCTCGTCGATACCCTCGTAACACTGCAGCCGCACGAGCCCCGACTCGGTGGCCGCCGCCACGGCTTTTGCCAGCTCGGTCTTGCCGACCCCAGCTGGGCCCTCCACTAACAGCGGCTTGCCCAGGCGATCGGCCAGATAGACGGTGGTGGCCACCGCCGTCGAGGCCAGGTAACCGACACTGGCCAGCCGCTCGGCCACGTCGTCTACCGAACCGAACAGCGGCGACTTCGACGTGACAGGCTGGTCTGCGTTCACCGCTTTATCCTGCATCGCGGGCGCCGAATCGACTACTCGGCGAGGCAGGCGAATCGCCTCACTAAGTCACCGCGGCGGCCGTGTCAAGCCGGACGCACCTGACCCTCGCCCCAGACGATCCACTTGGTCGAGGTGAGCTCTGGTAGCCCCATCGGGCCCCGGGCGTGCATCTTCTGCGTCGAGATGCCGATCTCCGCGCCCATCCCGAACTCCTCGCCGTCAGTGAACGCCGTCGAAGCATTGACCATCACCGCCGCGGCGTCCACCCGAGCGGCGAACGCGCGCGCGGCGGCCACGTCGGCGGTGACGATTGCCTCGGTGTGCCCGGAGCCGTGCCGGGCGATATGCGCGATCGCGTCGTCCAGCGAGTCGACCACAGCGGCGGCGATGTCGAGCGACAGGTACTCGGTGTCCCAGTCCTGCTCGGTGGCCGGCTGCGTGCCAGGAGCCAGCGCCACGAACCGCTCATCCCCGTGCACGGTAACCCCCGCCAGGCGCAACGCGGTGGCTAAGAACGGCACGATCCTCGGCGCGATGTCGGCATGCACCAGCACCGTCTCGGCCGCGTTGCACACCGAAGGGCGACGCGCCTTGGAATTGAGCACTATCCGCTCGGCGATGTCCAGGTCAGCGGCGGCGTCGAGGTAAACGTGGCAGTTGCCCACGCCCGTCTCGATGGTCGGCACGGTCGCCTCAGCCACCACGGACGAAATCAAACCCGCGCCGCCGCGCGGAATCACCAGATCGACCAACCCCCGAGCGGTGACCAAGTACCGGACGCTGGCGTGATCCGCGCACGGCAACAGCTGCACCGCGTCAACCGGCAGCCCAGCCTGCGCCAAAGCATCGCGCAGCACTCCGACCAGCGCCGTGTTCGAGTGCACGGCGGTGGACGACCCACGCAACAACGCCGCGTTGCCTGACTTCAGCGCCAGGCCAGCGGCATCCACCGTGACGTTGGGCCGACCCTCGTAGACCATGCCGACCACGCCCAGCGGCACCCGCACCTGACGCAGCTCCAAACCGTTTGCCAGCGTGCCGCCCCGCACAACCTCGCCCACCGGGTCCGGTAACCGGGCGACCTTCGCCAGCCCGTCAGCGATGGCCTCGATGCGCCGCTCGGTCAGCGTCAACCGGTCAATTAGCCCAGTGGCCATGCCGCCGCGCTCGCCGGCTTCGACATCGCGTGCGTTGGCCGCCAGGATGGCCTCGGTGTTGGCCCGCAGCGCATCGGCCATCACACCCAGCGCCCGGTCCTTGTCCGCCCGGTGCAGCAGCGCCAACGCTCCGGCCGCTGCCCGGGCCCGCCGAGCCGCCGCCAGCACATCCTCACGCGCGGCGTCAGCGCTGGGCTCGGCGATGGCTTGGTCCGCGAGAGAGGTCACCGCTCCACAATAGGCCGCCCGCTGGGCCCACGAGTGGCGAGCCACTCACGGGACCGTTTCTGGCCAATCCAGGATCAACCGGCTGTGTTCCTTACGCAGCTCCCTCACCCCCGACACAGCGGCCGATGATCCGGTCGGATACACCCGCAACCGCAGCTCGGCCGCCGACGGCCGCCCGGCCGCCAACCAGCGACCCAGATAATTCACCAGCCGATCGGCCAGCTCGCCACCGCCCGGTCCGTAAGGACGCACCGCCACCGGGACACGAGAACCCCGCTTCCTATCACGGCGATCGGAAGACACTAGGGCGGCCAACCCATCCTCACCCAACAGCACCATCGTGCCGCCGTCCAACCCCGCCGGCAGTAACGACAACTCACCGTAATGTTCGTCCGCCCCGCTCACCAGCAACCGGAACACATCCGGCTCGCACACCGCCAACCACAGGCCCAATCCGTCCCAGAGATCACCCGCGCTCAACCGAGCACGCGTTGGACGGTCCACTCCCGGCTGGGCCAGGAACCGCAGCAGGGCATCGACATCGAGTTCACGATCGTCCTCAGTCCCCAACGACAACCCACCAACCCCGAGCGAGCGGCGAGTCTGCGGCCCAGCCCCCAGTCCACGCATCCGGACGAACCCGCAACTGCGCACCGAGACACTGTGCAGACAGCGTGAGGGTCGGTCCAGCAAGTCCAAAGCCACGGACAGTTGACTACCCCGCACCGACAACGGCAACAACAACCGCCCGCCAACCGCCAGCTGATCCCACCACGCTGGCTGGACATCCCAGCTACCTACAGTCAGCACAATCCGGTCATACGGGGCCAGCTCACGGTAACCGAGCGCTCCGTCCCGGGTCGCCAGCGTGATGCCGTGTATCCCGGCCGAGGCCAGGTGAGCGGCGGCCCCCGCCACCAGATCCTCGTCGAGGTCCACCGCGACCACCCGGCCCGTCGAGCCGACGATCTCGGCCATCAGCGCCGCGTTGTAGCCGGTACCAGCTCCGACCTCCAGCACGCTGTGTCCGCGACGCAGCGCGAGCTGCTCTAGCATGATCGCCATCATTGACGGTTGGGACGCCGAGCTGACCGCCACGCCATCCTGCCACTTAATCGCAATAGCTTCGTCGTGGTAGGCCCGCTCAATCGGAATACCGGGTAAGAACAGATGCCTTGGCACCGCCCGAAATGCCCGCTCAACGGCGGGCGAGCGGATTCGGCCGCCAGCCACCAACCTGGCCACCATGCCTGCCCGCAATTCATCCGCCCGCACTCGGACCAGTCTTGACCTCCCCTCCAGCGCCGTCCAGGCCAAGCACCGTCCGCCACAGGCAGGGTGTCCGGAGAGTAACCACAACATCAACTCGACGGAAACCAGGGCCAAGTAAACCGTGTCTTAACCTGTGACAGGATAGCTGCCATGGCGGACACCCAGCGCGCCCAAACGGAGGCGCGGACAGCCTCGATGAAGACTGTCCACACGATAAAGATCACATTACGCAGCTCACGTCCGCCCATCTGGCGCCGGCTGGAGGTTCCCTCGCGCATGAGCTTGGACCAGTTACACGACATCATCCAAGTGAGTTTTGGCTGGGGAAACTATCACATGTGGGACTTCGAAACCGCCATGGGGCGGTATGGTGAAGCTGATCCGGATCTGGAGATTCTCAGCGCGGCGTCGCGGACGCTGGACGACGTTCTACCGAGCGTGGGCGACCGGCTGCGGTACACCTACGATTTCGGCGACTCCTGGGAACACGACGTCCTCGTCGAAGCCATCAGCCCAGCGTCGCCGGGCACTGCCTATCCGCGATGTGTGACTGGTCGCCGGGCCTGCCCGCCCGAGGATTGCGGCGGCATCTGGGGTTATGTCGAACTGCTGCACGTGCTCGCCGATCCCGGCCATGAAAACCACGAACATCGGCTGAGGTGGCTCGGTCTCGACTCAGCGGATCAGTTCGATCCCGAGGCCTTCGACCTCGACCAGACAAACAGGAACCTCGCCGGGCTCGCCCAGGTCCTGGTCACAGCCTGAGTCAGCGTCACTGCCCGCCACCTGGTGCCTGGCGCCGCGGCCGGCGGGTGAGCGACAGCGGGACGAGATCGTCGGCGTGCACCAGCTCCCGGCGGTACTCCGCTGGTAAGTCTCGGGTGCGCCGCCCGATCAGGGCCGGCAGCTCGGCGGCATCGAAAGCGACCACGCCCCTGGCCACGACGACCCCGTTGGGTCCAACCAGATCAACGACGTCGCCGGCCACGAAGTCGCCATCAACACCGTGCACGCCGGCAGCCAACAGCGAGCGGCGGCGGCTGATCACGGCGTCCACCGCTCCGGCATCCAGGTCGAGCCGGCCTCGACTACCGGCGGCGTGCCGCAACCAGAACCGGCGGGCCGACAGCCGTTGCCCGGCCGCCTGGAACGCCGTGCCTATTTTCGCGCCGTCATGCGCGGTGTCCAACGCCACGGCGGCGTCGGCGGCCGCGGCCAGCAGCACTGGGATACCCGCGCCGGCGGCCAGGGTCGCCGCGTCCAGCTTGCTAGCCATCCCGCCGCGCCCCAGGCCGGACAACGCCGCCGAGGCCACGTCAACCCCAGCCAGCTCGACCGGATCGGTGACCTCGCTGATCAGCCTCGAGTCGGGATCGCGAGGGTCACCGTCGTACAAACCGTCAACGTCGGAGAGCAACAACAGCGCGTCGGCGCCTACCAAGTGCGCGACCAGCGCGGCCAGCCGATCGTTGTCGCCCACCCGGATCTCGTCGGTGGCCACCGTGTCGTTCTCGTTCACCACAGGCAGGACGCCGAGGGCCAGCAGCTTGGCGAACGTTCGTTGAGCGTTGCGGTAGTGCGCACGGCGGATAACGTCGTCAGCGGTGAGCAGCACCTGGCCGATCATCAGTCTGTATCGGGCGAACGACGCCGAGTAGGCATGGGCGAGCTGCAGCTGGCCTACGCTCGCGGCGGCTTGCTGGGTCGCCAGATCGCGAGGACGCTTAGCCAATCCCAACGGCGCGAGACCGGCGGCGATAGCACCCGAAGAGACCAGAACAACCTGGGTGCCGGCTGCTTGACGGGCGGCCACCGCGTCCACCAGGGCATCCAACCGCGCACTGTCCAGCCCACCGTTCAAGCTGGTCAACGACGACGATCCCACCTTGATCACCAGCGTGTTCGCCGCCGCAACCAGGTGGCGGGTAGTCACCCGGGCTCCACGCCAGCGGTGTCACCGACGGTGTCATCAACCGCATCCGCAACCTCATCAACAGGTTGCCGGCGGGCCAGCTTGGCTGACTTACGCTGAGCGGCGGCAATCCGATGGGAGCGGGACAACCGGGGATCGGTGCCTCGGCTGCCCAATACCATGCCTCCCACCGCGGCCAGGCCGGCCGGCGTGGCTGGCTCCCAGTCGAAGGTCACGTCACCGATGGTCACCGGCGCGCCGGGTACCGCGCCGGCCGCGGCCAGGGCATCCTCCACACCGAGCCGTGCCAGCCGGTCGGCGAGATAGCCCACGGCCTCGTCGTTGTCGAACTGGGTCTGACGGACCCACCGCCGGGGCCGTTCACCCCGCACCACAAATCCACCGTCCAGCTCGGGATCCGGCTCGACGCTGAACCCGATGTCATCGACCGCCGCCGGCCGCAGCACAATCCTCGTCGGCTCGGCTTGTGGCTGCGCCGCGCGATAACGAGCCACTTCATCAGCCATCCGGAACGTCAGCTCACGTAATCCCGCCCGGCTGACGGTGGAGATAGCGAACACGGGCCAACCACGGCCGGACAGCTCCTCGGTGACCAGCTCAGCCAGCTCGGCGGCTTCCGGGACGTCGACCTTGTTGAGCGCGACGATGCGAGGCCGGGTAGCCAACTCGCCACCCAGCCCTGGCGTGTATCGAGCCAGCTCGGCTTCCAGGGCGTCGACGTCCGACAGCGGGTCCCGGTCAGGCTCCTGCGTTGCGCAGTCCACGACATGCACCAATACCGCGCAGCGCTCGATATGGCGCAGGAAGTCCAGCCCGAGACCACGCCCTTCCGCCGCCCCTGGAATCAGACCAGGCACGTCGGCGACTGTGAAGGTCCGCTCGCCCGCGCTGACCACCCCGAGCTGGGGCACCAACGTGGTGAACGGGTAGTCAGCGATCTTAGGACGGGCCTGCGACAACGCGGCGACCAGCGATGACTTGCCCGCCGAAGGGAAACCGACCAATCCCACATCAGCCAGTGAACGCAGCTCCAGCGTCAGCTCGCGCTGCTCGCCGGGCTCGCCGAGCAGCGCGAACCCTGGCGCCTTTCGCGTGGTCGAAGCCAGCGCCGCGTTACCCAACCCACCTCGGCCACCAGCCGCCGCGACGAACCGGGTGCCGGCGCCGACCAAGTCAGCCAGCTGCTCACCGTTCTCGTCAAACACCACCGTGCCATCCGGCACCGCCAGCACCAGATCGGCACCAGCCGCGCCGCTGCGCATGCCGCCTTGGCCCGGTTTGCCGTTGCCGGCACGAGCCTGCTTGCGATGGTGGAAGTCGAGCAGGGTGTGCGCCCCCGAATCGACCTCGAAGATCACATCGCCGCCTCGCCCGCCGTTACCGCCATCCGGCCCACCCAGCGGCTTGAACTTCTCCCGATGCACCGACGCACACCCGTTGCCGCCGTTGCCGGCGATCACGCGCAGTGTGGTGCGATCGACAAACCGCGACACGAGCGCTGACCTCCTGGCTATGGCGCGGTGGGTTAGCCCGCCGGCCGAAGTGTGACGCCGTCGCGGCGCCGGCCGGCCTAACTTTCCGAGCCCGGCACCACACTGACGAATTTCCGGCCGCGCCGGCTGCCGAACTCCACCTCGCCCGCGACCAGCGCGAACAGGGTGTCGTCGCTACCTCGGCCGACACCGGCCCCGGGGTGAAACTTAGTACCGTGCTGGCGGATAAGAATCTCACCAGCATTCACCGTCTGGCCGCCAAACCGCTTCACGCCCAGCCGCTGAGCGTTCGAGTCACGCCCGTTGCGGGAGCTGGAGGCGCCCTTCTTGTGTGCCATCTCGTCGCCTCCTTCGCTACTTCGAGATTCCAGTGACCTCGACGCGGGTCAGCCTCTGGCGATGACCCTGCCGCTTGTGATAGCCGGTCTTGTTCTTGAACTTGTGAATCCGGATCTTGGGACCCTTGGTCTGTTCGACGACGGTACCGGTGACCGAGTAGGCGGCCAACGCCGCCGCATTGGTGGTCAGCTCCGAGCCATCGACGACCAGTACCGCGGGCAGGCTCACGGTAGCGCCGGGCTCACCGTCGATTTTCTCCACGGTGAGCACGTCACCGACCGCGACCTTGTACTGTTTACCACCGGTTTTGACGATCGCGTACATCGTTGATGCACTACTCCTAGACATTCGTGGGACTCACCGCGAGACGCTTTCCTCGACCAGCCGGTGGCGTGTGCGCCAGCGTCAGGCCCCGCTGACGCGACTGTCGTCATCTCAGGATACGGGCCCGGGATTCTGGGGGTCAAACTGGGTCCCCGCTGGCCGGTGGGCCGGCCGGCCTGGAGGCCACCCGACGTCGCCGACGGGCCGGCCGGCCAGAGTCCGGCGGGAACGGGTCCGGCGGGAACGGGTCCGGCTTCGACTCACTCGGCTCCTCGGCCGACTCCACCATCGCCGGCTTGAACAGGGTGAAGCGCTCAGGAGCGGCCGGCAGCCCAGTCTGCCGGGGCAACTCAGCGGAGGCAGCCGATGTGACTTCGACGCACAACGTGGACGAGACCTGCGGGCTGGCGATGTCGGAGTCGGAGTCGGCGGCCGTCTGTCCAATCGGCGCCGAGCCGATGCCGTCGCCAGCCGACGACGCTCCGGCCGGCAACTCCGGCACCAGCTCCCCGTGCGGGACAGCCGACATCGGGGAGCTCGGCTCCTGGCCGTTTGTCTGGTCAATGTAGCCGTTGAGCTGATGTTCTCGACCATTATTCAGCTCATCACGACCAACACCATTTCCGATGCGACGCCGGCTATCGTGTCCTTCGTCGCCGCGCCCTCGCCGTCTGGCCCCCGCGGGGGAGCCCGGGGACGCGTAATCGGTCTTCGGCTCAATGGGATCAGCCGAGACCAGCACACCGCGTCCCCGACAATGCTCGCAGGGGATGGAAAATGCTTCGAGTAGTCCCACTCCCACCCGCTTGCGGGTCATCTGCACCAGGCCCAACGAGGTGACCTCAGCAACCTGATGACGGGTGCGGTCACGACCCAGGCATTCGGTAAGCCGACGCAATACCAGGTCCCGATTCGACTCCAGCACCATGTCGATGAAATCGATGACGATGATGCCGCCGATATCCCTCAGCCGCAGCTGACGAACGATTTCCTCAGCCGCCTCGAGATTGTTGCGGGTGACAGTCTCCTCGAGGTTGCCGCCGGAGCCAGTAAACTTACCAGTGTTTACATCAATGACCGTCATCGCCTCGGTGCGATCAATAACCAGCGTACCGCCCGAAGGTAGCCAAACCTTGCGATCCAGCGCCTTGAGGAGTTGCTCGTCGATGCGGTACTCGGAAAACACGTCGTTTGTTCCGACGTGGCGATGCAACCGATCGGCGAGTTCCGGCGCCACATAACTGACGTAAGACTGCAAGGTGTCCCATGCGTCATCGCCAGCCACTACCAACTCGCTGAAGTCCTCGTTGAACTGATCACGGACCACCTTGATCATGAGGTCGGGTTCCTCATAGAGCAACTCAGCCGTCTTCGACCGGTTGTTCCTGGCCGCCTCGGCTTTGGCGCTGACAACCGCCCATTGAGCCTGCAGACGCCGAACGTCGCGCTCCAGCGCCTCCTGGCTGACACCCTCCGACGCGGTTCGGATGATCACTCCGGCGTCCTCCGGAACGATCGACTTGAGCAGGTCCTTGAGCCGGCGCCGTTCGGTGTCCGGCAGCTTGCGGCTGATGCCGTGGGTGCCGCCAGCCGGAACGTAAACCAGGAAACGTCCCGGCAGGCTGATCTGGGTAGTCAGCCGCGCACCCTTGTGCCCGACCGGGTCCTTGGTGACCTGCACAAGAATGCTATCGCCGCTGGACAGCGCCTGCTCGATCCGACGAGCCTTACCGGCTAGGCCCGCCGCGTCCCAGTCAACCTCGCCGGCGTAGAGCACCGCGTTGCGGCCCCGGCCGATATCGACGAAAGCCGCCTCCATGCTGGGCAGCACGTTCTGTACCCGGCCCAGGTACACGTTACCGACCAGCGAGGATCCGCCCAGGCTGGTGACGAAGTGCTCTACTAGCACGCCGTCCTCGAGCACCCCGATCTCGGAGCGCGCACCATGCTGGCGCACCACCATAGTCCGTTCGACAGCCTCTCGGCGAGCGAGGAATTCCGCCTCGGACAACACCGGCGCCCGACGACGACCGGCATCCCGACCATCGCGGCGGCGCTGGCGTTTCGCCTCCAAGCGGGTCGAGCCTCGGACTCCTTGGATGCCCTCGTCGCCATTGTCAGGTCGGATCGCTCTTGGCTCGCGGATCTTCGTGATGGTATTCGGTGGGTCATCGTGGGCGGCACTATCGTCGTTGTCCTCACCGACATCACTGGTGTCACTGACATCAGCGACATCATCGGCGTCACCAACATCACCGGCGTCACCGTCCGAGGAACCCCGGCGTCGGCGCCGGCGCCGGCGCCGACGGGTGGTGCTGCCTGGCTCCGTCTCGGCGGCATCGGTCACTTCCTCATCGTCGGCGTCTTGCTCGGGCTCGCAGCTGGAATCTCCGAGCTCATCGTCGGCGGCATCGAATGACTCATCGGTCTCCGCCGCGGCGCCCTCGTCGTCCAGACCACGACCACGACCACGACCACGGCGACCCCGACGTCGGCGGCGCCTGGTCTCAGAGCCGTCATCAATCCCGTCAGCGGCACCGTCCTGATCGAATAAACCGGCGCCGGGCTCGTCACTGTCCTCGTCAAGATCGACAACCGCCGGCCTTGGTTTAGCCACCGGTCTGGCTACGGGTATGGGCGCCGGAGGCAGGAACATGGGGCTGGGCACGGCGAACAGTGGCAGCGGTGAGCCGAGCGACTGAGCGCCCACCTCTTCATGAGCCACATCGGCTTCATCAGCATCACCAGCTTCATCGGCCGAGTCTGCCGAGGCGGCTGGATCTTCCGAGTGGGCTAGGCATTCATCAGCGCTGGCGAACAGCGCGGCGCTGACATCGGCGGCCGGCTCCGGCAACACCTGGCTCGGTTCATCCACGTTCAAGGAATCAATCACCCGCAACGCGGTTTCCCGGTCAACACTGGACTGCGCTCCTCTAGCCGGCGCACCTAACTCGGCCAGTGTGTCAAGGACTCGTCGGCTGGTCACCGAGATGAGCTTGGCCAGCGCGTGCACGCGCAGCTTCTCAGGCAGCTCCGCTGTCACGGGAACGAGGCGGTGCCCGCCGGCTTGGCCGGCGGGCACGTCAATATCGGACATTCAGCTCCTTCGCCTCCGGGCGCCTTCTGTTGAAGTAGGCGGCCGCTCAGAGACCTAGCTTTGTCTGCCACCCCGACGTTCGGAGGGACAGCAATCCTTGTGACCACGACCCGGCTCGGGCGGCGGGACCTGTCACCAGGACCCCCGCTGATCTAGCTCGCGGCGTCGTGCTGATCGCTCACCGCCGGTGCGGGCTGCGCACCGGACCACGCCGGCCCGGTCGAGGTGGTCACCCGATCGGCGCCGAACGGGTCAGCCAGGCGGCCCCGGTCGTCGAGCAGACCCTGGGCCAACCGGGTCGCCATCGGGGGAACCGGAGGCCGCAAGCCTGCGACGGCCACTAGAGCGGCCAACACGTCGTCGGGTCGGACGGCAGGAATGGTCTGTCGTACGACTGCAGTCATTATCGCACACCGCGCAGCGTCCGAGTGCCCCACAACGCCGTCAACCCCCGGTTGGGGGCCATCAACGATCACCTCATTGGTGATCGCCTCATCGAAGGTCACCCTGACGAGCGCGGCACGCACGTCCACCCGCCGCCGTCCATCCTTCGTGGCACGCTCGACCACGAGCTCGCCGACGGCCATCAGGGCGGTCACCGCGGCCGCGAGCTCATCGGGACGCACACCAGGTAGCTCAAGTCGCCAACGGCTGGCGTTAATCAGTTCGGCCAAGGCGGGTGCCCCGAGCGGGATCTCGATGGCCTCCAGCACATCGATTCCCTCCGGTAACACAGCGTCCAGCGCCGAGGCGAGCCCTGGCGGAGCCACCGGGCAGGTCAACCCGATCTCCACGTACTCAGCTTCGCTGGCCGCTCCGGTCGGCGCGGGATTAGCCCAGGAGAGCCGGGGACGCGGGCTGAACCCGTGCGAGTGGGCAACCGGCAGCGCCGCCCTCCGCACCGCACGTTCGAAGGACCGTGCCACGTCGCGATGCGAAGCGAAGCGCATCCGGCCCCGTCTGGCAAACCGCACCCGTACTTTGGCCATGGTCGGCGGCGCGGGGTTTGCCGCGACTCCCCGGTCAGATCCGCTCGGCATCCGCTCTCGCTCTCCGCCGCGCCCCCGGGTCCGCGCTCCGCTCGGCGCCCACCTCGGCGTTCAGCACCAACACCAGCATGCCCTCACCAGCCGAGACGAAACCATGCCGCAGGTAGAACGCCGCGCTGGACGGCGCCGGGCGCAGCACCAAACGTTGATAGCGACGAGCCTTAGCCTGTTCCATCGCCGCGGTCAACAGCGCGGGGGCGACACCTCGTTCCGCGTAGGGGGCCATCACAAACGCGTTGCTTACGTATCCCCAGCGACCTGGCCGTCCACCTGGCCGGGGCATGTTGCCGATCTCCACGACGTTCAGCGAACCGACGGCTGTGTAGCCGCTGCGGTCGGTACCAGCCTCAGCCAGCCAAAACGTCCGGCGTGGAAGCTCCGCGCGCCACCATGCCTCGAACGCCCGCTCGAACGCGCCTCCGTCCGCCCCGCTGTCGAGCGGTGTGCCAGTGCGCTCGGCCACCCACTGCCAGCGCAACCGAGCCAGCACCGGCAGGTCGCGATCGTCGGCTACCCGCACGGTGACCGGGGGCAGAGAGTCAGCCACTCAGTCACCGGCCACCGAAACGGGCGTCAGCGGGATCAACACCGTACCGCTGGGACCGACCTGGATATCGGTGCCGGTGGACGGGCAGACCCCACAGTCGAAGCACGGCGTCCAGCGGCAATCGTCCTGCTCGCGAGCGGCCAGCGCGTCCTGCCAGTCGTCCCACAACCAATCTGGATCCAGACCGGAATCCAAGTGCCGCCAGGGCAGCACCTCGTCCTTGAGCCGCGCGCGGGTGGTGAACCACGCCAGGCTGACCCCGAGCGGCTCCAGCTCGGCGGCCGCCGCGTCGGTCCAGTGTTGGTAGTCGAAGTGCTCGCTCCAGCCATCGAAGCGACCACCGGCCCGCCACACTCGCTCGATCACGCGGCCGACTCGCCGGTCGCCCCGAGACAGCAGCCCCTCGATCAGCGCCGGCTTGCCGTCGTGGTAGCGCATGCCGATGTTGCGGCCAAGACGGCGATCAGTGTTGATCGCTGCGCGTAGCTTACGCAGCCGATCGTCCACCGTGTCCGGGTCGCACTGGGCGGCCCACTGGAAGGGGGTGTGCGGCTTGGGCACAAACCCACCAATCGATATGGTGCAGCGCACGTCGTTGCGCCCGCTGGCCGCCCGGCCAGCCTTGATCACCCGGTGGGCCACGCCGGCGATCGCCAACACATCCTCGTCGGTCTCGGTGGGCAGCCCGCACATAAAGTACAACTTGACCTGACGCCAGCCGTGCGCGAATGCCGCGCTCACCGTGCGGATCAGATCCTCCTCGGACACCATTTTGTTGATCACCCGACGGATCCTCTCGGACCCGCCTTCGGGAGCGAAAGTCAACCCGGACCGGCGACCGTTACGGGAGATCTCATTGGCCAGGTCGATGTTGAACGCATCAACCCGGGTGGACGGCAGGCTGAGTGTGGTGTGCGTGCCTTCGTAACGGTCGGCCAGGCCCTTCGTTATTTCCGCGATCTCGGAGTGATCCGCGCTGGAGAGCGAAAGCAGCCCGACCTCCGTGAACCCACTGGCTTCCAGCCCGCGTTCGACCATTTCACCGATGCCGGCCAGCGACCGCTCGCGCACCGGACGAGTAATCATACCGGCTTGGCAGAACCGGCAACCCCGGGTGCAGCCCCGGAATATCTCCACGCTCATCCGCTCGTGCACGGTCTCGGCCATCGGCACGAGCGGCCGCTTCGGGTAGGGCCATTCGTCGAGGTCGACCGTGGTGCGTTTGGTGACCCGTTCCGGGGCCACTGACGTGTTCGGAACAATCGACTCGATGTGCCCGTCCGGGCGATAGCTGACGTTGTAAAACGCTGGGACATATACGCCGTCAATGTCAGCCAACCTGGTGAGTACTTCAGCCCGCCCGACCGTCCGCTGTGTACCTCGGCGCAGCATGTCGGTAATGTCCAACACGGCCTGTTCTCCGTCGCCGAGCACGGCGGCATCAATGAAGTCGGCAATCGGTTCCGGATTGAACACGGCATGCCCACCAGCGACCACAAGAGGGTGCTCGTCGCCGCGGTCGGCGGCCCGCAGCGGAATTCCGGCCAGATCCAGCGCGGTGAGCAAGTTGGTGTAGCAGAGTTCTGTAGCGAAACTCACTCCCAGCACATCGAAGGCATCCAATGGCCGGTGGGCCTCCACCGTGAAATGCGGGACGCGGTGCTCACGCATGAGGGCCTCAAGATCCGGCCAGACCGCGTAGGCTCGCTCGGCGAGGACATCCGGCTGCTCGTTGAGTAGTTCATAGAGAATCATGAGACCTTGATTGGGCAGGCCGACCTCGTAGGCGTCTGGGTACATCAGCGCCCATCGCACCGCCGCCTCGCCCCAGTCCTTCGTTGTGCTGTTCAGCTCGCCACCGATGTACTGCACGGGTTTAGCCACCCTCGGCAGCAACGGTTCGAGCGCGGAGAAGACCGATTCCACACCCACGACGCTCCAGGGTAGACCCGTCCATAGCGGACTTCGCGCTAGGTTGACATCATGCACCTGGTGGTTGACGCGGCGAATGTAGTGGGTTCCCGGCCGAACGGCTGGTGGCGCGACCGGCCCGGCGCGGCGGCCCGGCTGGTGGACCAGCTGGCGGCCGCGCTGCGATCCGGCACGCTGGACAGTCCGGTGACCGTCGTGTTGGAAGGCTCGGCACGAGCGGGCGTGCCCGCCGAGTCGAGACCGGAGCCTCGGCTGCGAGTAGTACACGCGGACACCGACGGCGACTCGGCGATCGTCGAGCTGGTGCGGGCACTGGCCGCGAACGCCTGTTCGCCGGTAGCGATCACCGCTGACCGAGCCTTGCGCACCCGAGTAATAACGGCCGGCGGTACTGTGTGCCGGCCGTCCTGGTTGCTCGCCCGGCTTCGCGACTTAGCACAACAGCAAAGCGCGCAGTCGACGAGCCGCGACGATGGTGCCCAACGCGGCCATTACGACGAAGTACCCCACGTGCACGAGCAGCCCGGCATGGACAACGCCGGTGGTCAGGTCGCGCATCAGCTCCACGGCATGGAACAACGGCAGCGACTCGACCACTAGCTGAAGGGAACGCGGGTAGACCCCCAGCGGGAAAAACGTCGTGGCGAACAGGAACATCGGCATGATCACGAGCTGGATCAGATCGAAATCCTGCCATGAGCGCATGAACGAGGTGGCAGCCATGCCCACAGCCGCAAACGCGAACCCGACCAGCAGCGCGGACGGTAGCGCCAATAATGCCCACGGCGAACCAAGCAGCCCAAACGCCCCCATCACCGACAGAAAACCCAGCGAGTACAGCCCACCGCGCAACAGCGCCCAGCCGATCTCGCCGAGCGCGATATCGGTCGGCCCGAGGGGAGTAGCCAACATGGCGTCGTACAGCTTGGCGTATCGCAGCTTGAAGAACACGTTGTAGGTCGAGTCCAACACCGCGCCGTTCATCGCCGAAGCGGCCAGCAGGCCAGGCGCGATGAACGCGCTGTAGCTGATCGGCGCGCCGTCCGGCCCTGGCAGGTCCCCGACCAGGCGACCGAGGCCCTGTCCCATGGCGAAAAGATAGAACACTGGCTCGAAGAACCCAGACACGAGTACTGGCCAGGATCGGCGATAGCCCAGAGCGGAACGCAGCACGAGCACCCGCGCCCGCCCGGCGTAACAGCCGACCGGAAATATGCGCGGCAGCGGTAGCCGGACCCGCGCCTGTCTTACGTGCCCGCTCATGTACTCAACCTCCGCTGAAAACGCCGCTTCAGTAACCCGGCTCCGAGCGCCAATAACGCGAGCAGGTAGCCGAGGTGACCGAGCGCGGGAAGCAGGCGGAGCGTGCCGAGCGCGACTCCCCGGCTCAGCTCGGTGCCATGCCAGAGCGGGGTGACCCAGGCCACCGGACGTACCCAGGCCGGCAACCGGGTTATCGGGAAGAAGGTGCCGGAGAACAGGGTCATCGGAATCAGCACGAACCGGAAGAATGCGCTGAACGCCACTTCTTCGTTCCGTATCACCGAGGCGAAGGTCATCACCAGCGAGGAAAACGCCAGACCGCACAACGTGGCGCACAACAGCGACAACACGACGCCGAACCCGCGCACCCCGCCGAGCAACGCAATGATCAGCACGTACACCACGCCAGATGACAACATCCGCAAGCCGATCCAGGTCAGGTTCCCGATCGCGATCTGGCCCGGCGTGATCGGAGAGGCAGCCATTGCTTGGTAAATCCGCTGCCACTTGAACGCCGACAGCACCGGGTAGGTCGACTCGAACGCCGCTATCTGCACCGCTGACATCGCCAAGAGCCCTGGCGCCAGGTACATCAGGTAAGGCACGCCCCCAGTAGCCGCGATGGCCCTCCCCCCGGTGTTCACCAGCGAACCCAGGCCGACCCCGAACGCCAGCAGGAACAGCAGCGGCTGAAGCACGCTGGTGACCGCGGTAGCCCGCCAGCCATGCCGGTACCAGGTCCAGAAGCGTTCCACTACTACCAGCGCCGACAGCCAGCCGGGCAATACCCGCCCGGCAGCCCGCGGCGGTGTCGGGTATGTCGTCAACTCGGCCATGATGTGTCCTCTCCTTGACCCGGCTCCGTATGGCACGGTCCCTCGGCGGTGATCATTCGACCAAGCTCCGACCAGTGAGCCGGAGGAACACGTCCTCCAGCGAAGAGCGGCGCACCAAGCTGGCCCGCGGACGGACTCCCGCCCGATGCAGCGCGCCGAGGGCGGCCTCGCCGTCATCGGCGTAGAGCAACAGACGATCTGGCAGCTCCTCGACCCGCTCGACGAATCCGGCCAGCTCCGTCGGCGTCGGTCGAGACACCTGTGAAGCGAAGCGCAACTCCAGCACGTCCCGAGTGGAGTAGCGCTTGATCAGTGCCGCCGGCGAGCCCTCGGCGGCAATGACCCCGGCGTCCATCACCACCAACCGATCGCACAGCCGCTCCGCTTCGTCCATGTAATGGGTGGTGATCAGCTGTGTTACCCCGTGCTGCTTGAGCTGATACAACCGATCCCACAGCTGATGGCGAGCCTGCGGATCGAGCCCGGTGGTCGGCTCGTCGAGCAGCAGCAACTCCGGGTCGTTCACCAGGGAACGGGCCACGATGAGCCGACGTCGCATTCCGCCGGACAGCGACTCAACCTGGCTGTCCGCCCGATCCGCCAGCTGGGCGAATCGGAGTAGCTCAGCGGCCCGCTGGCGAGCTCGCGCTCGGGACAACCCAAAGTAACGCCCGTAGATCTGGAGGTTCTCTCGAACCGACAGATCAACATCAAGGTTATCCAGCTGCGGAACCACCCCGATCCGAGCGCGGATAGCTGGTCCGTCTACATCCGGATCCATACCCAGCACGTGAAGTGAGCCCGCGCTGCGCGGAGATACGCAGGCAAGCATCCGCATAGCCGAGGACTTACCCGCGCCGTTCGGGCCAAGGAGACCGAATACCTCGCCCCGAATAACGTCAAGATCGATGCCACGCACCGCCTCGAGCGGGCCGAAGCGTTTACTCAACCCCCTGGCTTTGACCAGCACCGCGCCGTTCTCAGAGCCACTGTTGAAGCCGTCCTCGGACACGGCACGACGGTAACCGGGGGGTCTGACAAAACCCACCAGTGAGTGGGAAGTATGCCCATAGCCATACTTCCCACTCACGGGTCGCAACGCGGACATACACTTAGCCTCGTGGCCTCTCGCTCCCCTCGCTGGTTGGGTCTGATCACACTGTTGCTGGCGATCCTCGCGCTCGCGCTGAGTCTGACCGGCTGTGCCGGTCCTGTTGGCTCCGCTCCCCCACCAGAACGGCTACCGCCCGCTCCGGAGCTGCTGACCCGTTCAGCGGACGCGATGGCGAAAGTCAAGACCATGGGGGTGGACCTGCACGTCGACCCGGTGACCAGCAGGCTGCCGCTCCGCTCGGCCACCGGCAAGGTGACCGCCGAGGGCGAGGCCGTCGGGTCGGTGATACTCGGCCACAGTGACTCGCCTGTCGAGTTCCAGTTCGTGGTGACGCACGGCGATCTGTACCTCAAGGGCGCGACCGGGCCTTACCAGCGCCTGCCACTGACGATGGCGGCTAGCCTCTACGACCCCACCGCGCTGCTGCGGCCGGATACCGGTGTTGCGGCACTGCTGCGCACCGCCACCGGCGGGGTCACCGAGGCGTCGGAGAGTGTCGCTGGAGTGCCGGCTTACCGCGTCCGAGCGAACTTCGACCCTCAGCTTATCGGCTCGGTGCTACCAGGGCTGACCGGCGCGACCAGCGGCCGAGTCTGGATCGACAAGGCCAGCTCCCGGCTGCTGAAGACCCAGCTGGACCTGCCGGCGAACGAACGCGACCCCGCCACCTCAGTCATCGTCACGCTGACTGACTTCGACGCCCCGGTCAATGTGACCGTTCCGACGACATCCTGAGCCGACCGGTGCACGCCCCGTCCACCGACACCGTGCAGGCTATTCCCATGTCTCGCCCAGCTAGGGCGGGTCTGGCGATCAGCGCGGGCGCGATGGCTGTGCTGTTGGCGGCGCTGGACGGGTATGTCGTTGTCACTGTGTTGATCGACATCGTGCGTGAACTCGGCATCCCGTTGAACCGGTTGGAGCGAGCGACTCCGCTGGTCACCGGCTATCTCTTGGGCTATGTGGCGGCGATGCCGCTGCTGGGTCAGAGTTCGGATCGGTTCGGCAGACGCGCGGTGACGCAAACATGTCTGGTCGGGTTCGCGATCGGCTCACTGATCACCGCAACCGGTACTGGTCTGGCCATGGTGGTTGCCGGGCGGGTGCTGCAAGGTATCTGCGGTGGCGCGCTGCTGCCGGTGACCATGGCGCTGGTCAGTGACTTAGTCCCGGGCCGGCGACGGGCGGCCGCGCTGGGCGCGGTCAGCGCCGCCGAACAGCTGGGAAGTGTGCTGGGTCCGCTCTACGGAGCCGGGCTGGCGGCGCTGATCGGCTGGCGCGGGCTGTTCTGGGTGAACTTGCCGCTCGCGGCGGCCACGCTGCTCGCGGTACGGCTTGCGTTGCCCGCTGGCCAACCGGTCGCCGGCCAACACGGCGCGAGACCGAAGGTAGACGTGGTCGGCGGAATCCTCCTAGCGTTCGTCCTCGCGCTCGGGGTAGTCGGGCTGTACAACCCGGATCCGAGGCGAGCGATGCTGCCGCCGTGGGGGCCAGGTGTCCTGGTCGCGGCATGCCTAGCGCTTGCCTTGTTCGTCGGCTGGGAAATCCGAGCTCCGGTTCGCTTACTCGATCCACGCGGCGTACGTTTCCGGCCGGTCCTTGCCGGACTGCTCACGAGCACGACGGTTGGCGCCGCCCTGATGGTGACGTTGGTCGACGTCCAGCTGTTCGCCGAAACGATACTGCACCGCAACGCCACTGGCGGAGCGCTGATCCTCGTGCGGTTCCTGGTGGCGCTGCCGATCGGGGCACTGTTAGGCGGGCTGGCCGCGCCTCGGCTCGGTAACGGCGTGGTCGGTGCCGCCGGGATGTTGGCCGCCGCGGGCGGATTCATGCTGATGTCACGGTGGCCGGGCGACCTGCTCGCGGCCCAGCACCGGATCGGTTCTCTGACCTTGCCGGTTGTTGATGTCGACTTGGCGTTGACCGGGTTGGGCCTTGGCATGGTAGTGGCACCGATCGCGGCGGCCGTGCTGCGGGCGGTGCCAGCCGACCGGCATGGGGTGGCGTCGGCGGCCACCGTGGTCACGCGCACCGCAGGCATGGTGGTGGGTGTCGCGGCGCTGTCGGCCTGGGGGTTGCACCGCTTCACCGAGCTCACCGCCGGGTTGAACACGCCGCTTCCGTTCGGGATACCGGCCTCGGTGTATGAAGCCCAGTTCGCCGCCTACACCCGTATGGTCAACGAGGCGCTGCTCACCCAGTACCGGGAGATCTTCGGCATCACCGAGTGGTTATGCGTGGCGGGAGCGGTGGCCGCCATGCCGCTCGGGCTGCGCGGCGGCCACCGCTAATCACGGTCAATCACAATTCGGGAAACCACAGCTTGATCTCGCGAGAGGCGGATTCGGCGGAGTCGGAACCGTGCACGAGGTTGAACTGGGTTTCCAAGCCGAAGTCGCCCCGGATGGTGCCCGGGGTGGCCTTCTCCACCGGATCGGTACCCCCGGCCAGCTGACGAAACGCACTCACCGCCCTCGGGCCCTCAACCACCGCGGCCACCAACGGCCCCGAGGTAATGAACTCCAGCAGGCTCTCGAAAAACGGCTTGCCGTCGTGCTCGGCGTAGTGCTGGCTAGCCAGCTCTCGGTCTATGGTGCGCATACGCAGGGCAACTAGCTGCAGGCCCTTGCGTTCTACTCGGGAGATGACTTCGCCTACCAGCCGGCGCTCAACGCCATCGGGCTTGACCAGAACCAACGTCCGTTCATTCACGGTCGCGCAGTTTATCGGCGCGGGTTTGTCCCGCCGCCGGAGGGCCTATTCGACCAAGGTCACTAGCTCACTATGAGGTCACGCGGGGCGGATCTCCGCCGAGATCGACAACAGAGTGGCTCAGACAAGATCAAACCACTCTCTAGTCGACCTCGGTCAGGGCCGGACCCCTCAGTCAGGGCCGGATCAAGGACGAGCTCAACTCCGCTGACCGGGCAACTGACCGAGCTCCATCTTGCGTGCCACGTCACGACGCATGAGCAGCAGCACCACCCAGACGAACATGAAGACCAGGCCGAGTGCCCCGAGCGCACCTACCAGCAGCCCACTACTGAGCATGCCCAGCTGAAGCGCCATCACCAGTCCGACTCCCCATGGGCGGGCCAGAAAACGAATCGCGGCGATCATCGCGACCGCGAGCGTCAGCACCAGCCCGATGCTGAGCCGACTGCTGTCAATCTTGGTCACCACCAGCAACGCCAGCAGCACTGTGATCGACTCAAGGATCAGGACCGCCGCCATCACGGCCCGCAGCCCCTTCCAGGGGTCGGGAGCCGAAGGCGAGCCGGCAGGCAGCGGGCCGCTCATGCCTCGATCTTGCCGAACAATGCGCGCGCCTCACCCACGGTGGCGACCGAACCAGTGATCAACACGCCGCCGCTGGCCAGCGTTCCCACCTCCAGCGAATCCGCGAGGCCCGCATCCTCGTCGATTTCCTCGGCCAACCGAACAGCTTGCTCCACCGCGTCAGCTAACCGAGGTTCGACGGTGACCCGGTCAACCCCGAACACATCGACGGCGACCGCCGCCAGTTCGTCGACATCGTATGCCCTCGGCGATGAACTCGTCGTGACGACTATGTCGTGCAGAACCGGCTGGAGTTCCTCGAGTAGTCCTCGGGCATCCTTATCCCGCATCATCCCCACCACACCGACCAGCCGCTGGATGCGGAACTCATCGGTCAACGCGGCAGCCAGAGCCCGCGCGCCGTGCGGATTGTGCGCGGAGTCCGCCAACACCAGCGGCGCGGTGCGAAGGCGTTCCAATCGACCGGGCGCGCTTACCTCGGCAAACGCCGCCCGAACCACATCCGCACCGAGCTGATAACCCGCCCCGGCACCCAACAACGCCTCGGCCGCCGCAAGCGCCACCGAGGCGTTGCTGGCCTGATGCTCTCCGTGCAACGGAAGGAACACGTCGTCATACGCACCACCCAAGCCCTGCAGCCTGAGCACCTGACCGCCCACCGCGCGAGTCCGACGCAGCACACCGAACTCCAAACCCTGGCGGGCAACCGTGGCGCCCAACTGGGCACACCGCTCCAGGAGTACCGCGGCGGCCTGACCGTCCTGGGCAGCCAGCACCGCGATCGAACCCGGCTTGATGATGCCCGCTTTCTCCCGCGCGATGCCCGCTAGCTCGGTGCCGAGATACTCCGCGTGGTCGAGCCCGATCGGGGTAACTACGGATACTGCGCCGTCAGCCACGTTAGTGGCGTCCCAGGTTCCTCCGAGGCCGACCTCTACCACGGCGGCCTCCACCGGGGCATCGGCAAACGCGGCGAAAGCCATCGCGGTGAGCACCTCGAACTTACTCAACGCGGGTTGCCCCGCCTGCGCGGCATCGACCATCGCCACATACGGCGCGATCTCACGGAAGATCTCTACGTATCGGGCCGGTTGGATGGGCTGGTTATCCAGGCTGATTCGCTCAGTGGCCCGCTGGAGATGCGGGCTGGTGTAACGGCCGGTACGCAACCCCGCCTCGGTGAGCAACGCATCGATCATCCGCGCGGTCGAGGTCTTGCCGTTGGTGCCGGCGACATGCACCACCGGGTAGGCCCGCTGCGGGTCACCGAGCAGGTCGACCAAGGCCGCGATGCGCGTCAGAGTTGGCTCGATCCGAGACTCCGGCCACCGCCGATCCAGCTCGGCCTCCACCGCGCGGAAATCAGCGAGGATGCGCTGTTCCGCTTCCTGTTGCCGCTTGGCTTCGCCGACCGTCCCGAGCTCCCGTCTTCCGGTGGCCACTCGGTCAGGCCCGAACGGCCTGGGTCGCCTCACCCACGGCTCGGCTCCTCAGGTAATGCGGCTAGGCCAGCTCGGATCCGCTCGATATCAGCCATCGCCACCTCTCGGCGCGCTCTGATCCCAGCCACCACATCGGCCGGCGCTCGCTGGGTGAACTTGGCATTCGCCAGCCTAGCCTCGGCGCCAACCAGCTCCTTCTGGGCTGCGGCGAGGTCTTTACTCAGCCGGGCCCGCTCAGCGGCCACATCGATCGAGCCCGATGTGTCCAGCTCAACACGGACCGGAGCACCGGACACACTTACCTCAACCGTCGCGGTGGGAGCAAACCCATCCTCCTCGGGACGCAACCGCGCCAGCGCGCGCACCGCGTCGAGCTGCGCGCCAAGCCCGGCCTCGGCCAACCCAACCAGCCGGGCGGGCACCCACTGCCCGTCGCGCAGGCCCTGGTCAGCACGGAATCGCCGCACCTCGGTGACCAGCTTCTGCATGGCGGCTATCCGCGCCGCGGCAGCGGCGTCCGGCGCACCACCCAGCGCGGTCCTGGTCGGCCATGCCGCGATCACCACCGAATCCTCGCCGGTCAGCGAGGTCCACAAGGTCTCAGTGATAAACGGCATAGTGGGATGCAGCAGCCGCAGCAACACGTCGAGGGTGGTGCCCAACACCGCCTGAGTGTTCGCCGCCTGAGCCGACGCGGGACCATCGCCTGACGCGAGCTGCACCTTCGCCAACTCCAGGTACCAATCGCAGAACTCGTCCCAGACGAAGTGGTAGAGCAGCTCCGTCGCCTTGGCGAACTGGAAGTCCTCCAGCAGCGCATCCACCTCGGCCGTCACCTCGGCCACCCGATCCAGCATCCACAGGTCGGCGTCGGTGAGCAGGGTTGGCTCGATGTCACCGTGCGGGTCAGCGCCATTGGCCAGGGCGAACCGGGCCGCATTCCATAGCTTGGTGCCAAAGTTGCGCGCCGCCTGGACGGCGTCCTCACCGATCGGGGCGTCGGTGCCGGGATTGGCGACCCTAGCCAGCGCGAAGCGCAACGCATCGGTGCCGTAGCTGTCCATCCACGTGGCGGGGTTGACCGTATTGCCCACGGTCTTCGACATCTTCTTGCCGAACTGGTCACGCACCATACCGTGCAGGACGATCGTCTTGAACGGAATGGCTCCGTTCGGCCCTCGGTCACGCATCGCGTACAGCCCGAACATCATCATCCGGGCGACCCAGAAGAACAGAATGTCGTAGCCGGTGACCAGCACCGACGTGGGATAGAACGCGGCAAGGTCCGGGGTGTGTTCCGGCCAGCCCAACGTGGAGAACGGCCACAGCCCAGAGGAGAACCACGTATCCAGCACGTCCTCGTCCTGGGTCCAGCCCGGCCCGGTCGGCGGCTGCTCGTCCGGCCCGACACAGACCACCTCACCGCCGGGGCCGTACCAAACCGGGATGCGGTGGCCCCACCACAGTTGGCGCGAGATGCACCAGTCGTGCATGTTGTCCACCCAGGCGAACCAGCGCGGCTCAAGCTCCTTGGGATGAACGCGGACCCGGCCATCGCGCACGGCGTCGCCAGCGGCCTTGGCCAGCGCCTCTACCCTGACGAACCACTGCAGCGACAGACGAGGCTCGATCGGCTCGTGATCGCCCCGTGAGGAGTGCCCCACACTGTGCAGGTAGGGCCGCTTCTCCGCAACGATCCGGCCCTGACCGCGCAACGCCTCGCGGACCGCGGCCCTAGCTTCGAACCGGTCCATCCCGTCGAACTCTGTGCCGGTCCCCACGATCTTCCCGGTCTCGTCCATGATCGTCGGCATCGGGAGGCCGTGTCGGCGCCCGATCTCGAAGTCGTTCGGGTCGTGCGCGGGCGTCACCTTGACCGCGCCGGTACCGAACTCGGGATCAACATGGTGGTCGGCCACAATCTTGATCATCCGGCCAACCAGCGGCAGTTCGATCTCGCGGCCGATCAGGTGCGTATAACGCTGATCATCAGGATGCACCGCGACAGCGGTGTCGCCGAGCATTGTCTCCACCCGGGTGGTGGCCACCACGACGCTGTCGTCACCATCGCCATATCGGATGGAGACGAGCTCACCTTCCACCTCGCGGTGCTCGACCTCCAGGTCAGACAGCACGCTGCGCAGCGCGGGCGACCAGTTCACCATCCGCTCGGCGCGGTAGATCAGGCCGTCGTCGTAGAGCCGCTTGAAGATCGTCAGAACCGCCCTGTTGAGGCCATCATCCATGGTGAAGCGTTCACGCGACCAGTCGACGCTGTCGCCGAGGCGGCGCATTTGGGCCAGGATCGCGCCACCGTGCTCAGCCTTCCACTCCCAGGTGCGCTGGACGAATGCTTCGCGGCCAAGCTCGCGGCGGCTGGTGCCTTCCGCCGCCAGTGCCCGCTCGACCAGCGCTTGCACCGCGATGGACGCGTGGTCCATACCGGGCAACCAGAGCGCCTCGTAACCCTGCATGCGCCGCCGGCGCACCAATACATCGATCAGCGTGTGCTCAAAGGCATGGCCGATGTGCAGGCTGCCGGTGACATTGGGCGGCGGGATGACGATGCAGTATGGCGGCTTGCCGCTGTTTGCGTCGGCCGTGAAGTAGCCCGCGTCGATCCAGCGCTGGTAGAGCGCGCCCTCTACCGCCGCCGGGTCCCACCGGGGGGGAAGGGACACACGCTGCTTGGGCGGAAGAGTTTCGGTCACCGCCCCAGTTTACGAGCGCCCCCCGACAAGTTTCGATCCAGTGCTCCCTTCCCGCACCCGCGCCCAGGCGGGCGCTGAACGGGCGCCGAGCCGGCGGGCTCAGGCGCGAGCGACATTGATCGCCGCTTGCCGCTGGCCCTCAGATTGCGGAATCGTCGCGCGCTTTTCGAGGCACCGCGACCCTGGCGCACTACATAGACCAGACCACTGTGGACCGCCTGGGTCGGATCCGGAGGTCACAACTCATAGCCTAAAAAGACAACGGCCGGTCACCAATTGAGACCATCGGCGATCTCTGACATGGCAGACTTGCGCTTCGCAAGGCCTGGACCACCGGCACAAGACCGGATAACGCCTCGACGCCACAGGAGACCACGTGATCCTCATCGTCCTCAAAGCCAAGATCCGCCCTGAGAAGCGGGACGAGTGGCTGGTCGGGATCAAGCGGTACACCGCCGATGTGCGGCAGGAGCCCGGCAACATCTCGTTCGACTACTACGAGAATGGCGAGAACCCCAACGAGTTCGCCATGATCGAGACGTTCGCGGATGCCGCGGCCGGCGCGGCGCATGTGGCCACCGAGCACGCTCAGAAGTTCTTCGCCTTCATGCCAGCGATGGTCGCCGAGCGCCCGATGATCAACTACCAAGACCTCGACGGTAACGCGTGGTCGGAAATGGCCGAGGTTGCTCCCGAGTGACACGCCCGCTGACGTCCGTAGGCCGACTTCGCGTACTTGGCCTGCGCTTCGCATACCGCTGGCGGTATGCGAAGCGCAGGCTGGCTGTCCGAAGTCACCGACGGCGCCGGGGCGCCAACAGCCCGATCAGCCTTCGCGCTGGGCGCGCAGCCGGCTCAACGCCTCTTCCAGGATGGCTGCCCCGTCAGCATCGCTGCGCCGCTCTTTAACGTAGGCAAGATGCGTTTTATAGGGCTCGTTGCGTGGCGGAGCCGGTGGATGCTCATTGTCCGGGCCCGCCGGCAGCCCACAACGCGGGCAGTCCCAGCTCTCCGGACGTTCCGCGTCGCAAGCGAAGGACGGCTTGGTTTCGTGCCCATTGGCACACCAGTACGACACCCGGATGCGGGGCGCTGTCTCACCCCGTTCCGACTCACCCATCGGGCCCGCGCCGACCCGAGTCCCACGAATCGCGCTTCCACTGGCCATGAGAACCTCTGCCCCACTTGTCGAATCAGACTCCCGTACCGGGAATCTCAGCTTCCGAGCTTGACCAACAGACCCGTACCGACGATCGCAATCAGCCAGACAGCACCGATGAACAGTGTTATCCGGTCGAGATTTTTCTCCACTCTGGCTGACCCGGAAAGGCTAGACTGCATACCGCCGCCGAAGAGGCTGGACAAGCCGCCGCCGCGCCCACGATGCAGCAGAATCAACAATACCAGGAGCACGCTGGAAACGATCAGAACAATCTGCAGAGCGAGCTTCATGCCATCCTCATCCAACGGGTCTTCCGTGCGCCCCGGCTCTTACCCACACCAACTCGGCCACTCAGGGTACCCGTCCGCCGAAACCAGCCGAAGCGCAGGGCCGAGCTACGAGCCTGTACTCCATCTCGAGCTCGGCGCCTGACGAACCGGGTGAGGGCAACGGCGCGACAACGGCGTCAGGGCAAGGGCCCGCCGGCCGCGATCGCGCACAACTTGGCGAACTCGTCGGCGTCCAGGCTAGCGCCGCCGACCAGCGCACCATCGACATCGGGCTGAGCGACCAGATCACCGATATTACTGGATTTCACCGAGCCGCCGTACAGGATCCGCACGACCGTCGCCGTCGGTTGATCGTAGAGCGCGGCGATCCGTTGCCGCAACGAGCCGCACACCTCCTGAGCGTCCGCCGGAGTGGCCACCCGGCCGGTGCCGATCGCCCAGATCGGCTCGTAGGCGATCACCAGCGAAGCCGCCTGCTCAGCGGTGACTTTGGCCAAAGCGGCGTCGAGCTGCGTGGCGCAGTACTGCACGTGCCCGGCCGCATCCCGGATGTGCAGAGCCTCGCCGACGCACAGGATCGGGGTGATCCGGTTGCGCAGCGCGGCGCGGACCTTCGCGTTCACCGTCGAATCGTCCTCGCCGTGATACTCCCGACGTTCGGAGTGGCCCACCACGACCCACTTGCAACCTAGCTTGGCCAGCATTGGCCCGGACACGTCACCGGTATACGCCCCCCAGTCGTGCTCGGATAGGTCCTGCGCGCCGTGGGTGATCAGCAGCTCATCCCCATCGATCATGGTCTGGATGCTGCGGATGTGGGTGAACGGCGGCAGCACCGCCACGTCCACTTTGTCGTAGTACTTGTCCGGCAGCGCGAATGCCAGCTTCTGCACCAGGGCGATGGCCTCAAGGTGGTTGAGGTTCATCTTCCAGTTGCCGGCGATCAGCGGGCGCCGGGGAACGCCAGCGGATCGGTCATTGATACTGCGTGACACGACTCAGTACTCCAATACGGCTTAGTGCTCCAGTACGGCAAGCCCTGGCAGCTGTTTGCCCTCCAGGTACTCCAACGACGCACCGCCGCCGGTCGAAATGTGTGAGAAGCCGTCCTCGGGCAACTCCAGCGCTCGGACCGCGGCCGCTGAGTCACCACCGCCTACCACGCTGAAGCTACCGCTGTCCACGATGGCCCGGGCTACTCCCCGGGTGCCCTCAGCGAACGGGGCAAGCTCGAATACCCCCATAGGACCGTTCCAGAACACCGTTTTAGCCTCGGCGAGCACGCCAGCGAACGCGCTCACCGTCGCCGGCCCGATGTCCAGCCCCAGCCAGCCATCCGGGATAGCGTCCACCGCTACCGTCTGGGTCTTCGCCTCGGCAGAGAAAGCGTCGGCCACCACGATGTCTTTAGGCAGCACGATCCGACCGGAGTCAAGCAGTTGACCGCAGTTCGGGATCTGCTCAGGCTGCAGCAGCGAATCGCCCACCGAATACCCCTGGGCGGCCAGGAAGGTAAAGCACATCCCGCCGCCGACCAACAGCGCGTCGACCGAGGGCAGCAACGCCTCGATCACGGCCAGCTTGTCCGAAACCTTCGAGCCGCCCAACACCACCACGTACGGCCGCGCGGCGTCGTCGGTGAGCCGGCGCAGTACCGCCACCTCGTCACGCACCAAGGTGCCGGCGTACGCCGGCAACAGCCGCGCCACGTCATAGACCGAGGCCTGCTTGCGGTGCACCACGCCGAACCCGTCGGAGACGAACGCGCCGTCCGATCCCACCAGCGAGACCAGCTCGGCGGCCAGCGCGGCGCGCTTGTCGTCGTCCTTGCTCGTCTCGCGGGCGTCGAACCGGATGTTTTCCAGCAGCGCGACCTCGCCGTCGGCCAGCTCGGGTGGCCCGGCTGAGAGCTCAACCAGCCGGCTCGGCGCGCCGAGCAACTCACCGAGCCGAGTGGCCACCGGGGCCAATGAGAGCGCCGGATCGGGCCCGGCCTTCGGCCGCCCCAGATGCGCGGTGACCACCACCCGCGCGCCGGCCCGCGCCAGCAGTTGGATCGTGGGCACTGAGGCTCGGATACGGCCATCGTCGGTAATACGCGAGCCGGCCAACGGGACGTTGAGGTCCGAGCGGACCAGCACTCCTCGCCCCGCGACGCCGGCCGCCAGCAGGTCCTCGATCGGCTTCACAGCTTGGACGCCACCAACGCGGTGATGTCTACCAGCCGATTGGCGTAGCCCCACTCATTGTCGTACCAGCCAACGATCTTGACCTGATCTCCGATTACCTTGGTCAGCCCGGCATCGAAGATGCACGAGTGCGGGTCGGTGACGATATCGGTGGACACGATGGGGTCCTCGGTGTACTTGAGCACACCCTTCAGTGGGCCCTCGGAGGCCGCTTTCATCGCCGCGTTGACCTCCTGGACGGAGGTCTCGCGGCCGACCGTCGCGGTGAGGTCAGTGGCGCTGCCAGTGGGTACCGGCACCCGCAGCGCGTAGCCGTCCAGCTTGCCTTTGAGGTGCGGCAGCACCAGCGCAATAGCCTTAGCCGCCCCGGTGGAGGTGGGCACGTTGTTCAGCGAGGCCGCCCTAGCCCTGCGCAGGTCCCTATGTGGGCCGTCCTGTAGGTTCTGATCCTGGGTATACGCATGGATCGTGGTCATCAGGCCCTTCGTAATGCCCGCTAGGTCATCGAGCACCTTGGCCATCGGCGCAAGGCAGTTCGTTGTGCACGAGGCATTCGAGATGATTGTCTGGCTACCGTCGTACTTGTCGTCGTTGACACCCTTGACGATGGTGATGTCCTCACCGCTGGCTGGCGCGGAGATCACGACTTTCTTCGCGCCGGCGTCAAGATGCTTGGTGGCGGCGTCCCGTTTGGTGAACAGTCCAGTCGATTCGACGACGACTTCGACGCCCAGATCCTTCCAAGGAAGCTCGGCGGGATCACGCACAGCCAGACCCTGAAACGCATGCCCATCGACGATGATCTCATGATCGGTCGAGGTGACCTCGTACGGCAGCCGGCCGAGAATGCTGTCATAGCGCAGCAGGTACGCCAGCGTGGCGTTGTCGGTGATGTCGTTCACCGCCACGATCTCGATGTCAGACTGACCAGCCCGGCTCTGCTCGTTGGCTGCCCGCCAGAAGTTACGACCGATCCGCCCAAACCCATTAATGCCTACCCGAACCACACGTGCCTCCTCGTCTCGTTTCCACCCGGTTTCCAACTACCCTAGCGGCCCGGAGCTACGTTCGTATTGCGCTGTGGCACGACACCGTCGCAATCAGCCAGCAGCCGTAACTGGCGCCCTTAGGTGTCAGCGAGCAGTTCGGAAGTCACCGCGGACTCGGTGTCTGGAACGCCCAGGTCAGCCGCCCGTTTATCGGCCATGTGCAGCAACCGGCGGATTCGACCGGCCACCGCGTCCTTGGTCATCGGCGGGTCAGACAGCTGACCCAGCTCCTCCAACGAGGCTTGCGTGTGCTCCAGACGCAGCCGCCCAGCGGCCAGCAGGTGATCGGGGACGTCGTCGGCGAGCAACTCCAGCGCACGGCGCACCCTGGCCGACGCGGCGACCGCGGCACGTGCCGAGCGACGGAGGTTGGCATCATCGAAGTTGGCCAGCCGATTCGCCGCGGCCCGCACCTCGCGCCGCATCCGGCGCTCCTCCCAGGCCAGCACGGACGAATGCGCGCCAAGCCTGGTCAACAGGGCGCTTATCGCATCGCCGTCGCGTATCACCACCCGGTCCGCGCCGCGCACCTCGCGGGCTTTCGCACTCACCCCAATCCGTCGCGCGGCCCCCACCAGCGCCAACGCCGCCTCGGGGCCGGGACAGGTCACCTCGAGGGCGGAGCTGCGACCCGGCTCGGTGAGCGAACCGTGCGCCAGGAACGCGCCACGCCAAGCGGCCTCCGCGTCGCAGACCCCACTGGAAACGACGTGCGGCGGAAGCCCCCGCACTGGCCGGCCGCGCAGATCGAGCAGCCCGGTCTGGCGAGCCAGACCGGCGCCGTCGCGCACCACCCTGATGACATATCGGGCGCCTCGGTGCAGTCCACCAGAGCTGATCACCTGAACCTCAGAGGTGTGCCCATAAAGCTCGTGTATTTCCCGGCGCAACCGGCGGGCCACCGAACCGGTATCGACCTCGGCCTCCACCACCACCTTGCCACCCACAATGTGCAGACCACCGGCGAACCTCAGCAAAGACGACAGCTCGGAGCGGCGGCAACACGGCTTGGTCACTGGTAGCCGGCTGAGCTCGTCCTTGACCGACGACGTCATGGCCACTGCACGTTCTCCTTTCGGCTCGGTCGGGCCGAAGCCAACCGGTCGCGCCCAGCGTCAGTTCCTCGATCATGAGCGAAGCACGCCGCGCACCGCTTCCGCCAATGCGGCTGGATTGTGCCTTGGGGTGCCATCCGGCTCGCCGATCGGGGCCAGCACCGCGCGTCCGCCCAGCGCCTCGGCCGACCTTCGCAACCGCTCCGGGACCGGTACCGCCGCGCTGTCGGCGAGTACAACGTGCACTCGCAGCTCGGGGGCGTGTTGGTTGAGTACGTCCAGGTGTTGTTCTGGTGAGAACCCGGCCGTCTCCCCCGGTTGCGGCGCTAGGTTGAGGACCACGAGTCGTTGGGCTGGGGTGCCTACCAACGCGTCGCGCAACTCGGGGACGAGCAGGTGCGGCAGCACACTGGTGAACCACGAACCCGGCCCGAGTATGACTACGTCGGCCGCCCACACCGCCTCGATCGCTTCTCGGCAGGCCGACGGCTGTTTGGGTCGCAGCCACACCCTTTGCACCCGCCCCGGTGTACTGGCCACCGCTACCTGGCCCCGAATCTGCGCCGACTTGTGGGGATCCGGTCCCAACCCGGTCACCTCGGCCTCGATCACCAGTGGGTGGGTGCACATGGGCAGCACCCGCCCGCGTACTCTGAGTAGCGCGCAGGCCTCATCCAACGCGGCCACCGGATCACCGAGGACCTCGATCAGTCCGGCCAGCAGCAGGTTGCCGACGGCGTGCCCGGCCAGCGCCCCGGTGCCGCCAAAACGGTGTTGGAACAGCTCCCCCCAGCGCGACCCACCGGTGTCATCGGCGGCCAGCGCGGTGAGCGCCATCCGCAGATCCCCCGGCGGCAACACGCCGAGCTCACCACGCAGCCGACCGGACGACCCTCCGTCGTCGGCCACCGTGACCACGGCGGTCAGCGCATCGGTGAGCATCCGCAGCGCACTCAGCGTGGCGTACAGGCCGTGGCCACCGCCGAGCGCCACGGCCCGCAGCGGCCGGTCAGCCAGGTTAGCCGAGTTAGCCGCCTCGGTCATTCGCGGCCCAGGTCACGGTGCACAACGCTGACCGAGAGGCCGTCCTCGCCGCGCAGCCGCCGAGCCAGTTCCTCGGCCACCGCCACGCTGCGGTGCTTGCCGCCAGTGCAGCCGACCGCCAGGGTCAGATACCGCTTGCCCTCGCGTCGGTAGCCCCCGCCGACCAGTCGCAGCAGCTCGTGATAGCGCTCAAGGAACTCCTCGGCGCCTTCCTGGGACAGGACGTAGTCACGCACCGCGTCGTCTCGCCCGGTGTATTCACGCAACTCGGGGATCCAGTAAGGATTCGGCAAGAAACGCATGTCCACGACGAGGTCGGAGTCCATGGGCAGGCCGTACTTGTAGCCGAAGGACAGCACGGTGACCCTGGTCTGGGCGGACATCTCGGTACCGAACGACTGCTCGATGGCCGAACGCAGCTGGTGGACCGACAAGGCGCTGGTGTCCAACACCAAATCGGCGGAGTTGCGCAGTGGCTCGAGCAGCTCACGCTCGGCGGCGATCCCGTCGGCCAACCGGCCGTTGCCCTGCAGCGGGTGGCCGCGCCGGACGTGCTCGAACCGACGGATCAGCACCGGGTCGCTCGCTTCCAGGAATAGCAGTCGGGGCTTGTAGCCACGGGCGTCCAGATCCTTGATCACCGCGGCCAGGTCATCGGTGAAGGCGCGGCTACGGACATCCATCACCACCGCTATTCGGGTGATCTCGCCTCGGGCCCGAGAGCCCAGCTCGACCATGGTCGAGATGAGCTCGGGAGGTAGGTTGTCTACCACGAACCATCCCAGGTCTTCCAACACCTTGGCCGCGCTGCTGCGGCCCGCCCCGGACAGGCCGCTGACCAGGGCAACCTCGATCCCGGCCGCACTGGCGCTGGCCGATGGTGTGCTCACGTCCGTTCCCCCTCGCTCACCGTGGGTATCTCTTTCGCGGGCATCTCGTTAGCAGCCGTCTCATTGGCGGGTGGGTCATTGCCGTGCAAGGCGGCCACGACCGCGGCCGCCGTTCTCGGTCCCATGCCGGGCACGGCGGCAATCTCAGCTGTCCTGCCCTGTTCCGCGGCCTCACGCAGCTTGCGCAGCGAACCGAAATGCTTGAGTAGCGCCGTGCGCCGGGTCTGTCCCAGGCCCGGTACTGAGTCGAGCTCCGAAGCGGTCATCCGCTTGGAACGTTTCTGTCGGTGGTAGGTGATAGCAAACCGGTGTGCCTCATCACGGACCCTTTGCAGCAAGTAGAGACCTTCGCTGGCGCGCGGCAGGATCACCGGGTCGGGCTCGGCCGGCAGCCAGACCTCCTCCAGCCGCTTGGCTAGCCCGCAGACCGCGACGTCAGTGATGCCCAGATCGGCCAGCACATCAGAGGCCGCTTCCACCTGGGGGGCGCCCCCGTCGACCACTAAGAGGTTCGGCGGGTAGGCGAACTTGCGCTGCCGGCCAGTCTCTGGATCAATCGCGGATTTAGCGGCCGATATCTCCGAGGTCTCGGCTAGATAGCGGCGGAAGCGACGTCGGACCACCTCGGCGATGGACGCCACGTCACCACCGTCCACGCCGTCGCGGATCTCGAACCGGCGGTACTCCGAGCGGCGAGACAGCCCATCCTCGAACACCACAAGGGAGGCGACCACATCACTGCCGTGGATGTGGCTGACGTCCACACACTCGATGCGCAATGGAGCGCTGTCCAGCCCGAGCGCCTCTTGGATCTCGGCCAGCGCGGCCGAGCGCGCGGTGAGATCGCCAGCCCGCCGCAGCTTGTGCCGGGTGAGTGCCTCGCCGGCGTTGCGGGCCACGGTCTCAGCCAGCGACTTCTTGTCGCCGCGCTGCGGCACCTTCAACTGCACCCGCGAGCCACGCAGCCCGGACAGCCATTCCGCCACTGTCTCGGCTTCGGCGGGCAGCTCGGGCACCAGGATCTCCCGAGGCACTGGTTGCGCGGCATCGTCGGCGGAGTCAGCCAACGCGGCCTGCTCACCATAGAACTGGCTGAGGAATTGGGCCACCAGGTCGGCCGTTTCAGCCTGTTCGACCTTCTCGATCACCCATCCGCGCTGGCCACGGACCCGGCCGCCCCGGACGTGGAATACCTGGACGGCGGCCTCCAGCTCATCTTGAGCGAACGCCACCACGTCGGCGTCTGTGCCGTCGCCCAACACCACCGCCTGGCGTTCCATGGCTCGGCGCAGGGCGCCGACGTCATCGCGCAGCCGGGCAGCTTGCTCGAACTCCAGCGCGTCCGACGCCGCTTTCATCCTCCGTTCCAGCTCACGCACCATGCGATCGGTGCGCCCACCAAGAAAGTCACAGAAATCGTTCACGATCCGGCGGTGTCCGGCCGCGTCGACCCGGCCGACGCATGGAGCCGAGCACTTGTCGATATAGCCCAGCAAGCAGGGCCGACCGATCTGGCCGTGCCGGCGGAAAACCCCGGACGAGCAGGTGCGGGCCGGAAAGACCCGCAACAGCAGATCGAGCGTCTCCCGGATCGCCCAGGCGTGCGCGTATGGGCCGAAGTAGCGCACGCCCTTGCGGCGTGGTCCCCGGTAGACGTGCAGCCGGGGAAACTCCTCGGGCAACGTCACCGCGAGCACGGGATAGGTCTTGTCGTCGCGATAGCGGACGTTGAACCGAGGATCGAACTCCTTGATCCAGTTGTATTCGAGCTGCAGCGCTTCGACCTCGGTACCCACCACCGTCCACTGCACGTCTGTGGCGGTCGTCACCATCTGCCGGGTCCTGGGATGCAGGCCGGCCAGGTCAGCGAAGTAAGAACTCAACCGACCGCGCAGGTTCTTCGCCTTGCCAACATAAATCACCCGACCGTGTTGGTCGGCAAAACGGTAAACGCCAGGCGCCTCCGGGATGATGCCGGCGGCCGGGCGGTACGTGGACGGATCGGCCATGATATGTCCAGCCTAGGCACCACCGATTCGGTCGCGGCCTGGGCCCGCGGCCGAAGTCGCCGGTGCGCCCGTGGGGCGATGGTTGCCACGATCAACGCGGCGCTCCGCGCGTTCGCCATTCGCCGGCAGGCTCGAGACATTATCGCGGCGTTCGACCAGGTCCAGGTGGACTTCACGGACAGCGACCACGCTTGGCGCTACGGCGGCGGCCGTAACCTCTCACGCTTCGCCGAGGACGCGCGTGAGGCCGACACTGTCTGATGAGCACGGCGACCTACCTTGCGGACACCTCAATCTACGTCCTTCAGGGCCGTCATCCGAAGGTCCGTCGCCGATTCGAAACTCTCCTGATCGAGGGACGCCTAGCGGCTTGCCAGATGACCGCCCTGGAGTACTTGAACAACGCACCTGACCCTGCCGGCTACGAGATTCTGTGGCGCGCCATGCACACCCAGCGGTGGTTGGACATCAGCACCGCCGCAATGGACCGGGCCCTCGGGGTGCCAGCATCCGTCGCCTCGCACCTCGTATCAAACACCCAGGCCGGCCGACACCGCGCCGTGGATGTCCCAGGAATGCACCGCCAATTCGGCTGCGACTTGGACCCCCGACCAACCCCGACCCGGACGGCGAACACCTAACACTTTCGTCATGCCACAAACCGTGCCCGGATCCGATCGGCTGACGTCGAGGCCGACAAACTGGGCGGCCAAGCTTGCATCTCGTCCTGGTGTTGTGCGGAAGACCGGATCTCGCTTGTCCCGGGCGACGCGCTCTGAGATGTTTGATCTCGTGCCGCGATTCGACCCCATCGAGCCCTACGCCACTGGGATGCTGGACATCGGTGACGGTCAGCGCGTGTGCTGGGAGGCCTGCGGCAACCCCGATGGGCAGCCCGTGATCTACCTGCACGGTGGCCCTGGCGGCGCTAGCTCGCCGGGTGCCCGGCGCTGGTTCGACCCGGCGGTGTTCCGCGCGGTGCTCTTCGACCAGCGTGGCTGCGGGCAGAGCCTGCCCTCGGCCGCCGACCCGGACACCGACCTGAGTGTCAATACCACGGCGCATCTCATCTCCGATATCGAGAAGCTCCGCGACCTGCATCAGGTCGAGAAGTGGACGATTCTGGGCCTGTCATGGGGCACCACACTCGGACTGGCCTACGCACAGGCCCATCCGAAGCGGGTGTCTGGTCTGGTGCTCGCGCTGGTGACCACGACGTCCGGCCGTGAGGTCGAGTGGATCACCGAGGGTGTCGGGCGCATCTTTCCCCGTGAGTGGGAGCGGTTCGCCTCGGCCGTTCCGGACTCGCTACGCGGGCTGCCCATAGTGGATGCCTACTCCGCTCTGCTCTCCGATCCGGACCCGTCGATTCGGCAGCGTGCCGCGCACGAATGGTGCGTGTGGGAGGACGCGCACATGTCGCTGGGTCCCGGACACCAGCCGTGGCTTCAGTTCGAGGCCCCCAAGTCGCAGTTCCGGTTCGCTCGGCTGGTCACGCACTACTGGCGCCACCACGGCTTTCTCGGCGAGGAGCAGCTGATCCGGAACATCGCGGTGCTAGACGGAATCCCCGGTGTGCTGATCCACGGGCTCTATGACGTCAGCTCTCCGCTGGAGACCGCCTGGCGGCTGCACCGCGGCTGGGCTACCAGCGAGCTGCATGTGATCGACGACATGGGCCACGGTGGCGGCGAGAAGTTCGTGGACACCGTGACGACCGCTTTGCATCGCCTCGCCGAAAATGGAGACAAGTGGACGGAGAAACGATGACCACCTACACGGTGGCTGTAAGCCGTGAGGACGACTTGTGGGTGGCCGTCATCGGTGGCCTACCGGCGCACCGCGTCAATGCCACAGACGTCACCGGTTCGCCGATCTCGACGTAAGGTGCTGGCTCTTTCAGCCACCGGGCCCGAGCTGTCGCGCGGCATCGGAGAGATCGAGATAGCCCCATACCGCGTTCCAGAGGTGATTCTCCGGATAGGTTCCGTAGCCTTGGTGATCTCGTCGCCACTCCGAGTCCCAGTAGCGGTCTCGAACCTCACGCAGATGCGCCAGGCTGGCAGCCAACTCCATGTCGGTCTGCTCGCGCCGCTCGGCGTCGGAAGGCGCGGGCATCCGCGGCGGCTCGGGCTTGCCGTGCTCCAGCGCGTTCAGAACCGCCTCATCGGGGCCGTCCAGAGACCAGATGCGTACCGGCTCACGGATCATGTGATTCCACACCGGCCATACCGCAGGCCGCCAGAACCGGCGGACCGGTGACTTGTCCAGCCGCAATACTTGGATAATTCCACTCGCCGACGGCGGCTCCACGCCCCAGCTCAGCTCCTCGGGCGGGCTGTCGAGTACCAGAGCGACGTCCACCCAGTCCAACTCGTCGGGGTGGTCCAGAATCGGGCCAAAAGCGTACACAGCAAGCAGCACTGGGTCTTCGCCGGGCCAGTTCACCCGATGCGCGTCTCCGGCGATCTGGCGTAGCCGCCGCACCGCGGTCGCATACCGCATGTGCTCATCATGGCGCACAGGACGACGCATCGTCGTGCTCGGGAGGTCTGATCTGGATGTTCGCTGGCGCACCGCCCTGTCCGAGCGAACCTACGTGTGCGACAGCTGCGGCGCCCGGATCGACCGGGACCTCAACGCCGCGCGCAACCTGGCCGCGTGTGCGGATCAGACCCTCCAGGGCAAGTCGCGTCCCGAGGTGAAACGGCCCGATGGAAACCCACGTAAGACCGGCCACGCCGGCGACGGGTACCGCCGCGGGAAGGCTCCAACGAGTCAACGCCGCCACCGCAAGGTGGCGACTGCGAGAGCACTGCTCACCGGACCAGCCGCCCCAACCCGCATCGTCCACGTCTCCTCCGCCGGCCAGGCGCCGATCGACTTCGACGACGTAATGCTCCACCGCAGCTACATCGGGATGCGGGCCTACCGCCAGAGCAAGCTCGCCTAGATCATGCACACCATCGACCTAGCAAGCTCGCTCGCCAATCGGGGGATCACCGCCAATGCCTTGCATCCCGCCACTTACATGCCCACCAAAATCGTCGCCAACCCGATCAGCACGCTCGCTGACGGCGTACAGGCGGCGGCCGCCCGACCCTCACCAACCACCGAGCACGGCAAGTGAAGATCTTCGGCGAGAACCGCATCAGGGTGGTGTGCGCAAGATCAAACCACTCTCATGTGGCCCTCGATGACAGCGGATCAGCTCGGGCTAGCCGACGGTTCTTGACCGCTGCTGGGCAACATGATCATTCGCGCCGCGCGAGAGCCAACCCGGCTATCTGGAGCTATCTGGAATCACGATTCTCTTGCTCGCGCGCGGCGGGCTCATCCGACGCGCTGTCCGCGCCGTGCTCGGCGTACAACGCGCGCAGCCGTCGCATCGCGGCCACCGCCGGAGCGCCGTCCACCACCTGGATCGCCAGCAACGGGACGTACTCGTCGTCGGCCAGCTCCAACCGACCCCAGGTCGCCCCATCCGAAAAGCTGAACCCACACACAGCCGCCCACTCGTAGACCTGCGTGCTGAACACGTTGCGTACCTCCACACCGGAGGCACCGGCCCGCACCCTCGGCCGGGTGAACAACAGCAACCCGCCCGCCATCAGCACCCCGAGCAGCACCATCGCGACCTGGTCGGACAGCCGGAAGTAGACCCCGGTGGGTACCGTCCGCAGCAGCACCGCGACCACAACCATCGTCGCGAGCATCAGCACCGCGCCCACCCAGGCGAACCAGCGAACCTTGCGGGGGCGGGCAATCAGCTCCCAGCCAGCCACCTCAGCCCCCTGGTTTGCGGGTCGCCCGCAGCTCGCGCAGCACCAGAGCGGTGCGCAGCGCGGCCAGGCACGCGTCGGCGCCCTTGTCCTCGGCCGAGTCCGGGCGACCACACCGATCACGAGCCTGCTGCTCGGTGTCGCAGGTCAGCACGCCGTTTCCAATCGGGGTCGCTTCGTCAAGCGCGATTCTGGTCAGCCCAGCGGTCACCGAGTCGCATACGTAGTCGAAGTGTGGCGTACCGCCACGAATAACCACACCGAGCGCAACCACCGCGTCGTGGTCGTGGGCCAGCTCCTGGCACACCACCGGCAGCTCCAGAGAACCGGGCACCCGGACCACGGTCGGCGCGGTCACCCCAGCTTTGGCGGCCACCACCAAAGCCCGCTCCAGCAGCTGATCGCAGACCGGGGCGTGCCACTGCGCGGCGGCGATGCCCAACCGCAGCCCATCGGCGCGCAGGTCCTCGGATTCGCCGGGCCGGCCGACCCCGCTCACGCCGTCACCTCGTCGGAACCCCGATCTTCCCCCATGGCGTCGAGCACCCCGTCCAGATTCGGCAGGTCGTGGCCCATCCGGTCACGCTTGGTGCGCAGGTAGCGCAGGTTCTCCCGGGTGGGCCGGACCGGCAGCGGCACCCGGTCGACCACCCGCAGCCCATAGCCTTCCAGCCCGGCTCGCTTGTCCGGGTTGTTGGTCAGCAGCCGCATCGAGCGCACGCCCAGGTCCGCTAGGATCTGCGCCCCGGTGCCGTAGTCCCGGGCATCGGCTGGCATGCCCAGCGCCAGGTTGGCGTCCACCGTGTCGTGACCAGACTCCTGCAGTTGGTAGGCCTGCAATTTGTGCATCAGGCCGATGCCTCGGCCCTCGTGGCCGCGCACGTAGAGCACCACGCCTCGGCCTTCGGCGGCCACCGCCGCCAGCGCGGCGTCCAGCTGCGGGCCGCAGTCGCAACGCAGCGAGCCGAACACGTCCCCGGTGAGGCACTCCGAGTGCACTCGGACCAGCACCCCCTCACCGTCGCCGATATCACCGCAGACCAGCGCGATGTGCTCAATGCCGTCCAGCACATTGTCGTAACCGTACGCGATGAACGCACCGTATGAGGTCGGGATGCGGGCCTCGGCAACCCGTTCGACCTGTTTTTCGAATCGCCGCCGGTAGGCGATCAGGTCCGCGATAGTGACCAGGGCGAGGCCATGGTCGCTGGCGAATACCTCCAGCTCCTCGGCGCGGGCCATCTCGCCGACGTCCTTCTGGGAAACGATCTCGCATAGCGCGCCGGCTGGCCGCAGCCCGGCGAGCCTAGCCAGGTCCACAGCCGCCTCGGTGTGGCCTGGACGACGTAGCACCCCGCCCGGTTTGGCGCGCAACGGCAGCACATGCCCGGGGCGGACGAAGTCGGCCGCGGTCGATTCGGCCGAGGCCAGCAGCCGGATGGTGTGCGCCCGGTCGGTGGCGGAGATCCCTGTGCTGACCCCGAACTTGGCATCCACCGTGACCGTGAACGCGGTGCGGTAGGTGTCCCCGTAGGAGTGATACATCGGTGGCAGGTCCAGCCGGTCACAGTCCTCCCCGGGGAGCGGCACACAGATGTAGCCGGAGGTGTAGCGCACCATGAACGACACGAGCTCTGGTGTGGCATGCTCGGCGGCGAAGATCAGGTCGCCCTCGTTCTCCCGGTCCTTGTCATCGACCACCACGACGGCCTCGCCAGCCGCGATGTTGGCCACCGCCCGCTCCACGGCCGCGAAACGGCCGTGCTCAACCGTGTAGATGCAGGCACTCACTACGAATCCCTTCGCCTTCCTGGGCGTACCGCACCGATCCCGACGCACCCTGTCCCGGTGCGGGCAGATAGCCGCTGAGCAGTCGTTCGACGTACTTCGCTAGCACATCCACCTCGATGTTCACTCGGTCGCCCTCCCGGCGCTCACCCAACGTGGTCCGCGCGAGGGTGATCGGGACCAGCGCTACCAAGAATTGGCCGCTGGAAACTGAGGCCACCGTGAGGGACACGCCGTCCACCGTGATGGAGCCCTTCTCCACGACATACCGCGCCAGCGGTTCGGGTAGTTCGAAAGTCAGCTCAGCGGTCCGCTCGCCGGTGTGACACGCCAGAACGGAAGCGACCCCGTCGACGTGGCCCTGCACGATGTGCCCACCGAGGCGACCTCCGCTGACCAACGCCCGCTCCAAATTGACCCGGGTACCGGCGGCTACCGCGGCCAGGCTGGAGCGACGCAGCGTTTCGGGGACCAGTTCGACGGTGACCGTGTCGGCACCGATCTCGACGGCGGTCAGGCAGACTCCGCTCACCGCGATCGAGTCGCCGGGCTGGACACCTTTGACGGCTACCGAAGCGGCGATCTCCAAGCGGACCACGTCGGCGTCGCTGGTCACCGTGTGGACCTCTCCGACCTCCTCGACGATACCGGTGAACATCAGCCCGTTCTCCCGACCGACCAATGCGCCGAACTCCGCTCGGCTTGCTCGCGCAGATGCCGCATCGCGGCCGCCGGGTCGTGCGCGTGGTAGATCGCCGAGCCAGCGACGAAACAGTCCACCCCGGCTTCGGCGGCGGCCTCGATGGTGTCCGCGTTGATCCCACCGTCGATCTCGATGAGCAGCTTCAGGTGTCCGGTGGCGACCAGCCGGCGCGCGGTGCGCACCTTGTTCAGGACCTCAACGATGAAGTCCTGGCCGCCGAAACCCGGCTCCACGCTCATCACCAGCAACGTGTCGTAGTGCCGCAGTATCTCGATATAGGGCTCCAGCGGGGTGGCCGGCTTGATCGAGAGGCCGGCCAGCGCGCCGGCGGCACGTAGGTTGGCGGCCAGTTTGACCGGCTCGGCGGCGGCCTCGATATGCACCGTGACGTTGACCGCGCCGGCCTCGGCGTACCCGATCGCCCACCGATCGGGGTTCTCAATCATCAGGTGACAGTCGAGCGGGATGTCGGTGGCTGCCTTCAGGGCTTTGACCACGGGCAGCCCCAGCGTCAGGTTCGGCACGAAGTGGGCGTCCATCACATCGATATGGAGCCAGTCCGCGCCGGCTACCACGGCGGCTTCATCGGCAAGCCGCGCGAAGTCGGCGGACAGGATACTCGGCGCGATCATCGGTGACACGTCTCGCAGATTAGCCCGCTCGGATAACAGTGAGGGTGCCACCGGTACGCCTGCAGCCATCCGTGACGTCGCTCACGTCCGGCCGCGGGCGAGCTCAGCCGGTACGGCGCAGCAGAGCCAGGAACATCGCGTCGGTGCCATGCCGGTGCGGCCAGAGCTGCGCGGTTGGACCTTCCCCGAGGTCAGGAACGGTGGCGAGCACCTCGGTTGCGTTCAGCCGCTCGACATCGGTGCGCCCGCGCAGCACCGCGGCGAGCACCCCGTGGGTCTCGGCCAGATGCGGTGAGCACGTGACGTAACCGACCACCCCGCCGACCCTCACGTGGCGCAGCGCGGCGTCCAGCAGCTCGCGCTGCAGCGCGGTGAGGCCGGCCACATCCGAGGGTGACCGCCGCCAGCGGGCTTCCGGCCGTCGGCGCAACGCGCCCAGCCCCGTGCACGGGACGTCCACCAGGACTCGGTCGAAACCAGCATCCGGCAGCGGCCCGGCCCGGCCATCCGCCACGTGCACCGTGACCGGCAGCTCCGCCGTGACCTCTCGGACCAACGCGGCCCGGTGCTCGGCTGGCTCAACCGCGTCCAGTCGACCGCCTGCCATGCCTACCAGAGCGGCGAGCAGACAGGCTTTACCGCCCGGCCCGGCGCACAGGTCAAGCCAGCGACCGGTGTCCTCCCCGACCAGCGGGGCGTCCGCGAGCGCGAGCGCGACGAGCTGGCTGCCCTCGTCCATCACGACCGCGAGACCCTCGGTGACCGCGTCCAGCTCGCCCGGATCCCCGCTGCCAGATTCAAGCCGCACACCGTAAGGCGAGTACGGCGCCGGCTCGCCGCCGGTAGCCAAGGCAAGCTCCTCGGCGGTGATCTCCCCGGGACGGCCCAACAGGTGCACGGTCGGACGGGCATCCGCCGCGGCCATCAGGGCATCGAGGTCGGTCAGGGACCCGTGCAACGCGTCGCTGAAGGCTTGCGCGATCCACCGAGGATGCGCGTGCCGGAACGCTAGGTGCCCGATCGGGTCCTTGGTCGGGTCCGGGGCCAGCTCGGCGACCCACTGCTGCTCCGTGCGCTCCCCCACCCCGCGCAGAATGGCGTTCACGAACCCAGCTGACCGCGACCCGGCGCTGGCCCGGACCAGCTCGACGGTCGAGTCGACGGCGGCGTGCGGCGGAATCCTGGTGCGCAGCAGCTGGTAAGTACCCAGCCGCAGGGCGTCCAGCAGCGGTGGCTCGATGCGGCTCAGCGGTCGTTGCGCGCACGCGGCCACCACCGCATCCAGCAGTCCCCTGGCTCGGCAGGCGCCGTAGCCTAGTTCGGTGGCCAGCGCGGCATCCCGCCCGGACAGCCGCGACCGGCGCAGGATCGCCGGCATGGCCAGGTTGGCGTAGGCCTCGCGCTCACGGACGGCCGTGAGCAGCTCCAGGGCGGCGGCCCGAGCCGGGTCGATGGACGGCGGCCCGGCTGGGCTCGTTCGCCGAGGCGGCGGAGCCACGTTTCCCGGCCGCGACGGGCGGTCCCTACCCGGTTCTCTGCCTGCCCGGCCACGGCGCGGGTTCATCCGCCCGCCGCGGCGGTGCGCTCGACGCCGAACCGAGCGCCCGGTTCCAGCCGGGCACCGCGCGCCCAGTCCGAAGCTGGCATGGCCCGCTTACCGGCCGCCCGCACCTCGCCGAGCTCGACGGCGGTTGTGCCGGTCCCGACCAGTACTCGCCGCTTCTCCACCCGCAGCTCCCCCGGCGCCAATCCTCCCCGCGGCACCGGGAAAAGCGGGCCAAGGCCGACCCGCTCGGCTCGCAGGGTGCTCCACGCGCCTGGTTCCGGCGTCACCGAACGCACCAGCCGGTCAACCGCCGAAGCCGAGGACCACCAGTCCACTTCGGCGTCGGCAACAGTCACCTTTGGCGCGTGCGACACTCCTTCGCCGGGCTGGGGCACCGCTCGCAGGGTGCCGTCCTCGATCCCGTCCATGGTGGCCAGCAAGAGCTCCGCCCCGGCTCGCGACAGCCGCTCCAGCAAGCTGCCGGCGGTGTCGCGCGGACCAATCGACTCGGTCACCACCCCGTAGACCGGGCCGGTGTCCAGGCCTTCCTCAATGCGGAACGTGCTGGCCCCGGCCACCTCGTCACCGTGGCGGATCGCGGCCTGCACCGGCGCCGCGCCCCGCCAGGCCGGCAGGATCGAGAAGTGCAGGTTGATCCAACCAAGCCGGGGGACCGCGAGCAGCTTTGGACGCAGCAGCGAGCCGTACGCCACCACCGCGCAGCAATCTGGCCGGTAGGCGGCCAGTGACTCGACGAACTCCGGCGCGTTCGGCTTGGGTGGGCGCAGCACTGGGATGCCGTGCTTGGCGGCCAGCTCAGCCACCGGGGACGGAACCAGCCGCCTGCCGCGACCGGTCGGCGCGTCCGGCCTCGTGAGGGCGGCCACCACGGTGTGGCGTTGCGCGCCGAGCAGGGCGATCAACGAGGGCAACGCAACCGCCGGGGTACCGGCGAAAACCAGCCTCATCGGGACTTCCCGAGCAGCGGGTGGGGGCTAGTTTTGACCACCGGGACCGGCTCCCCGAACCAGGCCGCCCGTCGGATCTCCGCCATCGCCTGCTTGCGGGTTTGTGGATCAAGCCGATCCACAAACAGTACACCGTCCAGATGGTCGGTCTCGTGCTGTATGCAGCGGGCCAGCAGCTCGCTGCCCTCCACCTCGACCGGGTCACCGTGCATGTTCCAGCCTTTCGCCACCACGTGCAGATGCCGCCGACAGTTCCAGGTCAGCCCAGGAATGGACAGGCAACCCTCCGGGCCGTCCTGGATGTCGTCACTTGTGACGTCGAACGTCGGGTTCACCAGATGGCCGGAGAACCCGTCACAGTGGTAGACGAACACCCGCAACCCGACGCCAAGCTGCGGGGCGGCTAACCCGGCGGCACCTTCCTCGAGCAGGGTGTCGGCCAGGTCACCGACGAGCTTGCGCAGCTCGACGTCGAAGTCGGTCACCTCGGCCGCCCGGCTGCGCAGGATCGGGTCGCCGAAAAGCCGGATCGGCTGGACAGCCATATCGCTTTCGAAATCTCCTCTGTGCGCGGCCAGGACCTCGATCACGCCGACCGTCTCTGGCCGCCAAGTCTAGAACGTGCCTGTCAGCTCCTGCGACGACGCGCGGTGGTTCTGGGCCCGACCACTGGTTTCAAGCCCAGAGTATTTCGAGTGGGTCAACCCGACGGTCGCGTGCCAAGGTTTAGTTAGGTGTCAGCCGATCTCTTGGGGGTCCAGCTGGACGCGCACCGAGCCGGCGGCTTTACGTGCCACCCTGATAGCCTGAGCGGCGGCCAACGCGGCGGCCAACGCCCGTCCCTGCGACTGGGGCGCCCGAACCAACGCGCGCTCCCGTGGCTCACCAGCCGATGTGGCGGGCAGGTCAACCGGACCCAGTACCTCGGCGGCGGCCGGCAGGTCGGCGGTGGCCAAGAAATCGGCGACCGCATCCGGGCTACCGTCGACGGCCGCCATCCGCACCGAGGGCGGAAAGCCCACCTCCGCTCGGGCGGCCAGCTCAGCGGCCGCATGCCCAGCCGGATCCCAGCGCACGAGCGCCTGCACGACGGACAACCCTGGCTCAGCGGCCACCACCACCCGGCCCCCCACCGCGTGCGAACGCACCAGAGCGGCGGCCGCCATCCACCGTCTGAACGTCTCCTCGGCTACCCGCAGATCGGGACGGGACAACTGCGCCCAGCCGTCAAGCAGCAACGCCGCGCCATAGCCGACTCCCCCGCGGAAACCGGCCACCCAAGGCTCGGCCCCTGGGGTAGCCACCACCAGAGCGGCCGCCGACGGGATCTCCGATAGCACGTCGGCGCCGCCACCTGAGCCGTGCACGGTAACCCCGGGGAACGCCCGGCCCAGTTCCTCGACGGTGCGCCGCGCGCCGACCACGGTGGCACGCGGCCGCCGTGAGCCACAAGACTGGCAGCGGAACGCTGGCTCGGCCACCCCGCACCACCGACAGCTCATCGTCGAAACCTCAGCGAACGGGTTCCCTGACCGCACCCCAGCTGACGCCGACGGCAACCCGAGTGGTCCGGCACAGCGCCGGCACCGGGCCGGCTCGCGGCACGACGCGCAGCGAAGACCCGGCAAGTAGCCGGCCCGAGGCACCTGAACCAACACCGGCTCGTCCCTGGCCAGCGCGGCACGGGCAGCCTCGAACGCCGCCGCTGGCAATCGGACGGCCCGGGCCATCGGATCACGAGCCAGCGCGGCGTCAGTATCAGCCGCGGCCACGATCCTTGGCATCGCCGCGCGCACCTGCGCTCGCGTTGCCAGCACCTCGCGCACCCACCCGGACTGCACCAGCAGCTGCGCCTCGGCCGTTCGAGTGAAGCCGGCGACCAGCAGAGCGGCGCCGGTCAACCGCGCGCGTTGCACCAGCACATCTCGGACGTGCGGATACGGCGCCCGTGGCTCGGCGTGCAGATCGTCCCCGTCATCCCACACCACGAGCAGCCCGAGATCGGTCAGCGGGACGAATGCCGCCCCACGGGTACCGACCACCAGCCGGACCAGCCCCCGGCGGGCCGCCAGCCAGGCCCGGTAACGGCGAGCGGGGCCGAGATCAGCGGTCAACGTGACGAGCCGACTGGCTCCGACCAACTCGCCGCAGGCGCCCGCCACCCTGGTCACGTCCCTCTGATCAGGGACCACGATCAGCGCGCCACGGCCCGCGCCGAGCGCGGTGGCCGCCACCTCCGCCAGCCGCGCCGGCCAGTCTTCCCCCGGCGCCGGATGCCAGACCGCGTGCGGGCCCCGGCCGTCGGCGACAGCGGCCAGCAACGCTGGGCCGTGTTGGTAGCGCCGCCACCCAGGGAACACCAGCTGGTTCGGCAGCGGCTCAGGCAACGACGCGGCGGCGGGAACCAATTCGGCTTCGGCCCTGGCATGCCGGGGCGGCACAGCCAGCCGCAGCACATCAGCGAACGTTCCGCCGTACCGATCGGCCACCAGCCGGCACAGCTGGATCAGTTCTTCGGACAACACCGGCTCGGCCGAGACGACCCGCTCCAGCCAGCCAAGCCGCCCTTGGTGCTCCGAACAACCCAGGCGCGCCAATACAACGCCGTCGACCAGCCGGCCGGAGAAACGGACCCTGACCCGCACCCCCGGCTGCGCGCACAGCGCCAAACCCTCAGGCACCCGATAGTCGAAGGGGCGGTCCAGGTGCGCGAGCGGCACGTCAACCGCGACCCGGGCAACCGGTAGCTCAGCGGCTTCTTGCCGCTCGCCTACTCGCCGCGCCTTTCGCCCACCCTCACCCGCGCGCTTTCCAATGCTTTCAATGCTCCCGCGCCGCGTCGCTGTCGTCACGGCACCGGTCTATCAGACACCACCGACAGATCCGGTTGCCGCCGCGGAGCCCGGTGTTCCGGTGATCAGGGCCGTGTCGGCGAGCGCCTTAGCACAACCGACCATGCACGTACCAGCCCTAAATGAAGACGGAGTGAGACCACCCCGTTACCTCCCGCCGTCGGGGTCGTTGAACCCAGCGATCTGCCGCGTCAGCGAACCTTTGAGAGAGGTCAGGAATCATGCCCAAGCTACGACTGGTCGGACGCAAGGCCGCGTTGGTGGGAGTGAGCGCCGCCGCGGCGACCGCGGCCCTGGTGGCGGTGGCGGAGCCGGCGCTGGCTGAGCCCACCGAGCAGACCACCTGTACCGACACCGTGCGAGTTCGCTCCCAACCCAGCCTCAGCGCGCCGGTTATCGGCTCCTGCTACGCCGGCGAGCGGGTCACGGTCGACGAGACCCGCAACGGCTTCGCCCACCTGGTGAACAAGCAGGGCTGGGCATCCCTCGAGCACGTTGCGCTTCGTGAGTCCGAGTACCGCAGGTTCAACCGCGACAACCGCGACAACCGCGACCGGGACCACCGGCGGGATGACTTCGGTGGCCGCGAGAACAACAGCGACTACAACGGCGACAGCGACTATAACCGGGATGGCGACGAGGGCGGCCCCAAGAAGAGCGGCGGCGGCGGCATCCTGGGCGGTTTCTGACCGTCCAAGCGGGTGAGCGCGGCACGACCTTACAGCTGTACAAACCGAACAGACCGGGACCTCAGGTTCACCCGCATGATCTCGAGGTCCTGGTTCCGGTAGGACCGGCCTAAGGACGATCACGAAAGCTGAACGGCGGCTTTATCCGTCGAGCAGCGACTTCGTCCCACAGCCGCGACGCGAGCAAGACTTTAGAACCCAGTGGCAGCTCGATCTCGGCTCCGTCAGCGGCAAGCAACCAACCAGCATTGTTCGGCTGTCCGAACGCTTTACCATCACCGACCGCGTTGGCGACCAGCAGGTCGCACCCTTTGCGCGACAACTTGGCTCGAGCGTGGTCCAGGACCCCGCCAGCGGCATCGCCAGTCTCGGCCGCGAACCCGACCACGAGCTGACCGGGACGCCGTCGCGCCACGAGATCGACCAGAATGTCCGGGTTGGTCAGCAGCCGCACCGTCGGCGCGGCCGTGCTCGTCTTCTTGATTTTGCTTTCCTCCATCGTGGCTGGCCGGAAGTCCGCAACCGCGGCGGCCATGACCACGACGTCAGCCTGCTCGGATTCCCCGAGCATCGCCTCATGCAGCTGCCGTGCGGTGTCCACGCCGACCAGGCGCACTCCCGCCGGGACAACCACGCCATCGGTGTGCGCGGCGACCAGCGCCACCTCAGCGCCCCGCTGCGCGGCCACCCTGGCCACGGCGTAGCCCTGCCGGCCGGACGAACGGTTGCCGAGAAAACGCACCGGGTCCAGCGGCTCGCGAGTTCCACCAGCCGATACCACAACCCGACACCCGACTAAGTCGCGCGGCAGAGCGTCGGCCCGCTCCAGTAGCAGCGACGCCAACTCAACGATCTCGGCTGGCTCCGGCAGCCGGCCCGGCCCACTATCGGCACCGGTCAACCGACCGGAAGCGGGCTCAACCACCACCACACCTCGGGAACGCAACAACGCCACGTTGTCCCTGGTCGCGGGATGCTCCCACATCTCAGTGTGCATGGCGGGTACCAGCATGACCGGGCAACTGACGGTCAACAGCGTGGCGGTGAGCAAGTCGTCGGCCCGTCCATGTGCCGCCCTGGCCAGCAAATCGGCGGTCGCCGGGGCTACCAGGACCAGCTCAGCCCGTTGGCCAACACGAACGTGCGGGACTTCGGCCACGTCGGCGAACACTTCGGTGCGAACCGGCTGACCGGACAACGCCTCGAACGTCGCCGCACCGACGAACTTCAGCGCGGACTCGGTCGGGATGACCCGGACCTGGTGCCCGGACTCGGTCAGCCGCCGGAGCACCTCACATGATTTGTAGGCGGCGATACCTCCGGAAACGCCGAGCACGACCCGGCGGGTCACGCCAGGCTCACTCGCCTTCGGTGTGGTCGAGCAGCCCTTCGTGAATCTCGCGCATCGCGATGGACAGCGGCTTCTCTCTGGGGCCCGGCTCAACCAGCGGGCCAACGTACTCCAACAGCCCCTCGCCCAGCTGGGAGTAGTAGTCGTTGATCTGGCGCGCGCGCTTGGCCGCGAAGATGACCAGGCCATACTTGGAGCTTGCCTTGTCCAGCAACTCATCGATCGGGGGATTGGTGATTCCCTCGGGAGCGTGGGGCGCCGAAGAGTCGATCAGGGGAATACTCACTCAGAAACTCCTGCGGGGATCTCGGTGGCCGCCTCGGGAGTCAGCGAGCCACAAAACAACGATACCAATTGCCCTGCGACGCGCTCCGGGTCATCGCTGACAACCGTGATGTCGAATTCCCCACTGGCCGCGAGCTCGTCCCGGGCGGTAGCCAGCCGGCGGCGCATGACCGCCGGCGAATCAGTTCCCCGGCCAGCCAGCCGGCTGACCAGTTCCCCCCAGCTCGGCGGGACGAGGAAAACCAGGAGTGCATCCGGACAGGCGCGCCGAATGGCCCGAGCGCCAGCAAGATCTACTTCGACAAGCACCGGATCACCGACCAGGAGATGCTGCTCTATAGGCCGCCACGGCGTGCCCGAGCGGTGCAGACCGCCGTGGATCTGCGCCCACTCCAGCAGCTCGCTCCTGGCGATCAACCGATCGAACTCCGCGTCGTCCACGAAGTGGTAGTCCCGACCGGCAACCTCGCCCGGCCGCGGCGCCCTAGTGGTAACGGAGACGCTGAAGTACAACCGAGGCAGCGTCGAACGCAGCGCGGCGACCACTGTGGACTTGCCCACACCGGAGGGGCCAGTAAGCACGATCAACCGGCCTCTGAGACCGCTCACGCGGCCCGCCCCAATCTTGCCTCTACCGTCCACTGGGTGATCGGCTTTTTTGATCACTCCGCGTCGAAATCGGCGAGCAGGGCCCTGCGCTGCCGTTCACCGAGCCCACGCAACCGGCGGCTCGGAGCTATTTCCAGGCGCTGCATGATCTGCGCGGCGCGGACCTTGCCGACTCCGGGCAGCGCCTCAAGCAGCGCCGAAACTTTCATCTTGCCCAGCACTTCGTTCGAATCAGACTGAGCAAGGACCTCCTTCAAATTGGTACCGCCGCGTTTAAGACGCTCTTTGAGCTCCGCCCGAACCCGGCGGGCGGCCGCTGCCTTCTCCAGCGCGGCGGCCCGCTGTTCATCGGTGAGTTGGGGAAGGGCCACGATCTCCTCCGTCTGGTGCACGCTGAACTGCTCTTGCGGTCTCTGGAACGTACCCACCAGGTTGCCCTCGGTCACAACGGGGGTACCCGGAATTCCAGGGTGAACTTTCCAGGTATCGGCCCGGCCTGCCAGATCAACGGCCATTAATCCGACAAAGGGCTAACTGATCGTTAAGTTGGCGCGCGGCCGCCCGGACAGCGGCCGGCTTCGGCCCATGCCGCAGTAACGAGCGGGACACGCTGGGTAATACGAGCCCGTCGATATCGGCAAACCGGTCCGCCAGGTCGGCCGGCCGCGCCCCCTGCTCACCCAGCCCGGGAGCGAGGATCGGGCCATTCAACTCGGATAGACACAGGCCGTGCTCGTGGGTCGCGCCGACCACGACTCCGACGTCTCCCAGGGGAGTCAGCCCAGCATTGACGCTCGACACCGCGTCCACGACGGCCTGCCCAACACCGCGGCCTTGCCAGATGGCCTCTTGCACTGAGGCCCCCTCCGGGTTGGAGGTGCGGGCCAGGACAAACACGCCACGGCCGGTATCGGCGGCCAGCTCGAGCGCGGGAGCCAACGAACCGAATCCCAGGTAGGGAGACAAGGTCACCGCGTCGGCGGCCAGGTGGGCGCCGGCCGCCAGGTAGGCCTGCGCGTAGCCGACCATCGTTGAGCCGATATCGCCTCGCTTGACGTCCAACAGCGTGAGCGTGCCGCTGCCGGCGGCGTCGCGCAGCGTCCGCTCCAGCACGGCTATCCCAGCCGAGCCGTGCCGCTCGAAGAACGCCGACTGCGGCTTGAGCACCGCGACCCGCCCGGCCAGCGCAGCCAGGACGGTGCTGGCGAACCGCTCGAGGCCGACCGCGTCGTCAGAAAGACCCCAGCTGGTCAGCAGCGCCGGGTGTGGATCAATGCCCACGCACAGGGGGCCGTGCGCGCGCACCGCGTCGGCCAACCGCGCCCCGAAACGCGTCGGCGTCATACCCGCGCCTTGCCGAGTGTGGCGTGGAAGTGCTGCAGAGAGCATACGCCGAGCTCACCGCGAATCAGGGCCTCCACGCCCTGCACGGCGGCCGCGGCGGCCTGCACGGTGGTCAGACAGGGCACTCCCTTGGCCACGGCGGCGGTGCGGATCTCGTAGCCGTCCACCCGGGGTCCGGGGTTGCCGTACGGGGTGTTGATGATCATGTCGATCTGGCCGTCCAGGATCAGCTCGACGACGTTGCCCGGACCCTCGAAATGCTTGCGTACCACCCTCGCCGCTATCCCGTTGCGCCGTAGCACATCGGCGGTGCCGGTGGTGGCCAACACCTCGAAGCCGAGGTCCGCCAGCCGCTTTACCGGGAAGATCATCGCGCGTTTATCCCGGTTGGCCAACGAGACGAACACCCGTCCGCTGGTAGGTAGCGAGCCGTAGGCGGCCGTCTGGGACTTGGCGAACGCGGTGCCGAACGAGACGTCCAGCCCCATCACTTCGCCGGTCGACTTCATCTCCGGGCCGAGCAGCGAGTCCACCCCATGGCCCTCCGGAGTATGGAATCGATGAAAGGGCAGAACGGCTTCCTTCACCGCGACCGGGCCAACCGGGTCGGCGCTCCTCGGCAGCGACCCACCGTCGCCGTGCGCCGGTAGCAGACCCTCCGCGCGCAGCTGGGCGATGGTGGCGCCAAGCATGATCCGGGCGGCGGCCTTGGCCAGCGGGACAGCGGTAGCTTTGGAGACGAATGGCACGGTACGGGACGCTCGGGGGTTGGCCTCCAGCACGTAGAGCGTCTCGCCATGCAGCGCGTACTGCACGTTGAGCAGCCCGCGCACCCCGATGCCGTACGCGATCGCCGTAGTGGAGTACCGTACGGCGTCTAGGTGGGCGTGGCCCAGGGTGATCGGCGGCAGCGCGCAAGCTGAGTCACCGGAATGCACTCCGGCTTCTTCGATGTGCTCCATCACGCCACCGAGGTAAACCTCCTGCCCGTCGCACAGCGCGTCCACGTCGATCTCGATCGCGTCGTCCAGGAACCGGTCCACCAGCACCGGGTGCTCCGGGCTGACCTCGGTGGCCCGCTCGATGTAGCCGGCCAGGGTCCGCTCGTCGTATACGATCTCCATGCCCCGCCCGCCCAGTACGTACGACGGCCGCACCAGCACCGGGTAACCGATCTCGTCGGCGATCCGCTTCGCCTGCTCGAACGAATCGGCCGTACCGAAGCGCGGCGCCGGCAGCCCAGCGCGCGCCAGCACAGCGCCAAACGCCCCCCGGTCCTCAGCGAGATGGATCGCCTCCGGGCTCGTGCCGACCACCGTGACCCCGGCATCGGCCAGCCGGCGCGCCAGCCCCAGTGGGGTCTGCCCGCCCAACTGCACGATAACCCCCGCGACTGTGCCGGACTCGCGTTCGGCGTGCACGACTTCCTGCACGTCTTCGAACGTCAGCGGCTCGAAGTAGAGCCGGTCAGCGGTGTCATAGTCGGTGGACACCGTCTCCGGGTTGCAGTTGACCATCACAGTCTCGTAATTGGCCGCCCGCAACGCCATCACCGCATGCACGCACGAGTAGTCGAACTCGATGCCTTGCCCGATTCGGTTGGGTCCCGAGCCGAGGATGAGTACTTTGGGCCTGTCCCGTTGTGGGGTTACCTCAGATTCGCTGGCGGCGTCGGTTTCGTAAGCGCTGTAGTGATAAGGGGTGCGGGCGGCGAACTCAGCGGCGCAGGTGTCCACCGTCTTGTACACCGGGCGGATACCGAGCCGGTGGCGCAGGATACGCACCCCGTTCTCCCCAGCCAGCTCCGGGCGCAGGGTCGCGACCTGCCGGTCGGATAACCCGGCCCGCTTGGCCCGGCGCAGCAGTTCAGCGCCCAGCACTGGAGCTTCAAGGAGCTCATCCCGCAGCGCGGTCAGCGCGGCTATCTGGTCGACGAACCACGGGTCGATCCCGCTGCGTTGCGCTACCTGTGACACGCTCGCGCCCAGCCGCAGCGCCCGCTCCACGGCGTAGATCCGGCCATCGGTGGGGGTGGCCAGCTGCTCCAGCGTTGACTCCAGCGTGGTGCCCTCGGGGTCGGGCTTCGTCCAGAACCCGGCCGCTGGGGTCTCCATGGACCGCAGTGCCTTACCCAGGGCCTCCCCGAACGAGCGCCCGAGCGCCATCGCCTCACCGACGCTTTTCATCGTGGTGGTCAACCGCGGGTCGGCGCCAGGGAACTTCTCGAAGGCGAACCGGGGCACCTTGACCACCACGTAGTCCAACGCCGGTTCGAAGCAGGCCGGGGTCTGCCCGGTGATGTCATTGGGGATCTCGTCGAGGGTGTAGCCGAGGGCCAGCTTGGTGGCGATCTTGGCGATCGGGAAGCCGGTGGCTTTGGACGCCAGGGCGGACGACCGGGATACCCGCGGGTTCATCTCGATCACCACCAGCCGCCCGGTGGCCGGGTGCACCGCGAACTGGATGTTACAGCCACCGGTGTCCACCCCGACCGCGCGCAGTACCGCGATGCCCATGTCGCGCATGTTTTGATACTCACGGTCGGTCAGGGTCATGGCCGGCGCGACGGTGATCGAATCACCGGTGTGCACGCCCATCGGGTCGAGATTCTCGATCGAGCAGATCACGACCACGTTGTCCTTGCGGTCGCGCATCAGCTCAAGCTCGTATTCCTTCCAGCCGAGCACGCTCTCCTCGACCAGGACCTCGGTCACCGGGCTCGCGTCCAGCCCAATCCAGGCCAGCCGCTGAAGCTCCTCAGCCGTGTGTGCCAATCCTGACCCTAGCCCGCCCATGGTGAACGACGGGCGCAGCACCACTGGCAGGCCCAGCTCGCCAACCGCCGCGCGCACCTCGTCCAGCGAATGGCACATCGTGCTGCGCGGTACGTCCCCGCCGCATTCCTGCACGATCCGCTTGAACTTCAGCCGGTCCTCGCCGCGCTGGATGGCGTCGATATCCGCGCCGATCAATTCCACGCCGTAGCGCTCCAGCACCCCCTTTTCGTGCAACGCGACCGCCGTGTTCAGCGCCGTTTGCCCGCCAAGGGTGGCCAGGATCGCGTCCGGGCGCTCGGCCTCGATCACCTTGGTCACGAACTCCGGCGTGATCGGCTCGAGGTAAGTGGCATCGGCGAACTCCGGGTCGGTCATGATCGTGGCCGGGTTGGAGTTAATCAGGCTGACCCGGATACCCTCCTCGGCCAGCACCCGGCAGGCCTGGGTACCGGAGTAGTCGAACTCGCAGGCCTGCCCGATCACGATCGGCCCGGAGCCGATCACCAGCACATGGCGCAGATCGTCCCGGCGCGGCATCAGCTCACCTCCCTCTCACGCGCATCAGCTCGACGAACTGGTCGAACAGGCCGGCGGCGTCGTGTGGGCCGGCGGCCGCCTCCGGGTGGTACTGCACGCTGAACGCCGGCACCGCCATGGCACGCACCCCCTCGACGCACCCGTCATTGGGGCAGCTGTGGCTGACCTCGGCGGGACCGAGTGGCGTGTCGAACCGCTGCCCCGGCTCGCCTTCCAGAGCGAACCCATGGTTCTGCGCGGTGATCGCCACCGTGCCGGCGCGGTGGTCGAACACCGGAATGTTGATCCCCCGGTGGCCGTAGCGCATCTTGTAGGTGCCCAGGCCCAGCGCGCGACCAAGTACCTGGTTGCCGAAACAAATCCCGAACAACGGCAGCGGCCGCTCCAGCACCCGCTTGGTGAGCTCGACGACCGCCTCAGCGGTGGCTGGGTCGCCCGGCCCGTTGGACAGAAACACGCCATCGGCGCCGAGCTCGAGGATCTCCTCCAGCGTCGCGGTGCTGGGCAGCACATGTGTCTCGATACCCCGAGCGGCCAGCATGCGCGGGGTGTTGGACTTGATGCCCAGATCAGGGGCGGCCACCGTGAACCGACGCTCACCCAGCGCTGGGACAACGTAGCGCCGCCGCGTCGAGACCTCACCGGTCAGATTGGCGCCGAGCATCGGTGGGCTCCGCTGGACCCGGTCCAACAGCGCCTCGGGCGGGGCCAGCGCGTCGCCGGAAAACACCCCGGCCCGCATCGCGCCCCGCTCGCGCAGATGCCGGACCAGGGCTCGGGTGTCGATCCCGGCGATCCCGACCACGCCTTGGGTTTCCAGTTGGTGTTCCAGGGACGTCTCGCTGCGCCAGTTGGATGGGGCACGAGCCGGGTCGCGCACCGCGTAACCCGCCACCCAGATCCGGTCGGACTCGCTGTCGTGGGAGTTCCACCCGGTGTTGCCGATATGCGGCGCGGTCTGCACCACGATCTGGCGGTGGTAGGACGGGTCGGTCAACGTCTCCTGGTAACCGGTCATCCCGGTGGCGAACACCGCCTCGCCCAACGCGGCGCCCCGGGCACCGTAGGGCGCACCGGTGAACATCCGACCGTCCTCCAGCACCAGCACCGCGCCAATGTGGCTCACCGTGGGGTTCACCAGCGAACCTCTCCGTCCCGCGCGGTGACCCGTCCGCGCAGCACCGTGGCAACCACCCGCGCGGGCAGTCGCATCCCCTCGTACGGGGTGTTGGTAGCCACGCTGGCCAACCGGTCGCTTCGGACGGTCCACGCGGCATCGGGGTCGATCAGAGTCAGCGTGGCCGGCTCGCCGACCTCCAGCGGACGGCCCTGATCGGCCAACCCCGCGATCTGAGCGGGCCGCTCAGAGAGCACCCTGGCCATCCCCCGCCAATCCAGCAACCCCGACTCAACCATGGTGTGTACCAGCACCGACAGCGCGGTCTGCAAACCCAGCATGCCCGAACGCGCCGCCGCCCACTCGCAGTCCTTGGCCTCCGGGGGATGCGGGGCATGGTCGGTGGCCACGCAGTCGATCACGCCCTCGGCCAGCGCGGCGCGCATAGCCGCCGTGTCCGCCCCGGTACGCAGCGGCGGGTTGACTTTGTTGATCGGGTCGTAGCTGCTCAGCACGGCATCGGTGAGCAAGAGATGGTGCGGGGTGACCTCGGCGCTGACGTGGATCCCGGCCGCCTTGGCGGCGCGCAGCACCGCCACCGTGTGCGCCGAGGAGACGTGACAGACGTGCAGCGCGGCGCCGGCCTCCCTGGCTAGCGCGCAGTCGCGGGCCACGATGGTCTCTTCAGCGGTGGCCGGCCACCCGGTCAGCCCCAACCGAGCGGCCACCGCGCCCTCGTGGGCCTGCGCGCCACCGGTCAGTCTCGGGTCTTCGGCGTGCTGGGCGATCACCACGTCCAGCGCGGTTGCGTACTCCAACGCCCGGCGCATCAACAACGGGTCGTGCACGCACTTGCCGTCGTCGGAGAACATCCGCACCCCAGCCGGGCAGGAAGCCATGGTGCCCAGCTCGGCCAACCGCTCGCCGGCCAAACCGACCGTGACCGCGCCCACCGGATGCACGTCGACCAGCCCGACCTCCCGGCCCCGGCGGTAGACGTACTCCACCACGACGGCCGAGTCCGCGACCGGGTCGGTGTTGGGCATGGCGAACACGCAGGTGAATCCGCCGAGCGCGGCCGCGGCCGAGCCGGTCTCAATGGTCTCGGCATCCTCGCCTCCTGGCTCACGCAGATGGGTGTGCAGGTCGACGAAGCCGGGCAGCGCGATCAGCCCGTCAGCATCGATCACTTCGGCGCCGCTAGGCGCGGCCAGCCTATTGCCGACCTCGGCGATCACCCCGTCACGCAGCACCACATCCACTGGGTCATCCCCGTAGGGGCGGGCGCTCTTGATCAGAATCGAGCTCATCCTCGGTCCTCCGGCGCGCCGGCCAGCAGGTGATACAGCACCGCCATCCGCACATGCACCCCGTTGCGAACCTGTTCCAACACCGCCGAGCGGGGCGAGTCGGCAACCAGCGAGGCGATCTCCATGCCCCGTACCATCGGCCCCGGGTGCAGCACCACGGCGTGTTCGGGCAACATGTCCAGACGCCGCTGGGTAAGCGCGTAACCGATCGAATACTCCCGAGCCGAGGGAAAGAACCCACCGCGCATCCGCTCGGCCTGGACCCGAAGCATCATCACCGCGTCCAAGCCGGCCAACTCGGCGTCCAGGTGGTGACCTACCTGGCACGGCCAGTCGGCGACCCCGACCGGCAGGAGCGTCGGCGGGGCGATCAAGACCACCTCCGCCCCGAGGGTGGTCAGCAGGAACACATTCGAGCGGGCAACCCGACTGTGTAGCACATCACCCACGATGCCGATCCTTCGCCCGGCGATCGACCCAAGCCGCTCGCGCAAGGTGGCCGCATCCAGTAACGCCTGAGTGGGATGCTCATGGATGCCGTCTCCGGCGTTGACCACCGATGGGGCCCGCTGCGCCAAGTTGATCGAGCCGCCCCAGTCCACCAGCCGCTGCGCCGCGCCGGAGGCCGGGTGGCGAATGATCACGCAGTCCGCGCCGGCGGCGGCCAGCGTCGCCGCGGTATCCCGCAAGGACTCCCCTTTGGCGACCGACGAACCCCTGGCGCTGACGTTGATGACGTCCGCGCTCATCCACTTTCCGGCGATCTCGAAAGAGACCCGAGTGCGGGTGGAGTCCTCGTAGAACAGCGTGACCACGGTACGACCGCGCAGCGTAGGCAGCTTGCGCACCTCACGGCCCAACAATGCCTGCTTGAGCCGCTCAGCGGTATCCAGCAGCAAATTTGCGCTGATCGCGTCCAGGTCGGCGGTGGAGATCAGGTGCCTCATCCGGTCCCCCCAGGACGGCCAGTCCCACCCTGGCGGTCGGCTTCTTGGGGTCTGCGCAGCAGCACCGCGTCGCGCCCGTCGACCTCGGTCAACAGCACCGCGATCTGCTCAGCCCGAGCGGTGGGCACATTCTTGCCCACGTAGTCGGCCCGGATGGGCAGCTCCCGGTGACCGCGGTCGACCAACACCGCGAGCTGCACCGCGCGGGGCCGCCCATGGTCACGCAACGCGTCCAGCGCGGCCCGCACGGTGCGTCCGGAAAACAGCACGTCGTCCACCAGCACCACCAGCCGGTCATCCACGCCCCCGTCAGGCAGAGCCGTCGGCTCAAGCGACCGAGCGGGGCGGCGGCGCAGGTCATCCCGGTAGAGCGTGGCGTCCAGTATGCCGACGCCCGGAGCGCCACCGGTGAACTCAGCGATCGCGGCCGCAAGCCGCCGGGCCAGCGGAACCCCTCTCGTCGGCAATCCAAGCAACACCACATCGGCGGCATTGCTTGGCTCGAACGATGTCTTTTCGATGATCTGATGCGCGATACGCGCGATGGTGCGGGCGACATCGGCGGCGGAGAGCAACTCAGTGCTCACCACGCCGGGCTGGTCACCTCGCGCGCGCCATGAAGACGCCACGGGGCACTCCCTTTCCTTCCCCGCCTCACAGAACGGGCTTAAAGGACACTCAAATCTAACAAACCCCAACAGCACCGCCAGCTTAGCACCGGCCAGGACGCTACCAGCTCCGCCGCGCTTCGGGCCGGAGGGGCTGCGGGCAATCAACCAACCGGGTGGAGTCGGACCTCTCTCATGGCGGCCGACCGAGGACCAACTTGACCCAGTGACGAAAACGAGCGCATGATTACTCTGCGTATTGATCAAAGGCCCCACGTCGTCGCCACGATCAGTCGGGGCACAGTGAACGGAGAACCGCCATATGGGCGACTACGCCAAGGCGCTGGGCTCTAAGCTCCGCGCTATCCGGCAGCAGCAGGGCCTGTCGCTGCACGGCGTTGAGCAGAAGTCGGGCGGTCGCTGGAAGGCAGTGGTCGTCGGATCCTATGAGCGTGGTGATCGCGCGGTGACCGTGCAAAAGTTAGCTGAGCTGGCCGACTTTTACGGCGTTCCCGTCGCCGAGCTACTTCCGGAGGGCCGAATCCCCTCTGGCGCCGAGCCCGCCACCAAGATCGTGATTAATCTCGAGCGTCTGCAGCAGCTCCCGGCGGACAAGGTCGGCCCGCTGGCCCGGTACGCGGCGGCCATCCAGAGCCAGCGCGGTGACTACAACGGCAAAGTGCTCTCCATCCGCACCGAGGACCTGCGCTCGCTCGCGATCATCTATGACATGACACCGGGTGAGCTGACTGAGCAGCTGGTCGAGTGGGGCGTGCTGCCGCCCGAGGCACGCCCGATTCGTGAGGACTAGAGCCGCACCGGAGCGCGCCAATCGACACCCTGAAGCCACACCACCGGCGCGCCGCGCGTGACTGACCGCATGGCGCGCCGGGACTTCCCGCTCCCGAGTAATCACATATTCACCCGAGAATGCGTACGGTCTCCTTAGGGTCACCTCGATAACCGCGCACGCCCTTCGGAAGTACCGCCGGCCACAGTAAGCGGCGGACGAAGTCAATCAACTCGTCGATCGCTCTTCGCCAAATCGAGATCAAGCGCCGCGTAGACTGACGGGGGGTCGTACAGCTTCCACGCTGGAAGTCGGATTGCTTGCGGTCCGCCCGCGAGCGGATCCAGCAATTCCCGCCGACGCAACATCAGCCGCAGTCGCCGTTCCTCACTGGTACTGTCCGGGGCGCCGCCGTCGAGGAGAATCGGTATGGAGCCGCCGTTGTACTTGAGCAATGCGTCCGTGACGTAGCCGTGTACGCGAGCACCGAGTTCAACCGAGGCGCCTGGCACATCGGCAACGATTTCATAGAAGCGTTGCGTCAACGCGTTTGGCTTCTGATTCGGCAACTGTTCCACGTTGACCGATGCTTCAGCCGAACACAACAGCTCGCCGCCGATACTTCCACGCGCTCGCCACAACTCCGCGTCTCCCACCACGATGAGATGTGAACGAGCACGGGTGATAGCGACGTTCCACAAGTTGATCCGACTATCCACCCAACTGATAGTTCCAGGGCGCATACCCTGCCCGGCAACGAGCGAGAAAACCATCGCATCGCACTCGCCACCCTGAAAAGTATGCACTGTACCCACCCGAACCCGCGGCTGGCCTGACCAAAATTGCCCGAGCTCGGTCTGTTGCGCTTTGAAAGGTGTCACGACGCCGACGATGGACTCATCCGGCAGTTGACGCAATAGATAATCGACGCAGCGGCGCACCGCGTCGATCTCCTTGCGATTCAACCACGAGGTACCGGACTTGGAACGAATCGCGGATCCAGCAATATTGACCCAGCTTAGAGCTGGCCGATCCACCATTGGTCTACGTCGGACATCCGTGAGCACATTCAGCTCGCCACCGTAAAACAGTTTATTGGAGACTCCGGCGATATCCGGATGACAGCGGTAGTGTTCATCAAGCAACAAGCTTCCACCAACCGCATGCTCGGCAGCGTGGAACGCGGAATGCCGTCGGTAAGACAATCGATGACGCTCCAGCCAATCAGCTGGCAAGTCAACTCGCCGCCGGATCATCGCCTCACGTTCCGGCGCAATATTGGTAATGTGGGTGAGTTGCATTGTGTCACCGATGACAAGTGCTCGCCGAGCACGGAACAACAGTGGTATCACCTGGGGTATGGCGCACTGGCCAGCCTCGTCGATAATTACTAGGTCGAAAAGTCCAGGATCTGTGGGGAACCGTCGGGCTGACAGGCTTGTGACCGCCCATCCACGTACATGGGGGAGCACACTACGCAATGTCGACCAGTCACTACCCAGAGCGTTCTTTTCCCCTAGCAGATTGAGAATCGCCTTACGTCCCGTACAAGCCGCGCTGACGACCGCTGCGTTCCATGCATTCTTGGATGCCCTCCGCACTCCTTCTTCCGCTGCGCGGAGGGCATCGGCGACTTCCGAGTCGGTGGACAGACCGTCCATGTCGATACGGCCTCTGCGCCAAGCGTGCTCGGATGCCGCGAAGTCGGCAACACTCGCGCAAGCATTAATTGTATCCTCGGCAACCACACCGAGCTTGCCGAGCAAACGTGCGCGGCGCCATTGACCAAACAGGCGAGCATGGGTGACTCGCCGGGCGCGGCGTTCCCAATCGAGTAGCTTCTGGTTCGTCCCCATTTGTTCGCTCAATGCGCTAGTAGTACGTGAGAGAGCCGCTGCGCACCGTTCTCGATCCGTCCCGGCCAGCCGCAGTGTTCGCTCGACCTCAGCGACATCGCGAACCGTCCGACGCGCCCGCGCCAAGTTCTGGATCTGTCTGGCCAGCTCGGCCGCAACGGTGGCCTGAGTACTATTTACAGGTTGCGCGCTCATCAGTCGTTGTAGAGTCGTGAACTCTTCTTGCCGGTAGTCCTTTTCTTTACTGGTAGAACCCGTTCGGACGACACTAGCGGGAACAAGATTTTCACAACGCCGCCAGACCTCATCCACCGCTTGATTGTTGGTCGAAGCCATCAACACTTTCTCGTTACTCGCCATGGCTGTAGCAATGACGTTCACGATGAGCTGGGTCTTGCCCGTTCCAGGAGGCCCGGTGGCCACCGTAATCAGACGTGTCATGGCCGAACGCAAAACATCCAGCTGTCCGTCATTCGCGGGTAATGGAGTCACGAGATGCATGCCTGTCAGCTCGCGGGTAGGTCCCGGGCTCAGCAGACCAGATAGGGCAGTATCACCTATGCGCGTTGTCTGCGTGGAAATGTAGTCAAAATCTTGAATAAGCTTCTTGTTGGGACTGGTACTACCTCGCTGGGTCTGAAACAGGATCGCAACGTTTCGGGCACCGTGCCCTGGAGAACGAACGTCGAGACGATCAGCGAGATCGTCGGGACGTAACTCCTGGATGCACGGCAATTCAAAATCAGTCGTCAGCAAGTTGCGGGCGTCCGCAGCTAACTGATCATGTTGCCCAGCTTGCCAGGTGGGCTGATACGTTGCGATCAGTTGATCAGCATCCTCAAGACCGAGCAACTCTCTGGCAAGCTGAGGATGTGGTGAGACCGGACCGTAAGGCTTCAGCCGGATGGTCGCCCCCTCACCCGACACAACCTCTACCCGGCGAACTAACAAGGGCGCGAACCGAGGAGTTTCGCCACGCGAGGCGCCGAGGACCACGGCCGGATAGCCCGCCCATAGTTCGCCGTCTCGCGCGCGCGTCTGCTCAACGAAGGTAGCCGCTTCCACCGGCACCGGAATAGCGCCATCTTCACCCACCTCTCCGGAGAGGAGACGCTCCTCGCCAGTAAGACAGACGTAGCGCTTACCATGATCATCAAGAGAGATCCAGGGTATGTCGGCTTCATCCGACAGTACGCACTCGCGGTAGTAGCCCAGCAGCTGCGGCCAATCGGGCACGGTCTTTTGACGCCGGGATTCGCTGTATGCCGGCGGCGGGTCTGACTCGGAAGTCGTGGAACGACGGTCCAACAGGGGGACATTTATTCCCTGCGGACGGCTGGCGATGATGATACGGTCGTTGACCGCTAGCGCGGACTTGCTAGGAATCTGTTTCCCTGCTTTACGCATCCTCCGGTTGACATAATCAAAGAGCTCATCAACGGAAACCTGGCCCGAGCTTTCTGTTCCGGCTTTTCCGGTTTGCAGCGCCTTGATTACTTCTCCGGTGAAGAGGGACGGAGCCGGGCCGTCTGGTCCGTTGGTTCCTGAAAAGGAACTCTCTAGCGCCCCGGACGACGCGAGCACGTAGACACCGCGGCTGTTCAAAGGGGTTGAACTCGCCGACTTTGCGGTGCCTCCGGAAGTATCCTCGGTCCGCCAGCCCAAAGCGAAACCCCCGCTGAGGCAACAGTCCAACATCGCGACCTTGTGCGGCGCCAAACATGCCTCCAACTGTTCGTTGACGAATCCCGCCGCGACTCCGGTCCGCGAAATGTTGTCGTAGTCAGTGTCAGACGCTATAAAGAAGAACTCACCGGTTGACTCGATCAATCTATCGCCGTGACCGGTAACGTAAAGCAGAGCGAGCTCGTTTTCACGGCAGCTCTCCAGGAATTCAGCGATCTCAAAGCACATGTCGTCAGCGCCAAGGTCGACCACCGGCTTCACATCCGCAAAACTACCGATATGTCGGTGTTCGAGGACTCGTCGCAACTGCCATATATCAGTTCGAGTCGACGGTAACGGCGCGAACCGCGTATCTTTGTACTTCCCGGTCTGGACGAGCAACGCCCGTCGGCGCAACGGGCGGCTCATTCGTCGTCCTGTTTCGCGACTAGGAACTCGTGTACCATTCGTTTCTGCGCCTCATCCGGATGCCCTTGGATCTCGATCGAGTCATTTCCCCGAGTGATCCGAACCTTGCGGTTGCGCTCTGTCGCACACCATTCCTTGACTGCAGTAGTGAGCAGTTCCCAAGCAGGCTTGGCCGAGACAGCGACGGCAACCAACAATGACAGGTCGGCGACGGTAGCGCCCTTGCTTCCGCCAAGATGCTTCTCTCGGTGCTTCTCTCGCTCGATGGCGAGGTCGGCTGTCACACCGTCGAGACCCACAAGGGCGTCGCGGAGCGAGCGGCTCAGGCGCTCTTCACGCAGTGGATCACCTCCCGCGAGTGCTTGGATCCGGAACAGCTGCTCACCATCGCCCATGTCGCCCTCTCATCCTCACCGCCGCCGGTATGTCAACGACAGGATCGTATAGCAGACTCACCGACGCGCGACCCAAAGCCACGCAGAAACCACTGAACCGCAGCGCAGACCCATGATCCGATACCACACAGACAGATTTCGTCATGAGAAGGCCACTGTAATCACCGCCCCAGTTATACCGGCGACGATGCTGACTGCGGTCAGGATGAACATCCACATCACGAGTGCGGCGCTAGTACGTGGAGTGGAACGTGCGGACGTAGCTCGTGGCTTGGACGGCGGCGCCGACCAAGCAGGCCGAAAAAACATTTCCGGATTCCGTAAACCAAAAAGCCCAGACCCCAGACCGCGTCACACTTATCGCGTTTATGGTTAGAGTATTCACCACAGTCGATAATTTTTCCGCGAACCCTACCGGTACATGATCTCGAAGGGTCCGAAATTAGAATCATGTCACAGTAAGTCGGCATCCCGATCAGCCACCACACCCGAAAGCGCCGACAGCAAATAGAATCCATAATTCCGTACTAAATTTTTCACGAAAGAGTCGTATATAACGAAAGAAACTATTGCTCCGGCAGTCAGGTCACCCAGTTTTTCGGCGCACGGACCTTTCGGACGCTGTCCCTTCGGGCTCCTCGCCACCACGTGTCTCCCCTGTGGCAATGCCGTTTAGTTAAGCATTTGGCCTGGTCAGGACAGATGTAGACGCCTTGACCAGGGGTGATGCATGACCAAGCTGATCGCTTCGGGAGCATGCGATCAACGAAACCCCAGGTAGCACCAGTGCGGCACGTGACGCGAGGCTGCAGATCATACCATCTTCGACACCCAAAACTGCTCCTGACCTGCGGAAACGATCCCTAACTTAACGGCATTGTCCCCTGTGGTACTTGAGTACAAGGCTCAGTGAGGACCCGCGCAATGTCGATACGACGATCGGGTGGACGTCGAGGACAGCCTATTCGGCGGGCAAGCGGTCGCCGACGTGGACGCGCGAATACTCAGGGTTATTCCGAGGCCTGATCCTCTGGCGCCGGGGCGGGCGACTCGGCTGATACCGGCCCGGTCAGCCGAAGCCCGGGACGCAGATGCTCAGCGATATCTGAGATTCGCCCGAGCACCCCGTTCACAAACCGAGGCGAATCGTCGGTGGATAACGTGCGGGCCAGCTCGACCGCCTCGGTGATGGCGACTGGGTCATCGATCTCGTCGACCCAGAGCAGCTCGTACAGCCCGATCCTCAACACAGCGCGATCAACCGCCGGCATCCGGGGCACCGACCACCCTTCGGAGTGCTCGGTGAGAATCTCGTCAATCCGTTCCTGATGCTCGGCCACACCGGTGACCAACATCGCGGCGTACCCGGAGACCGGGGGCGCGTCGGCCATCTCCTGACGCTGGGCCAGCACCTCCAGCGGGTCCTCCCGGCGCGCCTCGGACTCGAACAGGACATCCAGTGCCCGCTTGCGGGCCTTCGTGCGGGCCCTCACCGGGAATCGAATTCGATCGTGCAGGCCACCGCGCTATCATCTCCCGCAAGATGTCGGAGATCGCGCTAGAGCGCGAGTAACTCCCGGTCCGTGTGGGTGAGCAGCTCGGCGCCGTCCGATCGCACCACAAGGGTGTCTTCGATGCGAACGCCGCCACGGCCGGCCAGGTACACGCCGGGCTCGATGGTGAGCGTCATCCCTTCGACCAGCTTACCCGTAGCCGACGCCGCCAGGGCCGGCGCCTCGTGAATCTGCAGGCCGACGCCGTGCCCCAGCCCGTGGGTGAACTCGGCGCCGCGCCCGGCCTGATCGATCACGGTACGGGCGGCGGAGTCCACCTCGCGGGCCTCGACGCCGCTGGCGAGCGCGGACCGGCCGGCCGCCTGGGCCGCCGCCACCAACTCGTAGAGCTCGCGCTGCCAACCCGCTGGCCTACCGAGGACCACGGTGCGGGTCATATCGGAGTGATAGCCCCCCCATCGCGCGCCGAAGTCCAGCTTGACCAGGTCTCCGCTGGCCAGCTCGGTGTGGGTGGGCCGGTGGTGCGGGACGGCTGAGTGAGCGCCCGCCGCCACAATGGACTCGAACGACGGCCCATCGGCTCCGTGGGCTCGCATCCGCCGCTCCAGATCATCGGCCACCTCCCGCTCGGTACGCCCGGGACGCAGACCGCCTCCGGCGATCAGATCGGCGAACGCGGCGTCGGCGGCCGAGCATGCGCTGCGCAGTGCGTCCACCTCGCCGGAATCCTTGATCACCCGCAACCGTTGCACCAGGTCGGGGGCTCGCGCCAGCTCGGTGACTTCGGCAACTTCCCGCATGGCGGCGTACCCGTCGACAGTGACCTGCCCGGATTCGAAGCCCAGCCGACTCAGCCCGTTCCGCGCCGCCGCTTTGACGGCGGCTACCCCGCAGATGCGCTCGATCGTCAGGGGCAGGTCAGGCACCTCGACGGCGGCCTGGGTTTGGTAGCGTTTATCGGTGACCAGAGTCGTGCGCCGCTCGTCGGCTTCGGTGTCCTCGGCGTACACCAGCAGGGCGGCGTTGGAGCCGGTGAACCCGGTGAGGTAACACACGTTGACCACGTCGGTCACCACGATGGCGTCGAGCTCGGCCGCCCTAACCAACTCGCGCAGCGCGTCACGGCGATCGGCGTAGGTCATGGCGCCAGAGTAGGACCACACGTTCAGAGTAGGACCACACGTCCTAAGGTTTGCCGCATGAGCGACGGTATTTACTTCCGCCAGCTGCTGTCCGGGCGCGACTTCGCGGTGGGCAACCCGGTGGCTACCCAGATGGTTAACTTCAGCTACCTGATCGGCGACCCGGCCAGTCGGCAGGCTGTGGTGGTCGACCCGGCGTACGCCCCCGGCGAGCTGCTCGATCTGATAGCCAAGGACGACATGCGCCTAGCTGGGGTGTTGGTAACCCACCACCATCCCGACCACGTCGGGGGTGATCTGTTCGGGCATGCGCTCAGTGGCCTAGCCGAGCTGCTCGGCCGCCAACCGGTGCCCGTGCACGTGAACCGCCATGAGGCCGAGTGGGTCCGTCGCGCCACCGGGGTGTCGGCCACCGACCTGACCGCGCACGACCACGACGAAGTCGTCATGGTGGGGCAGGTACCGATCCGGCTGCTGCATACCCCCGGGCACACCCCAGGCAGCCAGTGTTTTCTGCTCGACGACAAGTTGGTGGCCGGCGACACGCTGTTCCTGCAAGGCTGCGGCCGGACGGATTTCCCCGGCGGTGATCCGGAAGCGATGTACCACAGCTTGTGCGCACTGGCGAAGTTGACCGGGGACCCGATCGTGCACCCCGGGCACCTCTACTCTGAGCAGCCGAGCGCGGCATTGTCGGAAGTGCGACGGACCAACTACGTGTTCCGCCCCAACTCGCTGGAGCAGTTCCTTGCCATTCTCGGCGCGCGCTGAGTCCCGCTACACCTCGATTCGGGACTGCTCGGCGATCCAGCGCAGGGCCAGCAGGTATCCCTGGATACCAAGCCCCACGATCACCCCGCTAGCCACCGCGCTGATCAGCGAATGGTGCCGGAACTCTTCCCTGGCGTGCACGTTGCTGATGTGTACCTCGATCAACGGCGCGGTCAGCGCGGCACAGGCATCCCGGACGGCGATGGAGTAGTGCGTCCACGCCGCCGCGTTGAGCACCACCGGGATGCCGGCATCGGCGGCTTCATGCAGCCAGCCGAGCATCTCACCCTCATGGTCGGTCTGCCGTACAGCGACCTCGAGGCCGAGTTCCGTGCCTGTACTGGTACATCGCGCGGCCAGCTCGGCGTGCGTGGCCGAGCCGTACACTCGCGGTTCTCTAGTCCCGAGCCGACCCAGGTTCGGGCCGTTGAGCACCAGCACCCTCATCGCGTCTCCCGGAACGTCGCGGCATAGGCGGTGGACAGCAGCTCCGGGTCCGGGCCTTCCAGCCGGCCCGGCTTGGCTAACGCGTCGAGCACCACGAACCGCAGCACACCCGCCCGTGTCTTCTTGTCGGTACGCATGATGTTCAGCAGCTCGGGCAGCGCGTCAGGCTGGTAGCTCACTGGCAGCCCGAGCGCGCACAGCACCGATCGGTGACGGTCGGCGGTGTGGTCATCGAGTCGGCCAGCGGCGCGAGCCAGCTCGGCGGCGAAAACCAGCCCGACGCTGACCGCGTTGCCATGTCGCCAGGTGTATCGCTCGCGCTGCTCGACGGCGTGCCCGAGGGTGTGGCCGTAGTTGAGCACCTCCCGCAGATGCGACTCACGCAGGTCGGCGGACACCACGTCAACCTTGACCTGGATGGCCCGGCGCACGAGATCGGGCAGTACGTCGTCCGCTGGGTCGAGCGAGCGCGCGGGGTCAGCCTCGATCGTGTCGAGGATCGTCGGGTCGGCGATGAAACCCGCCTTGACGACCTCGGCCATGCCGGCGATGAGTTCGGCGGCCGGCAGACCGCGCAAGGTGTCGAGGTCGACCAGCACGGCCGCTGGCTCGTGGAACGCGCCGACCAGGTTCTTGCCAGCTGGGGTGTTGATCCCGGTCTTGCCGCCGATGGCGGCGTCCACCATGGCCAGCAGCGTGGTAGGCAGGTGAACGATCCGGACGCCGCGCATCCAGGTGGCCGCCACGAAGCCGGCGAGGTCGGTCACGGCGCCTCCCCCGAGCGCGATCACCGCGTCGCTCCGGGTCAGCCCGACGCTGCCGCAGAGCTCCCAGCAAGAGCCCGCCACGGCGAGGGTTTTCCCCTCTTCCGCATCAGGAATCTGCATGGTGTGTGTCCGCACGCCCGCCGCCGTCAACCTGGTCCGCAGCTGGTTGGCGAGCTCGGCCAGCGGGGCCTGATGCACCAGCACGCAGGTACTCACCCCGGAGAGCGCGCCGAGCAAAGCGGTGTCCGGTAGCCCCCGCCCAATCGTCACCTCGTACGGCCGCTCGGTGCCCACCCGGATTCGCTGAGCCGCTGAACCGCCCGTCATGACGCGGCCGCCGCGAGCGCGTCGAGCACGTCCTCCACCACGTCCTGCACTGAACGCCCGCTAGTCGGCACGGTGGTATCGGCCACCGCCTGGTAAATAGGCCGCCGCTCGGCCAGTAACTGCCGCAGGTGAGCCCTCGGGTTCGGCAGCAACCACGGGTGCAGAGGCACCAAGCCTTCCCGCTTGAGTAGGTTCTCCAGGTCGACATCGAGGAAAACCACGCGGGTGCTGTGCAGGAGCTCGGCAGCCCCCGGCGCCATCGGGGTGCCGCCACCGAGCGCCAGTACCCCGCTGAAGGTGGCCAACACGTCTCGCAACAGCTGGACCTCAAGCTGCTGGAACCGCTCACGACCAAGCTCAACGACCAACTCGCCGGCCGCCAACCCGTGCGCGTCACAAATGTCGTCGTCCAGGTCACGGAATGCAACCCCCAGCCGATCGGCGACGCACCGGCCCACGGTGCTCTTCCCCGAGCCGGGCGGCCCGACCAGGATCAGCGCGGGTCCAGCGGTGGTCACGCCGAGCCTCCCGGCAACCGAGCGGCCGCGTCGGCCAAGTACGAACGCAGGTTGCGCCTCGTCTCCGCCAGCGAGTCCCCGCCGAACTTCTCCAACGTCGCGTCCGCAAGCACCAGCGCTACCATCGCCTCGGCCACCACACCAGCCGCCGGCACCGCACAGACATCCGAACGTTGATGAATGGCCTGCGCGGCCTCGCCGGTGGCCACGTCGACGGTCCGCAGCGCGCGCGGCACGGTGGAGATCGGCTTCATCGCCACCCGAACCCGGACCGGCTCGCCGTTGGTCATCCCGCCTTCGATACCGCCGGCCCGGTTGCTCAGCCGCCGCACTGGGTCACCAGGAACCATCTCGTCGTGCGCGGCGCTGCCTCTTCGCCGCGCGGTGCGGAACCCGTCGCCGATCTCGACGCCTTTCATCGCCTGGATACCCATGAGGGCGCCGGCCAGTTTGGCGTCCAACCGCCGGTCGGACTGCACATAGTTGCCGACACCGACCGGCATGCCATAGGCGATCACCTCGACCACACCGCCGAGCGTGTCACCGTCGCGCTGGGCCGCGTCCACCTCCGCGACCATGGCGGCCGTCGCGGTGTCGCTGAAGGCCCGGACCGGACTGGCGTCCACCCGCTCGCCATCGCCCGGGCCGGGTAGTTGATCGTCCGGGGCTTCCGCCGCGCCGAGTGCCACCACATGCGAGACAATCTCGACACCGAAGCCCTGGCGCAGAAACGCCTTCGCCACGGTGCCCAGGACCACCCGCGACGCGGTCTCCCGCGCGCTGGCTCGCTCCAACACCGGGCGGGCGTCGTCGAAGCCAAACTTGGTCATACCGGCAAGGTCGGCATGACCAGGACGTGGTCTCGTCAGCGGGGCGTTGCGAGCCCGGTTGGCGATCAGCTCCGGGTCCACCGGATCAGCCGCCATAACGGTTGCCCACTTGGGCCATTCGGAGTTGCCGATCCGCACCGCGACCGGCCCACCCTGGGTGAAGCCGTGCCGAACGCCTCCGATGAGCTCGAGCTCATCGGCCTCGAACTTCATTCGAGCGCCTCGGCCATAGCCGAGCCGGCGGCGGGCCAGTTCGGCCGCCATCTCCTTGGACGTGACCTCGACACCCGCCACCATGCCCTCAAGCACCGCGACCAGCGCCGGCCCGTGTGACTCACCCGCAGTGATCCAGCGCAACACCCAACGATCCTCTCACGATGGCCAACCAGCGGAAGCCGCCGCACCCAAGCCAGCTGTGGCAACCACCAACCAGGCCGCGGCAAGCATGGCTGGCCCGTGCGGCACCCCGTCCGCTAGGTGTAATCGGCCGGTTAACACCCCGGCCAGAGCCGCGAGCCCAGTGATTGCGGCGGCAAGCGCGGTGCCCGCGGCGATGGCTGGCCAGGACACCGCGCCGAGCACGCCGCCCAGCGCGGCGGCCAGCTTGACATCGCCGGCGCCGAGGCCGGCTGGCGCTGCCCGCCGAACCACCAAGTGCGCGCCGAACAAGGCGCCGGCGCCGAGCGCGGCGCGGCCGACTGAGGCGGCGCCCAGCGGAATAGTGAGCATCAACACGGCCGGCACCGCCGGCAACGTCAGCGCATCGGGTAGCCGCCGACAGGCAAGATCTACTCCGCCAGCGGCTACCGCCAGCCACCCAAGCGCCAGTAACAGCGGCAACCAGCTTGTTGGTAAGCGCCCGGCCGCCCACCAGCCGCCGGACGCCGCCCACAACACCCCGGTCAGCAACTCGCACCACGGCGGCGGCAACTTCACGCCTCGTCGCAGCCGCCCGACCAGCAACCGCGCGGCGATGCCGGCGAGCACACCCAGGAAACCGAATAACGCTGTGACTGCCATGCCGACGAGCCTGCCCCCGCTGGGCGGCTGATCCAATACCCATCCGCCAGGCTGTGGATAACTCGGCGAGGGTGTGGACAACCGCACCGACGCAACCTTGGCATTGACCTCGGCGTCAGGCAGACATTCGCATGGAGGTCGGGGGCACGTCGATGTGGAACTCCAGACCAAGCCGCTGAGCGAGTCGTGCCAGGCTGGCCAGCGTGGGCGACCGATCACCGCTCTCCAGCCGCGCTATGTAAGGCTGCGATACCCCAAGCTTGGCACCTAGCTCTGCCTGCGACAGCCCGTGATCAACCCGGTATCGCACGACATGGCTCGCGACTTCCCGCGCCAGCGCCGTGCGATCCCATTCCGCCCGCACCGCAGGGTTCCTGAGCACCTCAGCTTTCACCTCATCTGCGCTGGTCAGTTCGGAGAGCTTCATGTCAGGTCCTCCTCGATCAGGTCAAGCCGAGCCCGCGCCGCAGCAACCGTACGTCCAAAGCCTTCCTTGTCTGTCTGTGCCTCCGGTCCGATCGCCCCAATAACGAAGACTCCCCCAACCCTCCGGTAGAGCGCCCGGTAGGCGCTACGCCCGGTCCGGAACACCGGGACCGACCTCGCGCACAGCTCTTCCACCACACGGTCAACCTGCGCGTCGATATCGCGTGCGAGAATAAGAACAGTCATCAGCCTGAGATTTCCCGCTAGTCGCTCTGGTAATCTTTGTCGCCCATCTCGAGTCCCCAAAGGGAGAATGGGCGTACCGACGGGTCCGCGGACGCATCTTCCTCTGAACCTTCCCACCACCACGCAGGCGGCGCCAGGGGGAACTGATCACCCGGCGTACACAGCGGATCAGCCCACAACGGCGTCAGCACGACATGCCGCATATCGGGCATATCGGTAGGAATGCCAGCGGAAACCTCGGGCATAGGTTCGCCCCCTAATTGTCAGCGTGCAGCGGCTGGCGTCAGGCACGTAGGATCCGCCGCCCGATCGGGGCGGTGTTGACAATCATAATGGTGCTGACGAAGCTGGCCGGGGCCACGCAACTACCGAGAATGCGCTGACCGGGCCGCCGAGATGTCCGAGCGGTTGCTGGAGTTAGTGGACTGCCGCTGCCAGCGTGGCCGGTACGTCACCCCCAGCGCCGACACCACCGCGGACGGCGAGAACAGCCAACCTGAGGGCGATCACGAACTACCCGAGCTGATCGGGCTGGCCATTGACGGCAAAACCGTGCGCAACAGCGACCAACCAAACCAGCCCGGCAGCGAGATCAAACTGTTCTCCGCGCTGCTCATCGCCGACAAGACCGTGATAGCCCAGGTCAGAACCATCGTCTACCTCACCGCAGCCAAACTCCAGCTACCCACCCTCGCCAACCCAACACCCGTATACATGCCCTCACACTAAGTAAAACACTTAAAATAACGAGAAGAGCCGCACGGTGGGTATTCCGATCTATACCCCTGTGGGTGAAGAAAGTGTGGCACGATAGGTGACGATTGAAGCTCCTTGTATTGCGCCGCGACTTGATGTGGCATAGCTTCAGGCTCGGCCTAGATGTATGGAAGGCCGTAACCAGGAAGGAGAAGGTCATGATCAGAAATAAACAACTGCCAGAGCGCTACACGCCTCCCGCTGTCACCAACGTCGGCCACTTCAGCAAAGACACGAACGGGACCATCCACACGAAAAAGGACGCCACGACGTGGGGCTTTAAGAAGGAGCACTAACATCGACAGCGGCCATCGGCAGAAGGTCGTCCCACCTGGCTTGCACAGGTTTCGGCTTCCTCGACGAGAAGGATGCTGTTATATCGTCGCAGCTAGGTGGATGACGCCGCGGCGGTGGGCCACATAGCCCTCACATAGCCCCGGATTGTGGAGTAGGAGATATGGTTGTGGCAGCTTTTCCGCTGCGCCGCCGGGTCCCGTCATTCATATCTGAGGGCGTGGATGGGGGGTAGTCGGGCGGCTCGGTTGGCTGAGTAGCCGCCAGCGATGAGTCCGATTGCCAGGCTGATCGCGAGTGAGATCACGATAGACAGAAGGACGCCCTTCGCCTTAATGCACACAGTGCCGGAAAACCCGGCGCTGTTGCATTAAGTGGTAGCCGTTGCGGCTGGAGCCAAGCGCCGATCGCTCGCCTCCGCGTGCGACGTGGTGCCTCCGCTATGGGCGAGGTGCTGACAGGGCAGCCGTTTGGCTGGCTGGGACCCGCTGCGTGGGCGGGGGCGGTCCCGATGCCAGCGGCGCGGATACCGCCTTGAGCCTTGATACCTGGGGGTTAGGCACGTGCAATCGCTGAACGACAACGTCGTGGTCTTCCCGGACTCCCTAGGCGGCGCTTGGGCTTACCGCCAGGTCGGTGCCAAGGCGCCGCTGATGGTGCCCCATGCTTCCGGGCGGCCGTGGTTGGCTGGCTCGTGGGCGCCGGAGGACCTGGTGGTAGCCGAGGCGGGCCCAGTGCGGGTGGCGGTGTTCGGCTTGAGCGCGATCACGCCGGATTGTCTGGCCGCGCTGGTCTCCCCCGTGCGCGACCTGCCGGACCTGGACCGGCTGGCCCGCCGGCTTCCCGGCAGTGCGCATGTGGTGGCGTCGGTCCACGGTCAGGTGCGGTTCCAAGGCACCGTCACCGGGACCCGCTGCGTGTTCGCTGCCCATCTAGACGACGTGCCGGTCGCCAGTGACCGGGCCGACGTGCTGGCCGGGATGATCGATGTGGAGCCGGACGAGGACCTGCTCGCGGCGAGCGTGACGTACGGTATGTTCTTCGCGCCGCTGAGTGAGCGTAGCTGGTGGCGCGGCGTGCACCAGGTGGCCGCGGACTCCTACCTGGTGATCCCCGGCAACGGCGCGGTCCGCACGGTGCGCTGGTGGCATCCGCCGGAACCGAATCTTCCCCTGGCACAGGGGGCGGCCCGGGTGCGCGAGAGGTTGCGGGAGGCCGTGGCCCTGCGGCAACCCCACCGGGGCAGGCTGTCGGCGGATCTGTCGGGTGGCATGGATTCCACCTCGCTGTGTTTTCTCGCCGCTGAGCACCGCCCCGACCTGCTGACCTTTCGTCGGACCGGCGGCAGTGCGATCAACGACGACCCGCTGTATGCCGCCCAGGCCACGCGCTTGCTGGAGCACGCCGAACACCTGACCGTTCCGGATACCGACGCTCCGCCACTGTACGCCCCGCCGTACTGGGCGCCTGATACGGAAGCCCCGCGGGCTCTTACCCGGGGGATGAACGCGATCCAGGCCGAAATCCGGCTGCTGGTCGAGCACGGCGCCACCTGGCACCTGGCGGGGCACGGGGCTGATGAGCTGTTCACCGGCAGCGCCGCCTACCTGCACACGCTCTTTCGCCGCCGGCCGGTGGCTGCCTTGCGGCTGCTGCGCGCCCACCGGGCGCTGCACCGCTGGCCGCTGGCGTCCAGCCTGGCCGGGCTGCTGCGCGGGGAAGATCTCGGCGCGTGGTGGCGGCGGCGCGCCGATGACCTTATCCGTCCCGGGCCGCTGCCTCCGGCTCCCGCCGTGGGCTGGGAGGAGCGGCGCCCGGCGACGCCGTGGGCCACCCCAGACGCGGTGAGGACCACGCAGACAATCTTCTACGGCGTGGCGGATCAGGCCGCCCCCCTGGCAAAGGACCGGGGGCAACACGAGGCCCTCACCGCGCTGCGCAGCGCAGGGCCTATGCTGCGGCTGCTGTGTCGTGAGTACGCCGCCGCGGGGCTACGTCTGGAGCTGCCCTACCTGGATGATCGGGCGGTCGAGGCCGTGCTGTCGATCCTTCCCCACGAGCGCTACACCCCCTGGCGGTACAAGCCGGTGCTGGCCGCGGCGATGCGCGGCCTCGTGCCCGACGTTATCTTGGACCGGTCCACCAAGGGCGACTATGAGGAGCCCGTTGAGCGCGCTTTGCGGCAGCACATTCCCGACCTGCTGGAACTGTTCGCGGACTCGCTGCTGGCGCGCCGCGGCCTGATCGACGTGGCCATGTTGCGGACCACCCTGCTCACGCCGTCGCACACCGGGCACGTCTGGTCTGCCCAACTGGAAGCGACACTCGGCGCCGAGCTGTGGCTGCGGAAGATCGCGGCCCGCCCCACCGACACGCCAGAGCACCCGCCGGCCTCGCCCGCGGCGGCGACCGCCACCCCCTACCGTGCCCAAGCCTGAGGAGGCGCCGTGACCAGCCCGCCGTGCGCGCTGCCGTCCCGCATCCGGTTGCCCCTGCACCAGCGGGTGCTGCCACTGACCGCCGTGGCCATCGCCTGGCCGCTGGCCAAACTACCGCCTAGATATCTGCGCGCCGCACTCGAGATGTTGCGCGTCGGCGCCCGTCCGGGCACCGCCGCGCAGACGTCTGCGGCCCGCACCGCGGTCGTCGCGGTCAGCCTGCACTGCGCCATCCACGGCTGCCTGCAGCGGTCGATCGCGGCAGCCGTGTTGTGCCGCTTCAAGGGAGTGTGGCCTACCTGGCGGGCCGGTGTGCGAACGACGCCGTTCACCGCCCACGCCTGGCTCGAAGCCGACGGCCAGATGATCGACGAACCATACCCCGACGGCTACTACCGACCGCTGCTCACCGTCGCCCCCATGCCACTCAAACGAGCGCCGCTCCCACGCCGAGACGACCCCCGGAGGACCACATGACGCTCCACCTGGCCGCCCACACGGTCGCCACCGACACCGACGACGGCGCGGTGCTGCTCAGCCTACGCAACGGGCACTACTGGCAGCTCAATCTGACCGGCGCCTACGCACTGCAGCGCCTACTGGCCGGCTGTCCCATGGATCAAGTAGCCGAGGAGTTCGCGGCCCAGTACGACATCGCACTGGCCCAAGCACGCGACGACATCACGGCCATGACCGAACAACTCCAGGCGTCCGGGCTGGTGGAGACTGACTGATACCTAGACCCCGTCCGCAGCGGCCCCGCGCGGCGCTGGTCGACTTGCCCCAAGCATTCCTGATGGCCCGGGTGACGGGCTTTAACAAGGAGCGGCGCACGCGATGCTTCGACAGCTGTGGACCCTGGCCCAGGGGCAGCGGCGCTCCCTGGGTGCCGCGCTGCTCCTCACGTTGATAGCGGCCGCCCTGGGCGTCGGGCAACCCCTGGCCGCCAAGCGCGTGTTCGACGTACTCACCGCACGCCAGCCGCTTCTCCTCCCTGTCATCGTCCTCGTCCTGCTGATGCTGGCCCAGGCGCTGGTCGGCGCCCTCGCCTCCTTCCTGCTGGAACGCACAGGCGAGCGGTTCGTGCTGGGCATGCGCATCGGATTGTTCTCACACCTGCTGCGGGTCCAGATCCAGGCGTTTGACCGCCTGCGCGTAGGCGACCTCATGGCGCGCGCCTCGACGGACGTGGCCGTCCTACGCGAGGCGTTGACGCAAGTCTTCGTCCAGATCGCTACCAACCTGTGCGTCACCCTCGGAAGCGTCGGCGCCATGTTCGTGATCGACCCGGTTCTGATGCTGCTCATCCTGGGCGTGCTACTCGGCGGCAGTGTCGTAATCAGCGGGATATCGGCGCGGATCGGCCGCGTGTCGATGAGGCTACAGACCACTGTCGGAGCGATCTCGGCCGGGCTGGAACGAGTGCTGGCAGCCCTGCGCACCGTCCGGGCCAACCGCGCCGAACAGCGAGAGATCGATCACCTCACCACGCTGGCTCACCGCGCCTACGACGCCGCCGTGCGCAGCGCCCGGCTCGAAGCGACGATCGCCCCCACGGTCCAGATGGCCATGAACGCCGTCTTCGTTCTGATCCTGCTGGTCGGCGCGGCCCGCGTCGACCAAGGGGCCCTCTCGCTCGGCGCACTCGTGGCGATCTTGCTGTACGCCAACCAGCTCACGGGACCCATCACCGAGCTGATCGAGAGCATCGCCTCGGTCAACAAGGCCAAAGGCGCCGCCGAACGCGTCCAAGCGGTCTACACGCTCCCCACCGAAGACAGCACCACCGCCACGACCAGCCGCGGCACACCGTGGCGGCACCCGCCCCAGCGCGCACCGGCGACCGCGCTGCTGGAGATTCACGATCTACGGTTCGGGTACAGCCCCGGCACGCCGGTGCTCCGGGGACTGTCGCTGACCGTCCCTCACCACACGCTCGTCGCCCTGATCGGCCCATCCGGGGCCGGCAAGTCCACTACCTTCGCACTGATCAACCGGTTCCACAAGCCGTGGAGCGGCAGCATCCACTTCGACGGGCAACCCGCCACAGACCTCAGCCTCACAGAGTGGCGCTCCCACATCGGCTGGGTCGAACAGGAATGCCCAATCCTGCACGGCACCCTACGGGACAACCTCCGCTACGCCGCCCCAGACACCACCGACGACAACCTGTGGCAAGTCCTCGACCTCGTCAACCTCACCCAGAAAGTCCAGCACCTGCCAGCAGGGCTGGACACCGAGGTCGGCGAACGCGGCGTGCGCCTATCCAGCGGCGAACGCCAAAGAATCGCCATCGCCCGAGCAATCATGGCCCGTCCCCGGCTGCTGCTGATGGACGAGCCCACTGCCCACCTCGACCCCGCCAACGAGACCGCCCTGACGGCCACCATGCACAACCTGCGCCAGGAATGCGCCCTCCTCGTCATCGCCCACCGGAGGTCCACCATCGAAGCAGCGGATACCATCGTCATGCTCGCGAACGGCACAGCTCATGCGACAGGAACATACGCCGAACTCCTTCGTACCCACCCGGAATTCCAGCGATTCGTCGTCGATCACTCCGCCAACGTAAGCGGGTGTTACGGTGGGAGGTGACTAGGATGTCCAGAACATGGCCGTCCTGGTCGATTGCCCGTCACAGGTAGTGAGTTTACCGTGGATCTTGATGAATATCTTGTCGGGGTGCCATTTGTCTCCTGGACGGGGTCGTCGACGGTGATACAAGATACGATCAGACGCAATAGCTGATGATCTCCGCTGGGTACCGGAACCCCTTGTACGACGATGATACAACGGCGATCAATCCAGCCTCTCCCTACCGAGAGCAGCTCGGCAAGCCCCGCGGCTGGTGTCCCGCATAGGCTGGGTCCGCCACTACCGCCGCACGGGTCTCGGTGTCGCCGATGGGATAGGCGAAGTTCAGCATCTGCGTCGCAACGGCGTCACCGACGGCGGAGTCTCGGCCGGATGACAGCTGTCGAAAGTCGAAAGTACGATCATGGTCGCGATCCCGCCAGGTCGATCAGCTCAATGGTCATCACCGTCACGGCGTTTCCGCGAAGTTCCACTCAATCGTCACGCATCCTGACTCCGACGTAACCCCAGCGGGCCGAAGCTTGATATCCCCGCAGGGTCTCGCTGCCGAGGCGTTCCTGCCAGTACGGTCCCAACGCGCAGTGCGCCGACCCGGTAACCGGGTCCTCGGGAATCCCGACGCCCGGGGCAAAGAATCGCGAGACGAAATCCGCATCGTCGGCCGCGGCGGGGGCGGTGACCATCACCCCTCAATAGGGCAGCGCCGAAAGCCGCGCATGGTCGGGGGTGACCACGGCCTCGACATCCGGTAGTTCGAGCACCAGATCGAACCGGATTCCCCTGTGGCGACCACGTCGGCCCCACCCAAGGCCAGCGATATCTCGGCAGGAATCACGCATTTCCGCACCGGGGTGGCAGGGAAATCCAGTACCACCTCCTCGCCCTCGATCGCGGCGGTCAGCTCCCCGCTGTTGGTGGCGAACCGCAGCCGTTCGTCGTGGGCCACGAACCCAGTCCGCCCTGGGTAGCGGTCAGCGGTTTTGATGACGTGTGCCGTGGCGAGCGTGGCGTGACCGCACAGGTCTACCTCGGTCGTGGGGCGGGAGCCTCCAACGGACACACTCCCGCCGGGTTTCCGGCGAATGGTCGAGAACTGAACGAGTCCACCTGGTACAAACGCGTGCTGAACCCTAACCACCAGGCGCGGATCGCATAAGGGGCAGCGGTAACGGACGCGACAGGTAGTCTGAGTCCTCAGCCGCATCCGTCAATTCCTCTGGGAACCGCATGCTTGCCCTTGGCCCGAACACCCCGGTATACCCGGGCGATGCCGCGGTTGAGGCCCGTCAAGTGTCGAACATCGACGATGCCGGCTATGCCAGCTATGCGCTCGAACTGGAAAATCACAACAGCACCCATATCGACGCGCCCAGTCACATGATTGTTGGCGGCGGGACACTCGATGCGTATCCGCCCGAGCAATTTGTCGATCGAGGTCACCTGATCGACCTTCGCGCGGTGGACTCCGCCGTGCCGTTCGATCTTTCTGCTATCGGCGCCGGAGACATTGTCCTGCTTTGGACGGGCTCAGCGACGCCTTCACTGCTTTCGACTATTATCTGCGAGTGCCACAGATTCCGCAGCGACTCGTCGAGGAGCTGATAGATCGCGAGGTTTCGCTTGTCGGTGCCGACGCCGGCAGCATCGACGACGAACCGTACCCGATTCAAAGGCCCTGCTCGATAGCAACGTTCTTATAGCCGAGAACCTTGTGGGGCTGGGGCCCCTCGTGAGCCGTCAATTCGAGGTCATGGCGCTGCCACTGAACGTCGCGCTCGATGGTGCGCCCGCCCGAATCCTGGCAAGGCTGGCCTAGCGGGTGACTCACGCTGTCACTTGTAGTGGTAGCGACAGGCCGCGATGCGAATTTCGTCGTCCACGATGGCGTATACGAGTCGGTGCTCGTCGGTGATCCGGCGTGACCAGTAGCCTCGGTAGTCGTAGCGCAGTGGCTCGGGTTTGCCTATGCCCTCGTTGCCGTTGCGCTCGATGTCCTGGATCAGTGTGTTGATCCGCCTGAGGATTTGTCGGTCCTGGGTCTGCCACCACCGGTAGTCCTCCCAGGCGCGGGAGCTGAATACAATCTTCATTGGCCAGGGTCGACCAACTCATGTACGGTTCCGCCGCCACTTTCCAGTTCTTCGATCGACGCCAGCAGGCGCCTAGCATTGGCCGGGTTGCGCAGCAGGTAGGCGGTCTCGCGCAACGACTCGTACTCCGACAGCGCCACGATCACGGCCGGCTCGTGTCCGGCTCGGGTGATCACGATTTCCTCACGGTCGTTGACCACGGCGTCCAGTACCTCCGCGTAGCGTGCACGGGACTCGCTGTATGTCATAGTGCGCATCTCGTGATCCTTCCGACGTGCGTACAAAATATCGTACGTTTCTCGGGTTTAGTGCGCTCATCTTTCTTGCGCGCCGGACCACCTCGACGCGCAACCAGGTCCGGGTTCACCGGCACCACGCAAAACCCCGCGTCGATCAGCACCTCGACCAGCAGCCCGTGCCGGGTCTCCAGCACCACCCGCACCTGCGCCGGGTCCGGTTCCACCGCCAGACACCGCTCGATCAGCCGATCCACCCCGGCCGGACTGTGCTCCACCCGGAACTGCTCAATCACCCTCTCCTCCACCGTCCCGAGGGCTAGGCGTCCAGCCTTCGCCGAGGCCCGGCAGGGACGCCGTCTCACGTCAGCCCTCACATGACCTGAGGCCGAGGCGACCGCGCGGGGTCTGTCTAAAGGTCGAACACCGCCTGCGGGACGTTGTCTACATCCTCCATCTGCTCTGGTGTCGCGGTGCCGACGTGTTCGACGAGACGGCTCTGGATCGTCCGATCGATCTGGCGCACATCGGCCCACCCCAGACCACCGACCGATGCCACCAGCAACGATCCGGGGTTGTCGGTAAGTACGTGCACCGCGTACACCGCCGGGCCTCGATCGGTGACCGCGTCCGAGGACACGATCAGGCGCAGGGTGGACTGTCCTGGGCGGTCGAGTACTGGCTTGTAGCGCCAGATCTCCCCACGCCTCACGCTGCGTCGACCTCGGCGGCGGCCTCGGACTCCTCGATCGAGTCGGCGATGTAGCCCGGGTGTGCGAGGTCCCAGTGCTGTAGCCTAGCCAGCTCGCGGCGCAACCAGTCCTGGCGGATCAACCGCTCAACGTAGCCGGATACTCCACCGGGGGTATGCGCACCGACATCTTTGATCATTTCGGTGAATCGGGAATCGACGGATACGGTCAACCGCTGCCTCGGCATACGAACAACATACGGAAGCCTTACGCTGCCGCTCACGCCGACTCGGGGTTCCTCCCTCGCGTGCGCGTCGCCCCCATCGACCTCGCCGACCCGCACAGCGTCGCCGTCTTCGGAGACCATCTGCTCGACGACGGCCGCCCCTTGACCTGCTTGTAGCCAGCGCGGGGACACCGCCGAGATGGCGGCTAACGGCTGGGCCGCCGACCCCGAGCAGGCCGCCCGGCTGTGGGCTCGCCAGGACTAGCAACCTTGGGCGCCAGCTAAGCGACCGGAGGCACCGGGGCCGCCTCGATGCCCGTCCCCACCGCCGCGGTATCCGCCTGCCGACGCATCACGCGGTAGGCCACCAACCCGAGGCCGATCGAGACGATGACAGATAGCGGCGCGGAGTAGCGCAACACCCAGCTGTTGCCGTTCGGGTCGTACACAGAAGCGCGCGGCCAGCCCACGTCAATGAGCAGGAAAAGCCCGAACACCACAGCCGCCACGTTGACTGGCAAACCCCACCGACCGAGCGTGAAGTACGCCGCATTGGGCAGATGACTGGTGTTGCGGCGAATCCGGTGCCACAGCAGCGGGATCGTCACGAACAGATAGGCCAGGTAGACGATCACGACGGACACACTGGTCACAGTGGCGAACACGCTGGTCTGCCCGAGGTTGATCAGCAGCACGCCGATGGACAGCACCCCGACGACCACACCCGGCAGGATTGGCGTCTTGGTCCGGGGCGACACCTTCGCCAACGACTTGGCGAACGGCAGCAGTCCATCGCGGGCCATCGAGAACATCACCCGAGTGGCCGAGGCCGAGATCGCCAAGGCCGCCGAGAAGATCGAGATGGCCACGACGGCCAGCACCATTCGACCAAGGACATCACCGAGCCGCGCGGTCACGACGTAGGCGATGCCCTGGGTCGTCAGCTCCGGCGCCATGATGTTCGGCGCGGCCATCAGCGTGGCCAGGATAAGCAGTCCGCCGCCGACGGCGGAGATCAACATGCAGCGGATGATGGCCTTCGGCGCGGTCCGGCGCGGGTCGTTGGTCTCCTCCGACAACTCCGCCGCGCTGTCGAATCCATACATGACATAGGCCGCCATCAACATCGAAGCCAGGAACGGCCAGACGTACGAGTCATGCCCCTCGACCCCGTTGGTCTGGAACACCACCCCGGGCCCGCGCTGGGCGTGTAACAACAACAGCACGATCACCATCACCACGCCGGTGATCTCGAACGACACCCCGATCCGGGTGAGCACGGCCATCTTCGTCACACCAAACGAGGCGATCGCGATACATACCGCGATGCAGATGGAGCCGAGGATGATCGCGTTGAGAGCGCCGGTCGGCGACGTCGGCGACGGATCGCCGCTGACCAGCTGGAAACCGCTCCATACTTCGGGCAGCACGGCTTGCAGCGCGATCGCGATCGCGGCCACGCTGATGATGTAGCCAAGCTGCATGAGCCATCCGGCCATCCAGCCGAGCGGGTCGTTCGACACCCGGCGAGACCACTGGTAGATCGCTCCGGCGATTGGGTAACGGGCCGCGAGCTCAGCGAAGCACAGACATACCGCGAACTGGCCGATGAACACGATCGGCCAGGTCCAGAAGTACGCCGGCCCACCGAACCCGAAACCGAAGGCGAACAGCTGGAACACCGTGGTCAGGATGGACACGAAGGAGAACCCGGAGGCGAACGACGCGAACGGACCCAACCCTCGGTGCAGCTCCTGGGCATATCCAAGGCTCTGGAGGTCGCCGGAATCGGTCTCCGGCCGTGCGGTCACGGTCATGGTTTGTTCTCCTTCTGTTTTCGTTTGGTTGGCAGGTGGCCCGAGCGCACCGAGCAGCCGAGCGTGTCGCAGATGACCCGGGTGGCGATCAGCGCCGTGATCTCGGCGTTGTCGTAAGGCGGGGAGCACTCGACGACCTCGATGCCCGCCAGCGGGCCCGAGCCGGCGATGATCTGGATGAACTTCAGGACCTCGCGGGGCAGGAACCCGCCGGGTTCTGGCCAGCCGGTGCCCGGAACAAACGCGGCGTCCAGGCAGTCCACGTCGAAGGACAGCCACACCGCGTTGGCACCGTCCCAGGCGACGTCCAGCGCCCGCTGTGCCGCTTCCGCGATGCCCATCTCCACGCAGTCGGTGACGGTCATCACCGTGGTGCCACGTTCCCGGCTGACTTTCACACCGGGGCGGGGAGCCTGCCAGCCACCGATCCCGATCTGCACCAGGTTCTTCGGTGGCACGTTCGGAATGTCGGTGGCGTGGAACCACGGTGTGGTGTGCATCCGTTCGTCGAGGTCGGTCTCCTGGGTATCGACGTGCCGGTCGAAGTGGATGATGCCGAGATTGCCGCCACCCAGATGCGGCGCGACGCCCCGGGTGGTCGGGTAGCCGATGGAGTGGTCACCGCCAAGAACCACGGGGAAGGCACCGGAGGCGTAGACGTGCGAGACAGCCTTGGTGATCTGGTCGAACGTCTTCTCGATGTTGCCGGGGATGGTGAAGACGTCGCCCAGGTCGCGGATCGTGATACTTTCGCGCAGGTCGACGCCCAGTTCGAAGCTGTACGGCCCGTACAGCGCGGAGATCTTGCGGATTCCTTGGGGCCCGAATCGGGTGCCGGAGCGGTAGGTGGTGCCGCCGTCGAACGGGGCGCCGAGAACCGCGACGTCGTACTCCCCGCAGCGCCGAACGTCCTCGAGGTAGGGCGCTTTGAGGAAGGTGTTGATGCCGGCGAAATGCGGCAGCTCGCCCCGGGAGAAGGTGGGGATCCGCTTGTCGACGATCGAGTCCGCACCGGGCAGGCCTAGCTCCAGGCCCCTGGCGATCTCCTCCTCCCACTTGGTGGTCGGCAGTGTGGCCTCAGCCTCGACGGCGAAGCGCGCCTCCGGGCCATAGTTGTCGTGAAGTGACGCGTCAGCGCGATGGTGGTGATCATGATTGTGAGACACGGCGCCATTCTGGGGTCTCGTCCCGGCCCGAGGCGCAGCCGGGAAGGCTGACCTCCCGGGCTTTTGTCCCGCCGTGGAACGCATCCCGGCATCCGACCGGAACCCGCCTGCACCTCTCGGACCAGGCCCGACCGCGTCGATCGGCGGAACCCTAGGTGCGCCTCACCCGTTAGTGAGTCAGTTACCAGGACAACCTCTGGGTATGGCCAACGCGTTTCGGGGCTGTTGCGGTCACGTCAGTGGTAAGCCGTGCGGCCTCACCAGGCGATTTCCTTCCCGCCCGCCTCCGCTGGAGCATGCCGCGCGGCGGAGGCCCGTTAAGCCGGATCAACAGTGCCGATGGCGGCGGCCATCGCTTCCCTCGGAGCGGGCTTCCCGGTGAACTGCTCCACCTGGCCAAACGCTTGATGCAGCAACATGTCCAGACCGGTGACCAGCCGCCCGCCAGCGGCCGCCACCGCCCGAGCCACCGGGGTCGGCCACGGCGCGTAGACCACGTCGAGTACTAGCGCGGCACGGGCGAGCGCACCGGCGCAGTCGTCGGCCACCCCGGCCGGCACGGTGCTGACCACCACATCGAACTCGGTTATCTTCGGCAGCGTGGGATCCCACCGCTGGACCTCGGTACTCAACCCGAACCGTCCGGCGACCTCGACCGTTCCGGTTGCTCGTGCCGGATCACGCACCATCAACTCCACCGTCCGGATACCAAGCCGGGCCAGCCCCGCGACCGCAGCCGCCGCCGTCGCGCCAGCTCCGAGCACCAACGCCCTTCCGGAACGGGGCCCCGACCAACCTCCGGCAACCAGCGAACCGGACACGCCGTCGATGTCCGTGCAGTCTGCTCGCCAGCCACCGTCCGGCAGCCGGACCAGGGTGTTGGCCGCGCCCACCGCGACGGCTCGCTCGGTACGGACATCGGCTCGATTCAGCGCCGCCCGTTTGCCCGGCATAGTGATCGACAGCCCGACCCACTCCGGACCGAGCCCGTCCACCAAGCCCGGCAGCGCGGCCGCCGAACATTCGATCGCGTCATAGCGCCACCCGACCAAACCGAGCGCGGCGTAGGCCGCCCGATGCAGCGCCGGCGACCGAGAATGCGCCACCGGCATGCCGAGCACTGCCCCTCGTGGGTGGCGAGCAGGGCTATAGCCATACTCGCCACCCACGAGGGGCGCGCAGCGCCCCATCAAAACGCTCCGGCGGCCATAGCGGCGCGCACGTTCTGCTGATGCTCAGCCAACGTCACCGCGAAGCACGAGGTACCGTCCTTGCGGCATTTCACGAAGAACATCCAGGGCCCGGGCGTGGGATGCTCAGCGGCCTCGATTGCCCGCTTGCCAGGAGCCCCGATCGGAGTCGGGGGCAGGCCGTAGTTGAGGTAACTGTTGTATGCGCCGGTGCGACCGCGATCCGCGGTACTCGTCCGGACCTCCTGCAGATCCAAGGGGTAGTTCACCGTCGAATCTAACTCCAGCCGAACCCGGCTGGAAAGCCGGTTGTGAATCACTCGGGAGATCTTGCCGAAGTCCGACGCCAGACCCTCTTTCTCCACCAGCGAGGCGATCACCAACAGCTGGTAGGGGCTGTAACGGGTCTGCTCGGCCGCGCTGAGCAACCCGTTGGCCTCCAACTGCGTGCCGGACCGGGTGACCAGGGTCCGCAATACGTTCTCAGCGGAGTCACCTGGGCGCACGTCGTATCGTCCCGGGATGACCAGACCCTCCAGCCGCCGGTTCGGTTCGGCCTTCGCCACCCCGGTCCGCGCCCATTCCGGCACTCCGAGCTGGTCAATTGACGTGTTGACCATCGCGTTGCGCAATGCGTCGGCGCTCACGCAGGTGCTAACACCGTTGAGCTGAGTGCAGGTCGCCTGGGAGGCCAGGGCCAGCACACCAGGGACGACCGTGCCGTCAGGGCTTCGGGTATCGTCCAGCTGCACGCCCCCTTTGATCTCCAGCTGTCCGACCCGGGACCGGGGATCGAGCAGCGAAGCAACGGCCGACTGGCCGGACATTCGCAGGTGCAACCGGTAGAAACCCGGTTGCACCGAGCGTATGCGGTCATGGTCTTCGGCCGCGGCTATGATGAATGCCTTCACACTGCGCACGACATCAGCTCGGACGAGTTCGGCGCCGATCGCGCTGGTCGTGTCGCCGTCGTTGACCTGAATGATCACGTCGCCTTGGCCGGGACCGTCGTAGTCAGGCACGCCGAACGGCGTTCGGTGCAAGACAAACCCGCCGCCCGCCACGATCGCGGCGAGCAGGGCCAGCACCAGCAACCAGCCACCACGACCACGGCGACGGCCAGAACGGCGGCGACGGCCGTCTTTCCTGGGACCTTTCCTGGAACGACGCGGCGTAGCGAACGGTTCAGTGTTTGGTTCTCGCGTCGTCGGTTTGGCGGCACCTGGTTTGGCGGCACCTGGTTTGGCGGGGCCCGGTTTGGCGGCACCCGGTTCGGCACCGCTTAATTTGGCGCCGGCCGAACCAGCACCGGCCCAATTGATGTTATTTGAATTGGTGCGACCCGAACCAACGTTGGGAGCACCGGTACGCGCACTGGTACGAGTATCGATACGCGCATCCATACGCACAGTGTCGGTGTGTTCAATGCCAATACGCTCAGTATTCATGTGGACGACGTCGATCTGGTTGGTGTCGGGTCCACGACCGGTCACGTGCCAGCTCCGGTACCGTCCCGCATCGCCCGGGACTCCAGCCAACCCTGCAAGATCGCGGTCGCCGCCGCTTGGTCGACCACCGCGCGCTGCTTGCGCCCACGTACTCGTCGCTCGGCAAGCATTCGGCTGGCCACCACGGTGGTGAGTCGCTCGTCGACCATCCGAACCGGGACGACCAGCAACGACGCGAGCGCTTCGGCGTATCGAAGCGCCGCCTGCGCCGCCGGCCCATCCCGACCCGCCATTGTGCGGGGTAGCCCGACCACCACTTCCACCACCTCGTACTCCGCGACGAGATCAACCAGCCGGCGGAGGTCCGAGCCGCCGCGCTCATCCCGTCCGAGCGTAACCAGCGGACTAGCAAGCACCCCGCCCGGGTCGGATACTGCCACCCCCACCCGCACTGTGCCAACATCGACGCCTAAACGCCGACCGGGCCCCGCGTCAGGCCCGTCGGTACCGTGCAGCAGCCGACCATGCTGAGGGCTCACCCAGCTCACCCCACCGGATCAACCCCAGCCCGCACCGCCGCGCGCAGCGCCTGAACGGCCTCCGGCACCCCAGCCGGATTATTGCCACCGCCCTGGGCGAGCTCGGCTTTGCCGCCACCTCGGCCGCCGATCGCGGCGGCGAACGACGGCACCAGCTTGCCGGCGGCCAGCCCTCGGCCACGGGCCGCCTCAGTGGTGGCCACCACGAACGACAACTTGTTACCGGCCGCGCTGAACAGCGCGACCACGCCCGGGCGGGCACCCAGCCGGCCACGTACGTCGGTGGCCAGGGCGCGCAGGTCGTTGCCTGGCACGTCATCAGGCGCGGCGGCGGCCACCAAAGCCACCCCGCCGATGTCTTCCGCACCGTCCACCAGCGCGGCCGCCGAGGACAGCACGGCTTCGGCGCGCACCTTCTCCAGCTCCCGCTCGGCGTCCCGCAGCCGTTCCACCACGGCGCCGATCCGGTCCGGCAGCTCCTCCGGACGGGCTTTGAACTGCTCGGACAACTGGCTGACCAGCACATGCTCGCGGGCCAGGAACCGGAACGCGTCCAGCCCTACCAACGCTTCGACCCGGCGTACCCCGGAGCCGATGGACGCCTCGGACAGCAGCTTGATCACACCGAGCTGGCCGGAGCGACGCACGTGGGTGCCGCCGCACAGTTCGCGCGAGTAGTCACCGATCTCCACTACCCGCACCGCGTCGCCGTAACGCTCGCCGAACAGCGCGATGGCCCCCATCCGGCGCGCCTCGGCGAGTGAGGTGGTGAACGCACGAACCTCGTGGTCGTCCAACAGCACAGTGTTGACCTCGTCCTCGACGTCAGCTAACACACTCGGCGGCACCGCCCCGGCCGGCGAGGTGAAGTCGAACCGCAGCCGCCCTGGCGCGTTCAGCGAACCGGCCTGCGCGGCCGCGTCACCCAGCGCGCGGCGCATCCCGGCATGCACGAGATGCGTAGCCGAGTGCGCCCGGGAGATCGCCTGGCGGCGCGACACGTCCACTTCGGCGTGCACGGCGGCGTCCAGTCGAACCTCGCCGTCGGTCACCCGGCCCCGGTGCACGCTCAGCCCGGCTACCGGGGACTGTACGTCGTGCACCTCGACGGTGAACCCGTCACCGCGCAGTACGCCGGTGTCGGCTTGCTGGCCGCCACCTTCGGCGTAGAACGGCGTGCGGTCCAGCAGCACCTCGACCTCGGTGCCGGCACCCGCCGCCGGAACCGGAGCCCCGCCCGCCAGCAACCCGACGATGCGCGCTTCACTAGTCAGGTCGGTGTAGCCGAGGAAGTCCGTCGTACCGTGGGCGTCGAGCACCGAGCGGTAGAGCCCGCCGTCGGCGTGTCCGGTCTTGCGGCTGGCCGCGTCGGCCTTGGCCCTGGCCCGCTGCTCATCCATCAGCCGCCGGAAACCGTCCTGGTCAACTGTCAACCCGGCCTCGGCGGCCATCTCCAACGTGAGGTCGATCGGGAAGCCGTAAGTGTCATGCAGCTGGAACGCCCGGTCTCCCGGCAGGATGGTCGAGCCGGATCTTTTCGTCGCGGCCACCGCGCCGTCGAAGATCCGAGAGCCGGCACCGAGCGTGCTGAGGAAGGCGTCTTCCTCGGCACGCACCACGGCCGAGATCCGCTCGAAGTCGGTCGCCAGCTCCGGGTAAGCCGGCGCCATCGCGTCTCGCACCACCTCGGCGAACGTGCCGAGTACCGGCTCGTGCACACCCAACAGCCGGGCCGAGCGCACGATCCGGCGCAGCAGCCGGCGCAGCACGTAGCCCCGGCCCTCGTTGCCGGGTGTCACCCCGTCGCTAATGATCATCACGCCGGAGCGGGCGTGGTCAGCGATCACCCGAAACCGCACGTCGTCGATCCCGCCCGCGCCGTAGCGCCGGCCGGAGAGCTCCTCGGCGCGGGCGATCACCGGACGCACCAGATCGGTCTCGTAGACGTTGTCGACCCCCTGCAGCAGGTAGGCGACCCGTTCTATGCCCATTCCGGTGTCGATGTTCTTGTTCGGCAGCTCACCGATCGGTGGGTAGCCTTCCTTCGGGGACAGCTCACCGCGCCTGTCCTGCATGAAGACGAGGTTCCAGATCTCCAGATACCGGTCTTCGTCCGCGACCGGGCCGCCTTCGCGGCCGTGCTCCGGACCCCGGTCGTAGTAAATCTCCGAGCAGGGACCGCCTGGGCCAGGCACACCCATGTCCCAGTAATTGTCCTTACCGCCCCGTCGCTGGATCCGTTCAGCTGGCAGCCCGGCGATCCGGCGCCACAACTCGATCGCTTCGTCGTCGTCTTGGTAGACGGTAACCCAGATGCGGCTCGGCTCGAAGCCGTAGCCGCCGCCGTCACGGGACCCGGTCACCAACCGCCACGCGTGCTCGATCGCCCCGGCCTTGAAGTAGTCGCCGAAGGAGAAGTTGCCGGCCATCTGGAAAAACGTGTTGTGCCGGGTAGTCTTGCCGACCTCGTCAATGTCGCCGGTGCGCACGCACTTCTGGATGGAGGTCGCGGTCGGGTACGGCGGCGGCGCGTCACCCAGGAAATACGGCTTGAACTGCACCATCCCCGCGTTGACAAACAGCAAGTTGGGGTCGTCCAGGATGAGCGACGCGCTGGGCACCACGGTGTGTCCAGCGCGGACGAAGTGATCGATAAAACGTCGGCTGATCTCGTGGGTTTCCACGGTGACACTCTCTTGCGGTTTTCAGATGGAATGCGGACGGCACGGGCACGGCAGGCGGAAAGGTCGCTAGACCAGACCGCCCGCCCGGCGCGCTCGGGTCGCCGGGAGGGCCTGCGGCGCCGGGATCACCCGGGGCAGCGGTTGCCCGGTACGGACCTCGACCAGCTCGGTCAACTCGCGCTCTCGCTCCGCCATTCCCGCGCGCACATCGGCCCCGAACTCGCCGAGCGCCAACGCCAGCTCGCGCAATCCGTCGCCGATCTGCTCACTGATGCCGGCTGGAGTGAGCTGTCGCGTCGCCACGGTGAGCCGGCGAGTGACCACAACGCCGGTGGCTATGCCGAGACCGAGCCAGAACAACCCCTTCATGGTCTTCCCCGACGGGTGCGACCGCGCCTCCGAGACCGGCCGTTAACCGCTTCCTTGGGCGCCCGACGAGCCTTGATGGCCTTCGAGAGACCGTAGGTAAACGCCGCGGTCTTGACCAGCGGCCCACCCATGGTGGCGGTGAACAACGAGGTCAACGCGGAGACATTGCTGCTGACCATGCACGCGTTCGAGGTGATCCCGTCGACTCGCCTGAGCTGGGTGTTCACCCGGCTCAGCGTAGTATTCGCCCCGTCAAGCAATGGGGCACCACCTTCATAGGTCTTGCGGATCGCGGTGGTCGCTTCATCAAGCGTGCGACCGAGCTTGATCAGCGGAATCGCCAGCAGCACGACCAACAGCACGAAGGCGCCCGAGGCAATCAGCGCAGCGACCTCAACAGCCGACATGCGGCTCCTCCAGTGGTATTCAATCAATATTCCTGTGATTGATCTCGGTCAGGCTACCCCCGCCGACCGCGACCCAACCGCCCAGGCCGCGGTTACGGCAGGCCTAACCAGCTTATGGCCCCGGCGCCCCCCGCGAGTAGGGTCGCTCTTCTTCAGGAAGCCTTACCTAACTATCGGAGGTGCCGTGCCCCGCACGATCGGGACTATCGAGGATGCTTTGGTCCCCTTGGACGCAGTGGCCGTCCATTACCGGCTAGCTCTCCCGCCCACGTGCTCGCCGCGGCGCGCGCCGCGCTGGGGCCAGCGGAGATACCCGCAGAAGGCATCGGAGCCGACGCCGCCGTGCGCCAGTTCACTGAGCTGCTCACCTGTTACGGGCTCGACCTATCCAACCCCCGAGCCGCCGCCCACTTACAGCCTCCGCCGCTCGCGGTCGCGGCCGCCGGAGACGCCGTTGTCGGGGCGCTCAACCCGTCGCTGGATACCTACGATTCGGGGCCAAGCGCCATCGCGGTCGAGCGCTGGGTGGTCGAGGCACTAGCCCGGCTGGCCGGGCTGCCAGGCGACGCGGACGGCGTGTTTACCCCGGGTGGATCGCTGTCCAACCTGATGGGGCTGCTGCTGGCGAGGGACCGCGCCGGGGCGCGCCGGGGTGTCGACGTGCGCCAGGACGGGCTTGCCGCACTGGGGCAACCAGTGGTCCTGACCGGCGAGCTTGCGCATTTCTCGGTCCGCAGAGCCTGCGCGGCGCTGGGACTGGGCGAGCGCTGTGTCCGCCCGGTCGCGCTCGACGCACGACGGCGGATGCGGCCGGACGCACTCGCCGCCGCGCTGGCGGACCTGAACCGGAATGAAACCCCGATCGCGGTGGTCGCCACCGCTGGCGGAACCGACTTCGGGGCCATCGACCCACTGCCCGAGATCGCCTCGCTGACCGAGGCCTTCAGCATCTGGCTGCACGTGGACGCCGCCTACGGCTTCGGCGTGTTGTTCTCGCCGCGCCTCACCGCGACACTGGAGGGACTTGACGGGCTGGGACGCGCCGATTCGCTCGCCCTGGACCTGCACAAGCTGGGCTGGCAGCCGGCACCAGCGAGCGTGCTGCTCACCGCCGACCCCGCGCCGTTCGCCACCTTGGAGCGAGAGGTCAGCTACCTCAACCCCGCCGACGACACCGCCGCCGGGTTTACCGGCCTGCTCGGCCGCTCGCTGCAGACAACTCGCCGGGCCGACGCGGTCAAGGTGGCGACTACGCTACTGGCGGTGGGTGGACGTGAGCTCGGTCACATGGTTGAGCACTGCCATCGGCTGGCTCAATACGCGCAAACGCGGATTCAGGCGCGTCCCGCGCTGCGGCTGATCGGCCCGGCGGAGCTGACCACCGTGGTGTTCCGCTACCAACCGACCGGAACCGACCAGGCCGATGTGGATGCGCTCAATGCGCGGCTGCGCCGGCGGCTGCTGCGCTCGGGTAGCGCACTGATCGGGCGTACCGAAGTGACCGAGGCCGACGGACGATCGAGCGTGTGCCTCAAACTGACCTTCGTCAACCCCACCGCCACCGAGTCGGACGTAGATCAGCTACTGGACGCGGTGTGCGCGGCGGCCGTACAGGAGTGCGCATGAACACCCCCGACCCACTCGAGGCGACCGACCCCCGCCAGATCTCCGAGCATGCGCACCTGGAAGCCCTGCTGCGCTGTTGGCTGGTCGAGACCAACACCCAGGTCACCCCGGGTCGGCTGGAGCTGCCGTTGACCGCGATAGGAGCCCGGCTGCGCGCCGAGGTGCGGTACTGCTCACCCACCGGCTGGCACCGGTTCGGGTCGGTGAGCCTGGTCAGCCCGGACGACCGGGAGTTCCCGCTGGAAGCCACTTCGGCGGTTGTCCTAATAGCGACCGAAGCGGCCGTCCGGGGGGGCGCCCGCGCGGGCGGTGTGCCCACCGGCGAGATCAGCGACCTGGCCGCCCGCACCGCGGACTCGGTGCACCGCGTGGCTGGCTTCGTGGCCGCCCGGCGCGCCGAGCCCAACCCGCCACCGGGCACAGACAACTTCCTCGACGCCGAGCAGGCGCTGTTGCTTGGCCATCTGTGCCACCCGGCGCCGAAGAGCCGGGACGGCATCAGCGATGCTGACGCGGCGGCCTGGGCGCCGGAAGCCCGAGCCTCGTTCGCGCTGCATTGGTTCGCCGCCGATCCCGAGCTGGTCAGGCATGACGCGGTAGCCGGGGCGCCGTCGCTACGCGGCATGAACACGGCGGAACTGTTAGCTGAGCTGGCCGGACCCCTGGATGCCCCAGCCGGGAAGGTGGTGGTGCCATCGCATCCCTGGCAAGCTGCCGACCTGCTGAAACGACCGGCTGTGGAGGAGTTGGTGCGCACAGGGCGACTACGTCCGCTGGGCCCGCACGGCCCGAGCTGGTGGCCAACCTCGTCCTGGCGCACGGTCTACCGCCCAGACGCGCCGGTGATGCTCAAGCTGTCGGTGGGGCTGCGGATAACCAACTCCCGCCGCGAAGCGACCCTGACCGAGCTGCGTCGGGGACCCGAAGTGAACCGGCTGCTGGATGCCGGGTACGCCGCCGCCACCGAGGCCAGCTACCCGGAGTTCCGCATCGTGCGCGACCCGGCGTGGTTGGCCGTGCACACCGAGGCTGGCGAGCTGACCGGGCTGGACGTCGCGGTCCGCGAGGTGCCGCCCGGGATCGGCGAGCTGCGCTGCCTGGTCGGGCTGATCGCCCCCCGCCCCGGCTTGGGGCCCAGCACGCTGGCCACATTGCCGGCGGTCAGCAAAGACCCGGCCGGCTGGGTCGCCGCCTACGCCGCCCGGGTGCTGGTACCGATGCTGCACCTGTATGCGGCCACCGGGATCGGGCTGGAGGGCCACCAACAGAACACCCTGGTTCGGCTAGCCCCGGACGGCGGCGTGCTGGGTGGGGCGTTCCGGGACAACCAGGGTTACTACCTGGCCACGTCACACCTGCCCCACGCACTGGCCGCGTTGGGCAGGTGTGATACGGAACAGTCGATGCTGGCCGTGGTGGATGACGCGACCGTCGACGAGCGGTTGAGCTACTACCTGCTGCGCAACCAGGCGCTCGCGGTGGTCGGCGCGCTCGGCGTGGCTGGTCTGGCCGACGAACGGCTGCTGCTCGCGGCGATGGTGGGGGCGCTGCGCGACGCGCTGCCGGCGCTGGCCGATGCCGGCCCAGGCGGCGACCGACTGGCCCGACGCTGGTTGACCGCCCCCACCCTGCCGTGCAAGGCCAACCTGCTCACCCGGTTGCATGGCATTGATGAGGTGATCGCCCCACTGGATGCCCAATCGGTGTACTTGGACGCCCCGAACCCGCTGCTGGCCCGGTGAACCCCGGTTAACCCCGGTAAACCCCAGTGAACATCCAGTGACCGGCCTCACCGTCCGCCTGGCTCGGCCAGATGGCGCCGACCTGAAATTGATCACGGCGTGGAACGCGCAGCCGCACGTGGCCGCGTTCTGGCACCAGGACTGGTCGCAGTCTCAGTGGCGCGACGAACTGCGCCGCCAGTTGACCAGCCCGGACCTGCTGCCCTGCCTTGTTGAGCTGGACGGCGTCCCGGTGGCCTACCTCGAGCTGTACCGGGCGGCCACCGACCGCATCGCCGCGCTCTACCCAGCCCACCCGGGTGACCTCGGTGTGCACATCGCGATCGGCGATCCCACGCTGCTGGGTCGCGGCATCGGCCGGCGGGTACTGGCGCATGTCGCGCACGCACTGGTCACGGGCACCGTCGGCTGCCAGCGGGTGGTCGCCGAACCGGACGCGCGCAATGTGGCCTCGGTGCGGGCCTTCCGGGCCGCCGGGTTCATCGCGGACCGCGAGCTGACGCTGCCCGAGAAGACCGCGCTCCTGCTGATCTATTCGGAGGCTTCGGCGTGAGAACCGGCGTGAGAACCTACGACGTGCTGGTCGTCGGCGCGGGCCCATTCGGGCTGGGCATGGCCGCGCTGGCCAGCTCGGTACCGGGACTGGACGTGGTAGTGCTGGAGGCCAGCGACGGGCCAGCCTGGCACCCCGGGCTGCTGTTCGACGATGCTTCGCTGCAGGTCAGCTTTCTGGCCGATCTGGTGTCGCTGGTGGACCCGACACACCCGCTGTCGTTTCTGGCCTACCTGCGCGAACACGATCGGCTTTACCAGTTTTACGTGCGCGAACGCTTCCACCCCAGCCGCAGGGAGTATGCGGACTACCTGGCGTGGGCGGCGGCGCGGCTGCCTAGCGTGCACTTCGGGCGGCGCGTCACGCGCATGGTCTGGGACGCAGACGCCGCCCAGTTCGAGGTAAGCACGCCTGGAAACACCTACCGGGCGCACAACGTGGTGCTCGGGGTTGGCACCGAACCACACATCCCAGACGCGCTCGCAGGTCTGCCACCGGGCCGGCTGCTGCACTCGGCGGACTATCTGCACCGGCTCGCCGACATCGAAGCGGCTGGCGAGGTCACCGTGGTCGGCTCGGGCCAGTCCGGGGCGGAGGTGGTGCTCGATCTGCTGCGCCGAGGCCGATCATTGAGCTGGCTGACCAGAACGGCGTCGTTCGCGCCCTTGGACTACTCCAAGCTGGTGTTGGAGATGACCACTCCGGACTATGTGCGTTACTTTCATCAGCTGGCTCCGGAACGTCGTGACGAGCTGGTCGCGGCTCAGTGGCAGCACTACAAAGGTATCGACACCGACACAATCGACGCGCTGCACGAGCTGCTCTACCAGCGCGAACTGGCTGATACTCCGGCACCGGTTGAACTGCGCTGCGGGGTCGCCGTCGAGTCGACGCGGCTGGTCGATGATCGAGTGCTGCTGTGTTGCCGGCACGTCGACACCGACACCCGATTTTCCCGGCTCACTGACCTGGTGGTGGCCGCTACCGGCTATGTTTCGCGTGAACCCGCGTTCCTCAGCCCGCTCGCTTCGCTCGTCCGGCGGGACTGTCTCGGCCGGTTTCGGGTGCGGGCTGACCACTCGATCGAACTGGCCGAGGCGGTAACCGGACGACTCTTCGTACTCAACGCCGACTTGCACAGCCACGGGGCAGCCGCCCCCGACTTGGGATTCGGCGCGGTCCGTAACGCCACTGTGCTCAACTCAGTACTCGGCCGCGAAGTGTTCCGGCTGCCCCGCCGCACCGCGTTCACCTCATTTGCCATTCCTCCTGGTTAGTGACCACGCTGACGGCGCGTGACGCCGCCGCACGGGACGCGCTGGGGCGCTGCACGGCGGCTGACCGCCGTGCGCTGAGTTCCGCGCAGCCCGCTGGATCCACCGATGAATTGTCCGCGACCAGCGCGGATACGCGGCACCTGCACTGGCTACGCGAACAACTTGGAGACCGGTTCGCCGGCGGCATCGCACTTGACAGCAGACGAGCAGCCTATCCACTAGGTGAGCGGATCACCGCCGTCCCCATCACGACATTATGGGTTTAACCCCACGTCCGGTACCTGCGGAACCGCTCATATCCCTCAGCCAACACCGCCGTCCAGTCCTTGCGAAGCGGGACCACCCCGGGACTGCCTTGGGAGGGACCACGTGAGCCGCTCACCGTTAGCTCGGCATCGTGCCTGGGCCGCCGCTATCGATATGGCTATGGCCAAGGCCATAGCCATATCGCCTTCGCCGCTCTCACCTTCGCCCGCGCTGTCAAGCACGGCCCGCAGTCACCGATAGCGAAAGCGGCGCTCCGCCGGGTGGTGCGACTGCTGGCGATTCGCGAACGTGCCAGATATCGGGAAGAGTTCGAAGCTGAACCGCACGAACTCGCGGCCGCAGGTGTGTCCCGATGGCGGCAACGAGGATACGCGTTACGCGTCGTTGGGCGGATATGGTCACTGCGCCGCGCTGCGCCAACCCATCCGGGCACAAAGGCGGGTCTGGTGAACGGGCGCGGGTCGCCGGAGCGGCGGCAAGGGTGCTTGGCGGTGCCAGCGGGGCGGCTGCGCTGCTCGGGTCTCCGGTCCCGATGATCGTGCTAGGCAGCCTCGGTCTAGGTGCCCTGCTGATCGTCGGCGTGGTCGTGCTGACCCCGGTACTCGCTCATGACGACCAGCAGAGCGCCCGAGCCCTGACCGTGCTGCGCATGCTCCTCATCGCCGTCTTCCCGAAGAGCATCGCCACGCAGCAACCCACCAGAAACCGACGCGGCTAGCTCTGTCGCGCACCTTCGCACGGCCGCCGGATGCCGACGGGCAGTATCGCTGCGACCTGGTAAACTAGCCAATCGGTTTGCTCGTCGGCTTTGGCGCGAACACCATCGGCTTCACTGACATGGGCAACCCGGGTCAAGCACAGTTACGTCTTTAATAACTTGGCGTTTCGAGTTTGATTTCTTCTGGCGTGCAATGAGGCTGTAAGACAACGTGCTCCGGGGGGCGGTCACTGGGTCTTTCGGTAGATTAGGTCAAAGTCGGTCTGATAATGTTCGCCGTCCTCGGCCTTCTCCCACCGGCCCACGATCGTGGCGCCGCCATCTTCAAACCGTCCAGTGAAACGCTGGGAGAAAGGCTTACCATCCCGCCAGAGCCTCCACTGGCCATCGCCGATGCTCATCTGGTAAACCCGGCACACGCCTCGATCGTCGGAGTAAAGCTGGAAGTAGGTGCCGTTGGCCGCGTCGCAACCCATGATCGAGATTGTGTTCGGCGCCTCGGGCATCTCCACCGTCGAGCGCTGAACGAGGTGGGCGCCAGAGTAGTGCCACTCGATGACTGTGCGCCCCTGGCCCGGCCACGGCTCGCCGTGGGGCGAGATGGCCCGCACGCTCCACTCCCCGACCAGCGGCTTAAGCCGCGTCAGCGCTTCTTCCGCGTTTGCGATGGATGTCACGTTCGTCATTCAAACTCCTCTCGGGGAGCTGTCCGAGGCCAAGACTCTGGTCACGCACGGGCGGACGCAAGCCGCTCGGTTCCTCGGCTATGAAGTTGTGGTCCTTGACGCCGACGACAAGCATGATCATCGTGGTCATCACGCCCAGCGAAGTCGTGCAACGGCTGCTGGCCGATACCTGCGAACTATGCGGATCACACGACAGTGTCGAAGTGCACCATGTCCGGCACCTCAGGGATCTGCACACGAAGGGCAGGGCCCAATGTCGCAAGTTAAGGATCGTTTTCGCAGGTCAAGAGCGGTTTTGGGTGTCGAAGATGGCATGATCCGCAGCCTCACGCCTCGCGCCGCACTAGCGCTATGTGGGGTTTCGTTGATCTCATGCTCCCCAAGGGATCAGCTTGGTCATGCATCCCCCAGTCAAGGCGTCTACATCTGCCCTGACCAGGCCAAATGCTTAACTAAACGGCATTGGGGCAGGGCCGAACGGCCTCAATGGGTTCGCATCATGGCCACACGCCGACGCAAAACCCTGATCGTCTGCCGCACCTGCCACGAAAGCACCCACTACCACGGAAGCCAAACGCGGCAACGTACATCAAGTCCGGTTTGGAGGGGGCCGTCGGAAAAGGGCCAATCAAAATCGGCACCTCGCTGGCGGCCTACCCTACGGCACGTCCGGTTCGGCGGGCGGGAAACGGGCCGGGAGCAATCCCGGAACCGCGCCCGTGGCCCACTAGCCCCCGCTACGTCGACGGTTCGGGTTCCGCTGAGGGCGCATCAGGCGGGGTCTCCCCGGTGTCCAGCTTCGGCTCCACCCTGATGCGTGTGAAGTCCTGAAACCGTTGGGCTCGAGCGTAGGCCTGATAGCTGCGCCAGTCCGCCGAGGTCAATGTGTCCTGCTCGACGAACGGGGTGGGACCTAACAACGCCCTCGGCCAGAGTCGGCGTGCTTGTACTGCATTGACCTCGGCGGCCACAACGACGACCAGTGCCAGGGCGTAAAGCCAGGCCAGCAGCACCAGCACCACGCCGAAGAACCCGTAGATCTGATTGGATCGGGAGAGAAAGCGAGCGATCATCGCCGGACCGGCGTACTGCAGCACCTGCCAACCGACCGCGCCGACGATCGCGCCGGACACCACCCGCCGGGTGCTGAGCTCCAGACTGGTCAGGAACCGGAAGCCCAGCACGAACAACCCGCCGACCAGCAACAACGACACCGCCAGCGCGACCACCGGCACGACCACCGCCAACTCTGCTCCGAACTGGCCCGCGATCGCGCCCAGGAAGCGCAGCGCGCTGGTCAGCACGACGCCCACGCCCAACACAGCCAACATCCCCAACCCCCGAAGCCGACGGCGCATCGGATCGGGCCGTTGATCCATCGGCACCGCCCAGGTCTGGTCGAACGCGTGCTGAATCGCCACGGCCCAACCCAGGCCGCCGTAGAGCGCCACACTAAGCCCCACCCACAACCCGGTGCCAGAGCCGTGCAACGGGTGGGTGGTGTCGCGCAGCTGGGCGCCGAGCACCGGGAACTGGGCCACCACGGTACCGATCAGGTGCTGCTGCAGCCATGGGTGACCATCGAGCACGAAACCCAACACCGTTGTGAAGATCAGCAATAGCGGGAACAATGACACGAAGCTGTAATATGCGATCAACGCCGCCAGATAATTCCCCTGATCATCAAAAAACTTGTATATCACCGCGAGCGGGAACCCCAACCACTGATTTCGGCGCTGATAACGATCCAACCGGGCGGCGAGATCGCCGATCACATGCCTCATCGCCCTCTCCTTCTCCCGGCAGCACAACCGTCTCATATCATCCGCTAAGGCAAGCAAGGCACGGAGCGTCGAACTAAGAACCCGCCCTCACCCGCTGATCCGAGCATCGACCACCCCCAGGTAACCTCGGCTCCGGCGGACGACTCACGTCACGGTTCACGCATCGCGGCCGAGTCTCTGCTGCTCGCTCCCCCAACCCGAGGTTTGCATGCCCAATGCGCCCACATCGAAAGCACTAGGCCGGACGTTGGGCCCTGGCCCAACGTCGACAAGGCCGCACCAACGGCCCCCAGGTCTACCCGGCCCTCGGCAGCCGATGCAGTCATCGCCCGGCATAGATCTCACGGAGATGCCGACCCGCCTGATCCCGCAGGCGGTATACGAGGTCGCCTCGCCGCCACCTCCCCGCACCTTGATCGACATTTTCACCGCCACCGCGCGTGCCTACCCGGACGCGCCCGCGCTGGACGATGGCGACGAAGTACTCTCCTACCGCGAGTGTCAGCGGCGAGTCTCGGCATTGCGCGACGAGTTGCTCGGGGCCGGCATCGCTGTCGGAGACCGGATCGGGGTGCGGATGCCGTCCGGGTGCAACGAGACCTACCTCGCGATCCTCGCGGTGCTGGCCAGCGCCGCCGCCTACGTCCCGGTAGACCTTGATGACCCTGAGGAACGAGTTGAGATGGTCTGGCGGGAGGCCCAGGTTCGCGGGGTGCTGGAGACGGGCGGCAGGCTACGGCTGACCCAGGCCGCGCTGAGACGCGACAACCGGGGTCTGACGGCAAAAGCCCCCATACCGACCCCTATGCCGAAACCCAGCGATGACGCCTGGATCATCTTCACCTCCGGCTCCACCGGCCGCCCCAAAGGGGTCGCGATCACCCATCGCTCGGCGGCGGCCTTCGTCGACGCCGAGGCGCAGCTGTTCGTCCAGGATCGTCCGCTTGGCCCAGGGGACCGGGTGCTCGCCGGCCTTTCGGTGGCTTTCGACGCATCGTGCGAGGAGATGTGGCTGGCCTGGCGGCACGGCGCATGCCTGGCGCCCGCCGCCCGGTCCCTGGTGCGCGCCGGGGTCGAGTTCGGCTCATGGCTGGTCGAGCGCAAGGTGACGGTGGTGTCCACCGTGCCCACGCTGGCGGCCTTGTGGCCACAGGACGCGCTGGACCGGGTGCGTCTGCTCATCCTCGGCGGTGAGGCCTGCCCCGCCGAACTGGCCAAGCGCTTGAGCCGACCGGGCCGGGAAGTGTGGAATACCTACGGGCCCACCGAGACGACCGTGGTGGCCTGCGGGGCGCGTCTTGACCAAGGCGGCCCGGTCCGCATCGGGTTACCGCTGGCGGGCTGGTCGCTCGCGGTGCTCGACTCCCGGGGTCTACCGGTACATCCCGGCGATGTCGGGGAGTTGGTCATCGCGGGCGTCGGCACCGGCCGTTATCTCGACCCGGTCAAGGACGCCGAGAAGTTCCGGCCGGTACCGATGCTTGGGTGGGACCGCGCGTACCGAAGCGGAGACCTGGTCCGCGCGGACCCGGAGGGTCTGGTTTTCATCGGCCGCGCGGATGACCAGGTCAAGTTGGGCGGCCGGCGGATCGAGCTCGGCGAAATCGACGCGGCGCTGCTCGCGCTGCCCGAGGTCACCTCGGCGGCGGCGGCGGTGCGGACCACGGCCGGCGGCGGCGATGTGCTGGTCGGCTATCTCGTGCCGGACACGCCACCAGGGAAAACGTTCGACACCCGAGCCGCGCGCGCCGCCCTCGCCGAGTCGCTTCCCCGAGGGCTCGTTCCCCAGCTGGTGGTGATGGATGCGCTGCCGGTTCGTACCTCAGGCAAAGTCGACCGAGCGGCTATGCCGTGGCCGGTCGCCGAATCCGCCGACGCGGCGGCCCAGCAAGGCACACCGGCTTCAGCTGCCCGCGCCGCCGGAACGGTCGGTTGGCTGGCCGGTGTCTGGCAGGACCTTCTCGGCGTACCCGTTGATCGTGACGCTGACTTCTTCGACCTCGGCGGGACCAGCTTGGCCACCGCGAAGCTGGTGGCCAAGCTGCGGGAACGCTATCCCGAGGCCTCGGTCGCTGATATCTATCAAAACTCACGCCTGACCAAACTGGCCCGCCGGCTGGACGAGCTGGGCGGCGATCAGTCCGGCCGCCGCCCGGTTCACCCGACGCCGGCGTCCACCGGCCCCGTGCAGGCGCTGGTGCTCGTCGGGTTGTACCTGGCGCGAGGCCTGCAGTGGATGCTCGGTTTGGCTGTGCTCACCGACCTGGCCGCCGTCGCCGCCGGCCAACCGCTGCTGGGGCCGCCTATCCCCTGGGTTTACCTCGCCGCCGGTTGGCTGTTGCTGATTAGTCCGCCTGGCCGGCTGCTCATTGTGGTCGGGCTTGGGGCTCGCTGGATCTGTCGAGGGGTGCGGCCAGGCTGTTACCCGCGTGGCGGCTCCGTGCATTTGCGCTTGTGGACGGCGCAACGGCTGGTCACGGCGTTCGGGATGCGCTCGCTCGCCGGCACAGCGCTTGCCGCCTGGTACGCCCGCCTGCTGGGCTGCCAGGTGGGGGCGCACGTAGACCTGCGGACGGACCCCCCGGTCACCGGGTTGGCCAGGCTCGATGACGGATGCGCAATCGAAGCCGGGGCCGATCTGTCCGGCTGGTGGCTGGACGGCGATATGGTACACGTGGGTGAGGTGCGGGTGGGCGCGCACGCCAGGGTGGGTGCCCGCAGCACCCTCATGCCCGGCGCGGTGGTCGGCGAACGGGCCGAGATCGAAGCCGGGGCGTGCGTGCTCGGTGAGGTGCCAGTCGACCAGCGATGGAGTGGGGTGCCGGCCCGTCACGTCGGGGCGGTCGGCGAGGGATGGCCAGCACCCAGGCAACGTCGCTTCAGCGGGTGGACCGTGCTGTACACGGTGTCGATGATCCTGGTCAGTGTGCTTCCCACGGTGGCTTCGCTGCCGGGGCTAGCTCTGTTCGAGCTCGACCTCGCCCGAGATCATAAACTCGAACCGCGGGACGTGCTGGTCATCCCGCCGATAGCCGGGATGCTGGCCGCGCTGTGCTACGCGCTGATCGTGGGCGGGTTGGTACGACTCGCCGGTCTGGGGCTGCGACCTGGTTTCCATCCCGTTGACAGCCGCGCCGGTTGGGGGGCGTGGCTGGTCGAACGGCTGCTGCAGTCGTCACGGATGGTGTTGTTCCCGATCTATTCCAGTCTCGCCACGCCGGTGTGGTTCCGCATGCTCGGGGCGCGCGTCGGGACCCGCGCCGAGATTTCCACCACCACCGGTCTACCGACGCTGATGCGTGTGCAGGACGGGGGGTTTCTCGCCGACGACACTCTGGTCGCTCCGTATGAATTGCGCGGTGGCTGGGTGCGGATCGGCCGCTCGGGCGTGGGACGCCGCGCGTTCGCCGGCAATTCGAGCATCATCGGCCCCGACCGCGCCCTGGGCGATGACTCGCTCATCGCGGTGTTGTCGAGCGCGCCGGACGAGGTGGCGGCGAACTCGTCGTGGATCGGACGCCCAGCCCTCGAGCTACCTCGGGTGCCGGATGTCATCGATGCCAGCCGCACCTTCAACCCCCCGGCCCGGCTCGTCGTCGCCAGAGCCGCGGTCGAGCTGTTGCGGGTGTTGCCATGGGCGATGTCGTCGACGCTCGGCGCGATCGTGTTCAGTGTCCTCGCGCTGATCCGGCTGAAGATCGGCTGGGTCGCGGCGGCGGTCGCCAGCGGCTTTGTTCTGTTGGCCGCTGGCGTGGTTGCCCTGAGCATCACCACGCTGGCGAAGTGGGTACTAGTCGGCCGGTTCAAGGTGGGCGAGCACCCACTGTGGAGTTCATTCGTCTGGCGTAACGAGCTCTTCGACGTCTTCTACGAAGAGATGGCCATGCCGTGGTTGGGTACCTCGCTGCTCGGCACGCCCATGCTCAACGTGTGGCTGCGGACGCTCGGCGCGCGGATCGGTCGAGGCGTCTGGTGCGAAAGCCACTGGCTACCAGAAACCGATCTTGTTCGGCTGGATGACGGCGCGACGGTCAACCGGGGATGCGTGCTGCAAACCCATCTGTTCCACGACCGGCTCATGCGCATCGACCACGTGCACCTCGGCGCCGGCGCGACGCTCGGACCGCACAGCATCCTGCTGCCCGGTGCCGTGATCGGCACCGGCGCCGGTATCGGCGGCCTATCCCTGGTGATGCGTGGGGAACATGTGCCGCCGAACTCGCGGTGGCTTGGCAACCCGATCGCGGCATGGCCAGAAGAGTTCGCCTTTCCGGATCAGCCCACCGGTCGAGGCCGGCACAGCGCTGTGGTGATGTGGCAGAACCAGGAGCCGACCAACCGAGGCGGCTTCGCGCTTGCCGCAGCGGTAGCCGCGCTCGCGGCCGGCGGGCTCGCCGGGCCCTTCCTGCTCGCCAACTCCTCGAGCCAGTCGCCCGCGCAGAACACGCAACAAGCCCCGCTTTCCCGGCCCTTAGCCGCGCAACCGCCGGGCCCAGCCGCCACGGCTGCCCCGACTGCGCCACAACCGAAGTCGCTCCAGCCACCAGCCGTCGTACACCGAACACCACCCTCGCCGCCGAAGGTCGCCGACAGCGGCAAACCAACGGCCGCGCGCTCGATCAACACCAGCAAAACCAGGGGAGGCAGCGCCCGGCCGTCCCGCTAGCGTCGAATGACGCTTGACTTCAACCGCGGTTGAGTTTTTAGGCTCCTCTATATCGTTAATCGCGTTACTGAGGAGAACCGAATGGATGCCACTTCGCCGTTGGCCAGGTTCGAGAACGCCTACGAGTCCGGCACGGCCCCTTGGATAATCGGCGAGCCACAGCCAGCTGTGGTAGAGCTTGAACAGACCGGCCTGATTCGGGGCAGCGTGCTGGACGTTGGCTGCGGCACCGGTGAGCACACCATCTATCTTGCCCGGCTGGGCTACGACGTCTTGGGTATTGACTTTTCGGCGTCCGCCGTGCGGCTAGCTCGGGCGAACGCGGCCGCGCACGGGGTCGCGGCGCGGTTCGAGGTAGCCGACGCCCAGCGGCTGCCCACCGAACCGACGTACGAGACCGTGTTGGACAGCGCCCTGTTCCACATCTTCGACGACGCCGACCGAGCGCGTTACGTGCGCAGCCTGCACGGCGCGTGCCAACCGGGCACGTTGGTGCATGTGCTCGCGCTGTCCGACATCAACCCGGGCTTTGGCCCTCGGATCAGCGACACGGTGATCCGGAACGCGTTCGGCGCCGGCTGGGTGCTGGAACAGCTGCGGGAAAGCACGTACCGAGGTGTCGTGCCGGAGGAAGCCAGCGCTGAGCTGAACCTGCCAGCCGGCACCGTCACCGATGTCGCCGCCTGGCTCGCCCGAATCCGCCGCCGCTAGGAGAGCCGAACCAAGCCGCGACGCCGCCGGATCCCTCGCCGAACCCGTTGGCGAAGCAGCCGGTGATCAACAGCACAGGAGGGCCTGCCGAAAAATAAGTAGGCGTTTTCGGTTCCGATGTTCGTTGTTGTGGTATGGGGCTCTCGGAGGACGTCGAGGCGACGTTGGAGGCGAAGTTTCAGGTGTTGTTCCCGCATCTGGATGAGCGGGGGCGTCGTCTGGT
>JAFASX010000090.1 GCA_019244295.1 Pseudonocardia sp.
CTCACCGACCAGCGACCGGTCCTGGCCAGCACCCGGCGCAACGAGCTGATTCATCGGCTGCTCGCCGAGCGCTGCGAAATCTGCGAGGACACCACGGCGGGCCTAGAAGTCCACCACATCCGTAAACTCGCCGATCTCACCAAGCCAGGACGGCGGGACAAACCCGCTTGGATGCATCTGATGGCCATGCGACGGCGCAAAACGTTAGTCATCTGCCGCCGCTGCCACGACGACATCCACGCTGGACGGCCCACCACACCCACCCGGCAATAGATCACTGGAGAGCGGGGTGCGGGGAAACTCGCACGCCCCGTTCGGGAACAGGCCGACGGAAAAGGAGCCCAACCAGGGCCACCTCGCCGGCGGCCGAGTTCACTCGGGGGGGGGCTGCTGGAAAAGGATCTGTCACACAAGACAGATACCTCGCCATGCAGCCTACCCTGCGGTCGCGTTGGTAGTCGGCGCGGTCAGGTTCGGCGTGGGCGCGCTGGGCGAAGGCGTCGACGAGCTGGAGGTAGCGGGTCACGGCTTGGGAAGTGAAGCCGAGCGCGGCTAGGGACGCGCCTTCGTGGTCGACGAACAGGTGGTAGCTTGCGTGCTGGGGTGGCAGCGTAGCGAGAACGTGGGCCGCGAACGACAGCAGCTGTAGGTTCGAAAACTGGGCAAGGAAGCCTGCCACACAGGTGGCCACTGCGGTTGCGCGGTCCCATTCCTGGGCGTCGAGGAAATTTTGGGTGGCCTCGATACCTTCCGCAACATCACCAGAGCTGGCGATACGCCGCAGACGCAGCTCACCGGCCTTGCGGCAGCGGTCGCGGTAGTCGGTAGGTGACTGATGCTCCCGCAGGCCCTCGGCGGTCCAGCGGTGCACCCACAGGCTCTCGACGGTGCGCACCACCAAGGAGAGATCGGCCAGCCGTTGCGCCGTACGCGTGACAGCCATGTCGTCGAGCTCGGGATTCCCTAGCATCGCAGCGAGGTCCGGCACAGAAACCGGCAGACTGGACACCGCAGTCTGTAGCAGCACCTCGCGCTCGGCACGCGGGAGGACTGAGAGCAGCTCGTCAAGACAGATGTCCCGGGCACCGAGCTGGACGGCCACCGCCACATCCTCACGCAGTTCCCTGGTCCGGGTCAGCTCCACATTGTGCGCCTGGGCCAAATTGTGCGCCTGGGCCAACTCGCGGAACTTACGACGGACCTGATCAGTGCTCACACCGCGCCGCCGCAGGGCGTCGAGAAACTCCAACACCCGGGGATGCCCACCGACCAACTGGTGCACCAGGGCGGCGTCCTCACCGGTAAGCGTGCGAAGCCCCGGAAGACGCAGGAACAGCCGGCGCGTCTCACTCCGCGATAGCGGCCCGATCTCCTGGTGGCACAAAAGATCTCGCATGCCGGGCAGCGGGTAGCGGCTGGTCACAAGCAAGCGTCCGACACCGCAGGACTCGGCGAGGTGTTCGATCACCGACAGTGTTCCCGCGTCGATGAAGGCGGTGCCGTCATCGGTGAGGTTGTCCTCGAAGTTATCCAGCACCAGCAGCAGCGGATGCTGGCGCAGCGCCCTTCCCAGGAACCACAACCGGGAGCGATCGTCAGGCGGTAGGGTAGTCAGTTGCTCACGCAAGTCTCGGGCCCAGCGCTGTCTCGCGGTCAGCAACTCAACCCCCAACGTCACACAGACTGTGTCCAGACTCCACGTGCCGGTGGTCGCCGAGCACACCCAGCCCAGCTCAGTCAGCCGCGCCATCACACGCCCCGCGACGGCGCTCTTACCCACCCCGCCGATCCCGGTCAGCACGACACTGCCGGTACCGTCGCGCACGGTGCGCAGCGTCTCGCGCAGCTCCACCCGGCGACCGATGAGCTCCCCCACACCAAGCGCGGGCACCGGGCCGCTGGTCAGGTGAACGGGAGCATGCCGTAGCGGCACCAGATCGAGATCACCGTCGATGAGTGGCCCGTCCTCGGTGGCCGTCAGCGTCGGTATCGGCCACTCCGGGCCCCTCCGATGGGTCACCTGGTCAGACGGCTGACCCGCCAGTTCCTGCCGGGCCCGGGCCAACGCCACCCCAGCCCTAGGGAAAGCCGGTACCGACAGGTGATGGTAAAACGTCGCGGCCAGCTCGGTGGCATAGCGATCCGTCACCGGTGCCTGCATGGCAATCACCCGGGGAACACCCAGCCGGTGCAGCGTCAGGGCCAGCCCTTCGGGGTTACCGGCACCGTGGCAAGAGGACAGGAACACCAGTGGGACGACCCGCCCAGTGGCCCGCAACGCCTCGGCGAGATCGGCCGCGTAGGTGGGGACCGGTGCGCCGTCCTCGTCCTCCAGCTCAATCGTGGTCTCCTCACCATGGCCGGACAAATGCAGCACGTGATAGTCGTCCTCGTCGAGCGCGGCCGCGATGGTGTCGGCATTCGCCACTTCCAGGATGCGCACCTGAGCGCGTTCATCACGCACGGCGGGCGCCAGCGCGTCCAGGATCGACCCCATCTCGGCCTCAATATCAAGCCGTGTCTGTGGGGTTTTGTTCTCATCCGGCGCTCCCACCGCGACCAGGATCTTCAGCGGCCCCGGGGCAGGCAAGACCGGATCCGGTCGCTGACCAATCACGCTGCGGCGCATCCGGACTCCGGGCAGCAACACCGGTGAGCCACCCTTCGGAGTAAGCGCCACTTCGAAAGGCAGCGACGCCAACGTAGGTGACGCCTCGATGTGCAGGTCGACGACCGTGGTGGTGCCAAGTTCGGCCAGCAGCTGGTCAACCGCCTGACCGACCGCGCCGGGCAGCTGCACCGAGCCCACCCGCCGGCGCAGCTCCGCGAACGCCGCCACCCCCATGTCTCCCAGGTGCAACCCGCCCGGCACTCGGACATCGGTCTCGACCACACTGAGCTGCCCGTCGATCAGCAGCGACACCACCGCCCGGCCCGGCGCGCTGTCCTCGAGTCGGACCGTCACCACGCGGGTGCGCGCCTGCAGCGCGCTGCCCAGGCCCGGCCGACGGTCGACGCCGAGCAGGGTGTCCCGGATGGCCTGGTAATCCTCCACGGACCGGCGGGCCAGCTTGCGCAGCCGGGTCGGAAGCCGGTCCGCGACGTCCGCAACGTCCCCGACCAGGACCGGGATGAGCCGGATCTCGTCCTCCACCTTGCGAAACGCCAGCGAGGTGTACTCGTCCTGCGCCCAGGGGCCCTCGAACCAGGCGCGCGAGACGAAGATCAGACCCGCTCCGCAACGGTCAATGTCCTCATCCATCTTCGCCACAATGTCGTCACCAGGAACGATCTCCCAGCCGTCGTACCAGGCGTCGATCCCGTCCCGGCGCAGTCGCCCGGCGAACTCTTCCACCACGGCCCGGTCAGCCGACCGGTAGCTTAGAAACACCTTGCGGCCCAACACCGTTCGCTCCACCGGGTGGCTCTAACAAACCACCGTCATACTTCCGAGTGATTACGCACTGTGCCGTTCGCGTTGAACGGCCCGGCTAGTCAGCCGAGCTAGCAGGACCGACCTGCGACCGAGCGACCCGCATCAGCGAGGTCCTCGGGCTGACCACGGTGTTGGGCAGTAACGTGCCGCAAGTGGCACGCCTTTGCCTGGGTAAAGGCTTCGCACACTCCCAGCGCGCACCGCGCTCTAGGTGACTGGCGGTCGATGCAGGTAAAACTACGGGCTAGCCATGATCTGCCTGGTCTTCGGGTCTTCCCCGAAGCGATTTGGTCCCCGGGTGCCGTCGAGGATGAAGAAGATCAGTAGGACGAGGGAGCCGATGAACGGAATCAGCCCGATTAACAGCCACCACCCGCTGCGGTCGGTGTCATGGAGTCGCCGAATCTGAACAGCGAAGGTGGGCAGAAAGACCGCGAGGGAATATAGGCCCGACAGAAGCCCGAGACCACCGAAGAAACCCCAACCGCCCGAACCGGAGGACTCGGCGAAAGAGGCGGTCCCCAGCTGCAGGTCGATGATGTATAGCACCACGATAACGACCATGTTGATCAGAGTGAACATCCAGAACTCGAGCCGCCGCGCCCGACCGTGGAAGCCAACGTAGTTCTTCAGGACCGCGATGTACCAGTTCATGAAACTCTCCGTTAGCTCAGGCCCGGCCCCTGGGTAGCCGCCCCGGCGTTGTTGGATCGCTCAGGGCTGAGCGACGGTTGTGACTGTCGTCGCCGGCCGTCAACTGGTCAAGCCCGGAAGCGACACCAGCCGCGACGCAACGGCGTTCGCGTCCACGTCCGCCAGGTTCTCGACCGCAGCCGGTGATCAACAGCACAGCACAGTGGTTGAACCTGGGCTTGATCCAACCACTGTCCTGTGCTGTTGATCATCGGGACTGGGCGCGCCACCCCCCGGCCAGACCACTCGAACCGTGGCAACGGCGCAAGGTGATTCCGATTCCCAGCCGATCACCACCGTCGCCCTCGCCAAGTCAGGTCGCGACCTCGCCGTTATCCGCGTTGGACGAGCTGTCGAGAGGCCGCCGGGTTGATTGGATCAAGCCGGGGTCCTCGCGATCGTCATCGCGGTCATCGTCGCCGCGCGGGTCAGGTTCGTGCGACTGCCAGGACACCGTGCGGGTGCCCGGTACCAGCGAGAGCCGGGTGACCAGCGCATCAAGCAACGCTGGGGCGTCACCCTCGATCAGCAAGTCGGCGCGCAGTTCGATACCCCCGCCCGCGCCCGTGGGATCCGATGGGTCGTGTTCCTCGGCACGGCTCGACAGGCCTTGGAGGGTGAGATGGCGTTCGGAAATCGCCTGGAGCAAGTGAGCGCGCAGTTGAGGTTCGCTCTTGTGGCGGGTCGCGACGATGAGCGTGTAGCCGGCCACCGCCTCGTCTTTCGCCGCGGGAGCGCGGTCGACGAGTCGACCAAGCGGCCGAAGCAGTAGGTGCACGAGCAGGACCACAGCGGTGGTGGCCAACGCCGGGATGACGTGACCGCCGGCGGCCTGACAGCCGACCGCCGCCGAGCACCATAAGGTCGCGGCGGTGTTGAGCCCTTGCACGGAAAAGCCCTGGCGCAGGATTACCCCACCGCCGAGGAAGCCGACTCCCGATACGACGTAGGCGGCGATCTGCAACGGCGCCGCCGGTAGGCTCGCCTGCTCGCCGAACAGCACAAACACCGCCGCCCCAGCGGCGACCAGGGCGTGGGTGCGCAGCCCAGCGGTCCGCGAGCGGTACTGGCGCTCCAACCCGATGATCATGCCACAGCCGGTGGCTAGCAGCAACCGCAGCACAAACTGCGGGTCAGTGACCACGCCCGTCTCCCTCCTAACGCCTAACGTCCGGCGCCTCCCGCGGGCTTGACGCCGTGTGCGAACGCGGCGGCCTCGGGCCCGCGTAGCGGCTGGCGTTGCGCAGCCAACCGGGGAAGCTCATAGGTGAGGTCATCGAGCAGCAGATCGGCCAGGTCGTGGGTGAAGCCATTGCGGACCACGACACGCAGCGCGGCCAGGTCTTCGCAATTGGCGGGGAACGTATAGGCGGGCACTAGCCAGCCGTGCGTGCGCAATGCGACGGAAACGTCGAAGACGGAGTAGTTGGTCTGGTCTTCCTTGAGGGTGAACGCGAACACCGGCAATTGTCGGCCGTCGGTGAGCAACCGGAACGGCCCGAGCTTGGCAATTTTGCCAGCCAATGTCGAAGCGACGTCGCGGCAGGTGCTCTGTACACGTCGGTAACCGTCGAAACCCAGCCGAAGAAAATTGAAGTACTGAGCGACAACTTGGGCTCCCGGACGAGAGAAGTTCAGCGCGAACGTGGGCATCTCGCCGCCGAGGTAGTTGACCCGGAAGATGAGATCTTCCGGCAGCGCGTTGGTCTCACGCCACACGACCCACCCTACGCCGGGATAGACCAGGCCGAATTTGTGCCCGGACGTATTGATCGACGCCACCCGGGGCAGACGGAAATCCCACACCAGGTGGGGGTCGCAGAACGGCGCGATCATCGCGCCAGATGCTCCGTCGACGTGCACCGGGACGTTGTACCCAGTGCGTTGCTGCAGCTCATCAAGCGCGGCACAGATCTCCGCAACCGGCTCGTAGCTGCCGTCATAGGTCGAGCCGAGGACAGCGACCACCCCGATGGTGTTCTCGTCGCAATGCTTGACCGCTTCTTCGGCGGACAAGTGCAGCCGCTCACCCTCCATCGGAACGAGCCGAGCTTCCACGTCCCAATAATTGGCGAACTTCTCCCAGCACACCTGGACATTGATACCCATCACGATGTTGGGCCGCTCGGACGGTTTACCCTCAGCCCGCTGAGCGTGCTGCCAGCGCCGTTTCAACGCCAACCCAGCCAACATGCACGCTTCACTCGAACCGGTGGTCGAGCAGCCGATCGGCTCCGGCGAGTTGGGCGCGTTCCACAATGCCGCGAGCATCGACACGCACCGTTGCTCCAGTTCAGCGGTGCGCGGATACTCATCCTTGTCGATCATGTTCTTGTCGAAGCACTCGACCATCAGATCTCGCGCCTGGGGTTCCATCCAGGTGGTGACGAAGGTCGCCAGGTTCAGCCGCGCGTTCCCGTCCAGCATCAACTCGTCGTGCACGATCTGGCGAGCGAGGTCGGGATCCAGGTCACCCGAAGGCATTCGATGCCGTGGAATCCGCATCGGTTCCCGGGTGAAGACTGGGTTGATGCTCAGTTCCCGAGTCGCGCCACGCTCCTGGCTGTGGCGGTGAGTGCGATGCAACGGGTGCGACAGCGGCATGAACGTCTCCTTGACGGTTTCGCCTACCGGCTACCGTTCGGAGCGAACGGCACCCTCAGGCGCACCTAGCGTACGAGAGTGCCGTTCGCGTGAGTGGCGAGTATGGCCATACTCGCCACTCACGGGCGAAGCGGTTACGGTCTTGCCCATGGCGCGTGGTCGACCATCCGGGGTCAGCGCGGTCCGCGACGGGGACGAGCTGAACTGGGCCGCGGTGGGCAACTGGTTGCGCAGAGCCATGCCTGAACTGTCCGGGCCGCTGAACGCGCTGCAGTTTCCGCATGGTCGAGCGAACCTGACCTACCTGGTTGAGGTTGGTGGTACTCGCCTAGTACTCCGTCGCCCGCCGTTCGGGACGATCGCTCCGGGCGCGCACGACATGCGCCGGGAGTTCCGGGTGTTGTCCCGACTGTGGCGCGGCTACGACCGGGCGCCCCGGGCGTACGCGTTCACCGACGACATCACGGTCGCGGGCGCCGACTGTTTTGTCATGGAGTATCGCGACGGTGAGGTGATCCGCTCGGAACTGCCGACGTCGATGAGCGGATACGAACAGCTGGGGCGGCGGCTCATGTTCGCATTAACCGATGCCATGGCGGACCTGCACATGGTGGACCCCGGTGAGTACGACCTGGACGACCTGGGCAAGCCGGCCGGGTTCGTCCAGCGACAAGTCGCCGGCTGGACCCGGCGGTGGGAGCTGGCCGCGCCACCAGACGCCGAGCCGTTGATGGCAAAGCTGGGACAGCGGCTGGCCGAGAGTATGCCCACCAGCGCTACCCACAGCATCGTGCACAACGACTTGAAGATCGACAACTGTCAGTTCGACCCGAATGACCCGGATCGGGTGAAGTCGGTCTTCGACTGGGACATGGCCACCCTGGGCGACCCGTTGATCGATCTCGGCACGTTGTTACATTACGTGCCGAGAATCGACGACCCACCGGACCTCGCGAGCGGTGTGCGCTACCCACCCGGACTTGAGCTACCTAACCAGGCCGAGGTGGCGCAGCGTTATGCGGCACGTACCGGCATTGATGTGTCAAACGTCTGCTGGTACGTCGCGTTCGCCCGCTGGAAGACGGCAACCGTCTACCAACAGCTAGCTAACCGATCGCTGCGGGGCGAAAGTAAGGATGCCCGCAATGCCCACCTGGGCGATAGCGTGCCATCGCTCGCGCGCAGCGCGGCGATCCTGCTCCGCGAGGGACGGTGACCGCGGTTCGCCTCGGGAGATCTAGGCGAACGCGGGAACAAGCAGTTGATAACCAGCCAACTCCACGGCGGCCTGCAGTTCGGCCGGCTCGACTGGGGTGTCCGAGACGATAGTGACCAAACCCGAGGACAGGCTGACCTCGACGCTTCGGACATCGGGCAGCCCGGAAATCTCTCGCATGATCGAGCCCACGCAGTGTTGACAGTTCATGCCGGCGACGACAACAGTTTCACAGAACATTTCGGGGGGAACTCCTGATTAGGGGACGGTCCGACTTAGAGGACGGTCCGACGTCGGACACTGAACCGGATACGCACTCCGGCCGAGCGCGGGGAGGCTCACTCGACCAGGGGTCATCATGGCACAGCCCAACACAGCGAGTGTACGCGGGGCCACCCGCTACGGTTATTGTGATCACCACACCGTGTATGACCT
>JAFASX010000033.1 GCA_019244295.1 Pseudonocardia sp.
CGGGGTTACGCTTTGAACTGTGCTCCAGCGTGTCCGGGGTGGACTACGGCGAGCAGGTGCACGAGCGGCTGCACGCGGTTTACCACCTGACCTCGATGACCTTCCGCCGCCGGATTCGGCTGGAGGTCGCGGTCAATATCGACGACGCCCACGTGCCCAGCGTGGTCGGGGTCTACCCGACCGCCGACTGGCAGGAGCGGGAGGTCTGGGACATGTTCGGAGTGATCTTCGACGGGCACCCCGCGCTGACTAGGATTCTGATGCCCGACGACTGGGAGGGCCACCCGCAGCGCAAGGACTACCCGCTCGGCGGGATCGCGGTCGAGTACAAGGGCGCCGAGATTCCGCCGCCGGACATCCGAAGGGCGTACTCCTGATGGCCACCACGAACGACCCGTATTCCGGCATCGAGGCACAGGAGCGGCGCACTACCGAGGGTCCGGTCTACACCGTCACCGGCGCGGATTGGGACTCCGTGGTGACCGGGGTCAACCAAGATCACGACGAGCGCATTGTGGTCAACATGGGTCCGCAGCACCCTTCCACGCACGGCGTGTTGCGCTTGGTGCTTGAGCTGGAGGGCGAGACGGTCACCCAGGCCCGCGCGGTGGTCGGCTACCTGCACACCGGCATCGAGAAGAACTGCGAATACCGCACGTGGACTCAAGGGGTCACGTTCGTGACCCGGTGTGACTATCTTGCACCGCTGTTCACTGAGACCGTGTACTGCCTCGGAGTGGAGAAGCTGCTCGGCATCACCGCGCCGAGGCGGGCGCAGCTTGGCCGAGTGCTGTTGATGGAGATCAACCGTATCGCGTCGCATCTGGTGGCACTGGCCACCGGCGGCATGGAGCTGGGCGCGCTGACCGCCATGACCTCCGGGTTCCGGGAGCGCGAGGTGGCGCTGCACCTGCTGGAGCACCTGACCGGCTTGCGGATGAACCACTCCTACATTCGGCCCGGCGGGCTGGCCCAGGACTTCCCGGACGACTACCGGGAGCACGTCGAGTACTTCGTCAACTGGATGGACAAATACCTGCCTTCCTACGACAAGCTGCTCACCGGTCAGCCGATCTGGCGCCGGCGCATGGAGGGGGTTGGCTACTTGCCGGTGGACGGCTGCCTCGCGCTGGGAGCCACCGGTCCGATCCTGCGCGCGGCCGGCCTGCCGTGGGATCTGCGCAAGATCGAGCCGTACTGCTACTACGAAGAGTTCGACTTCGAGGTGCCCACCACGACCGAGGCGGACTGTTTCGCCCGCTATCGCCTCCGGTTGGCCGAGATGTACGAGTCACTCAAGATCATTCGGCAGTGTCTGGACAAGCTGGAGCCCGGCCCGGTCATGGTTGCCGACCGTAAGGTGGCCTGGCCCGCGCAGTTGTCCCTGGGCCCGGATGGCTTGGGCAACTCCCTCGAACACGTCCGCAAGATCATGAGCCAGTCCATGGAGTCGCTGATCCACCACTTCAAGCTGGTCACCGAGGGCTTCGCCGTGCCGCCGGGGCAGAGCTACACCGCCGTCGAATCACCCCGGGGCGAGCTGGGCTGCCACCTGGTCTCCGATGGCGGCACCCGCCCGACGCGGGTGCACCTGCGTGAGCCCAGCTTCGTGAACCTGCAGACCATGCCGGCGATGAGCGAGGGCGGCATGATTGCCGATGTCATCGCCGCTGTCGCGTCTATCGACCCAGTGATGGGAGGGTGTGACCGGTGACCACACCGACCGCCGAGCCGGTGTTCGACGAGCTCACCCGGCAGCGGGCGAAGGAGATCATCGCCCGATACCCGCAGTCGCGTTCCGCGCTGCTGCCGATGCTGCACCTGGTGCAGTCGGTGCAGGGCTACGTCAGCCAGGACGGCATTCGGTTCTGCGCCGAGCAGCTCGACCTCACTACCGCTGAGGTCAGCGCGGTAGTCACGTTCTACACGATGTACAAGCGCCGCCCCAGCGGCGAGCATTTGGTCAGTGTGTGCACCAATACGCTGTGCGCCGCGCTCGGCGGAGATGCCATCTACCAGTCACTCCGCGAACGCCTCGGTTCTGAAGGCCGCCCGCTGGGCCACGAGCAGACGGTAGGTGAACCGGGCAGCTCCGGCTCGATCACCCTCGAGCACGTCGAGTGCCTGGCCGCCTGCGACCTGGCCCCGGTGCTGCAGGTCAACTACGAATACTTCGACCGGCAGAGTGTCGAATCGGCCGGTGAGTTGGTCGATGCCTTGCGCCGGGGTGAGAAACCGCGTCCCACTCGGGGCGCTCCGCTGACCGATTGGCGAACCGTGGAACGCGAGCTAGCCGGGTTCTTCGACGATCTGCCGGCCGCCGTCGAGGGTCCTTCGGCCGCTGAAGAGACCCTGCGCGGAACTCGGCTTGCCGAGCGCAACGGCTGGGCCGCGCCGGCCATGCCGGAGCACGTGGAGCTGCCAGCCCTACCGGAGAAGAAGTGATGACCGAAGCAACCCTGACCCCGGTGCTCACCCGAAGCTGGACGTCAGCTCGTTCCTGGTCCCAGGACACCTACGAGCGGTTAGGCGGCTACCAGGCGCTGCGCGCTGTCTTGCGCGGTGCTGATGGGCCAGTGCAGCCAGACCGGCTCATCCAGCTGGTGAAGGACTCCGGCCTGCGCGGCCGGGGCGGGGCTGGGTTCCCGACCGGGCTGAAGTGGTCGTTCATCCCGCAGGGCACGACCGGGGCGGCGGCCAAGCCGCACTACCTGGTGCTCAACGCTGACGAGGGTGAGCCGGGCACCTGCAAGGACATCCCGCTGATGATGGCCGACCCGCACTCGCTGGTCGAGGGTTGCGTCATCACCAGCTATGCGATCCGAGCCAACTACTGTGCCATCTACGTCCGGGGCGAGGCGCTGCATTGCATCCGCCGCGTACAACACGCGGTGAACGAGGCCTACGCCGCCGGCTACCTGGGCAAGAACATCCTGGGCTCCGGGTTTGACCTGGACATCGTGGTGCACGCCGGCGCCGGGGCGTACATCTGTGGCGAGGAGACCGCGCTGCTGGACTCCCTGGAAGGCCGTCGCGGCCAGCCGCGGCTCAAGCCGCCGTTCCCGGCCACCGCCGGGCTCTACGGCGCGCCCACCGTGGTGAACAACGTGGAGACGATCGCTAGCGTGCCGGCCATCGTGCGAGGCGGCAGCGAGTGGTTCCGCGCGATGGGCACCGCGAAGAGTCCCGGCCCGAAGATCTACTCGCTGTCCGGCCACGTGGAGCTGCCCGGCCAGTACGAAGCCCCGCTCGGCATTACCTTGCGTGAGCTGCTGGTGATGGCCGGCGGCATGAAGGACGGCATCCCGCTGAAGTTCTGGACCCCCGGCGGGTCCTCCACCCCGCTGTTCACCGCCGAACACCTGGACGTTCCGCTCGACTTCGAAGGAGCGGCGGCCGCCGGTTCCATGCTGGGTACAACAGCGATCATGCTGTTCAACGAGACCGTCTCGGTGCCGTGGGCGGTAATGAAGTGGACCGAGTTCTACAAGCACGAGTCCTGCGGCAAGTGCACACCGTGCCGGGAGGGCTGTTACTGGCTGCTGGAAATCCTGCGGCGCATGGTGGCCGGTGAGGGCACCGAGTCCGACATCGAGACCATGCTCGATGTCTGCGACAACATCCTCGGCCGGTCGTTCTGCGCGCTGGGCGACGGCGCGGTCAGCCCGATCGCCAGCGGGATTCAGTACTTCCGGCAGGAGTTCCTGGATCTGTGCAAAACCCAGGCCGGCACCGGCCCGGCCGCGCGCGCGGACCTGGTTGGAGCGCAGGCATGACAGTGACGCAAGACGTTAAGGACGCCAAAGCCGTTAAGGCCGACCAGAAGCCGGTCCCCGAGGGGCACGTCCGGCTGACCATCGACGACATCGAGGTGGACGCCCCCAAGGGCGAGATCCTGATCCGCACTTGCGAGCGCCTCGGCATCGCCATCCCCCGGTTCTGCGACCACCCACTGCTGGAACCAGCCGGGGCGTGTCGGCAGTGCCTGGTCGAGGTTGAGCTGGGCGGGCGGGCGATGCCCAAGCCACAGGCCAGCTGCACGATGACGGTGGCCGACGGGATGGTGGTCCGGACCCAACACACCTCAGCGGTGGCGGACAAAGCCCAGCAGGGCGTCATGGAGTTGCTGCTGATCAACCATCCGCTGGACTGCCCGATCTGCGACAAGGGCGGTGAGTGCCCGCTGCAGAATCAGGCGCTCTCCAACGGGCGGACCGACTCGCGGTTCATCGACCGCAAGCGCACGTTCCCCAAGCCCTTGCCGATCTCCACCCAGATCTTGCTCGACCGGGAACGCTGCGTGCTGTGCCAACGCTGTACCCGGTTCTCCGACCAGATCGCCGGTGACCCGTTCATCGAACTGCTCGAGCGCGGTGCCGAGCAGCAGGTCGGGGTGGCGCAGGACAAGCCGTTCCAGTCTTACTTCTCCGGCAACACCATCCAGATCTGTCCGGTGGGGGCGTTGACCAGCACGGCCTACCGCTTCCGGTCCCGGCCGTTCGACCTGGTCTCCACCCCGTCGGTGTGCGAACACTGCGCCAGCGGGTGCGCCCAGCGGGCCGACACCCGACGCGGCGAGGTCCAGCGTCGGCTGGCCGGCAACGACGCGTCGGTCAACGAGGAGTGGAACTGCGACAAAGGCCGGTTCGCGTTCCGGTATCTGACCTCGAAGCGACGGATCCTGCGTCCGCTCGTGCGCGGCGCGGATGGCCAGCTCGTCGAAGCGTCCTGGACCGATGCCCTGCGAGCCGCCGCCTCGGGTCTTCTCGCGGCCAAGGAAGGCAGCGACGCCGAGACCCGGCGGGGGATCGGTGTGCTGGCTGGCGGGCGGCTGACCGTTGAGGACGCGTACGCCTACGCCAAGTTCGCCAGGGTCGCGGCCGGCACCAACGATGTGGACTTCCGGGCTCGCCCGCTCGGCGGGACCTCGGGCGGCGCGGAGGAACTGGCGTTCCTGGCCGCGCACGTGGTGGGCATCGCACCGGACACCGGCGGGCTGAGCTACCGCGACCTGGAGGCGGCCCAGACCGTGCTGTGTGTGGCGCTGGACCCGGAAGAGGAGTCGCCGATCGTTTTCCTGCGGCTGCGCAAGGCGGCTCGCGCTGGGCGGACCACAGTGCTGCACCTCGGGCAGTGGACTACGCCCAGCGTGGCCAAGACCCAGGCGACCCTGATCCCTGCGGCACCCGGGTCGGAGCCCGCGGTACTGGCTGAGTTGGACCCCGCGGTGCTGGACACGCTGCGCGAGAACGCGGTGATCCTGGTCGGCGAACGCGCCGCCGAGGTACCCGGGCTGTACTCGAGGGTGTCCACGCTGGCCCTCACCACCGGGGCCCGGATCGGCTGGGTGCCCCGGCGCGCTGGAGATCGAGGGGCGCTGGACGCCGGCGCGGTGCCGACCCTGCTGCCGGGCGGGCGCCCGGTGGCCGACGCTGACGCACGCGCCGAGGTCGAGCGCGCCTGGGGTCTGCGGCCGGGCGGTTTGCCCACCCAGCCTGGTCGGGATACCGAGCAGCTCCTGGCCGCCGCTGCCGCCGGTGAGCTGGCGGCGTTGGTGGTCGGCGGCGTCGACCCGTACGATCTGGCCGATCCGGAGGCCGCGCTGCACGGGCTGCGTGCGGCGGGCTTCGTGGTGAGCCTGGAGCTGCACGCTTCGGCGGTCACCGAGCTGGCTGACGTCGTGCTGCCGGTAGCCCCGGACATCAACCGGTCTGGCAGTTACCTGAACTGGGAGGGCCGGCGTCGGGAGTTCGATATCACATTGACCGCCCCGGGCATGCTGCCGGATTGCCGGGTGCTGGACACCCTGGCGGCGGAGATGGACCTGGACCTGGGCACCCAGAGCGTCGCTATGGCCGCCGCCGAACTGGCCGCGCTTACCGCGCGGCGCTCGGTAGGCGCGGACTATTGCCGGACTTCGCACTCGCGGAATCCGCTGGCGCCCGAAGCGCCGCGGGCACTCCTAGCTACCTGGCGGCGGTTGATCGACGAATCGTCGCTGGCGGTGGACGAACCGCACCTAGCCGGCACCGCCAGGGCCCCGTATGTGTTATGCAACCCCAGCACCGCCGCCAAGCTCGGGCTCACCGAGGGCCAGCTCACCACGGTGGCCACCGAGCGCGGCGCGCTCACGCTGCCAATGCGGCTGGCTGATCTGCCGGACGGCGTGGTCTGGCTGCCGGCCAACTCGCCGGGATCGCGGGTGCGCGCCAGTCTGGGCGTTGGTCACGGCGCGCTCGTCACGGTTACCCCGGGAGGCAACTCGTGAACATCTTTCTCGCGGCGTCCGCCGAACGGACCGAGCGGCTGCTGGCCAACGACCCGATCTGGCTGATCGTGATCAAAGTCGTCGCGTTGTTCGCGCTCGGTGTGCTGCTGACCCTCTTCATGATTAACTGGGAACGCAAGGTGGTCGGCCGTATGCAGCACCGGCCAGGCCCCAACCGGGTGGGCCCGAACGGCTGGCTGCAGTCGTTGGCCGACGGGCTGAAGCTTGCGTTCAAAGAAGACATCATTCCGGTGATGGCCGACAAAGTGGTGTACTTCATCGCTCCGATCATCTCCACGATTCCGGCGTTCGTGGCGCTCTCGGTGATCCCCTTCGGCCCAGAGGTGACGATCTTCGGCCACCGCACCGTGCTGCAGGTGGCTGACCTGCCGGTCGGCGTGTTGGTGGTGCTGGCGTGCTCGTCGCTCGGGGTCTACGGCATCGTGCTCTCCGGCTGGTCATCCGGCTCGCCGTATCCGCTGCTCGGTGCCCTCCGCTCAGCCGCCCAGGTGATCTCCTACGAGATCGCCATGGGGTTGTCGATCGTGGCGGTCATCCTGTTCTCCGGCACTTTGTCGACCGCCGGTATCGTCGACGCGCAAGCCAACGGCTGGTATGCCTGGCTGTTGCCACCCAGCTTCATCATCTTCTGCATTGCCATGGTCGGCGAAACCAACCGTGCCCCGTTCGACCTTCCAGAAGCTGAGACCGAGCTGGTCGGCGGCTTTCACACCGAGTATTCGTCGCTGAAATTCGCGCTGTTCTTCCTGGCCGAGTACGTCAACATGGTGACGGTCTCGGCGATGGGCACGACGCTGTTCCTGGGTGGGTGGCGGGCGCCGTGGCCGTTGAGCGCGGTGTGGCCCGGCGCCAACGAGGGCTGGTGGCCGATGCTGTGGTTCATCGGCAAGATGCTGGTTTTCCTGTTCGTGTTCATTTGGCTGCGAGGCACGTTGCCCCGGTTGCGTTACGACCAGTTCATGCGGTTGGGCTGGAAGTTCCTGGTACCGGGCAGTCTGCTGTGGATTCTGATGGTCTTCGCGGTGCGCACCTACCGGGTCAACACTGGCAACGATCCAGTCGTCCCGCTGGTCGCTGGGACCATAGTCGTGGCCGTTGCCTTGGTCTTCGCGTTCATGTTGCCTAACCGGCGCAGTCCGGATCCGCCCGAGGTGGAGCCAGCCTCGGATTACCCGGTACCGCCGCTGGACCTGAAGATCCCGTCCCAGCCGAAACCCGCACGCTCGAGCGCGCGGCCCGGTCCGCTGTCCGACGGCCAACCCGGGCAGCTCATGCCGTCCGGAGCCCGAAGCCCAGGCGAGGAGTCCGTCCATGAGTGAGACGAGCCAGACGAGGAGCGGTCCGGCCGCGGGGAGCGACCATGTTTGATGCTTTCAAAGGCTTCGGGGTCACCTTCTCCACGATGTTCAAGAAGGTGGTCACCGAGCAGTATCCGGAAGATTTCCGGCCCACGGCGCCGCGCTACCACGGTCTCCATCAGCTCAACCGGCATCCGGACGGGCTGGAGAAGTGCGTGGGCTGTGAGCTGTGCGCATGGGCTTGCCCGGCCGATGCGATATACGTCGAGGGCGGCGACAACACCGAAGACCAGCGGTTCTCTCCCGGAGAGCGCTACGGCGCGGTCTACCAGATCAACTATCTACGCTGCATCGGGTGCGGACTGTGTGTCGAAGCGTGCCCGACCAGGTCTCTGACGATGATTAATTTTTATGAGCTGGCCGACGACGACCGGCAGAACCTGATCTACACCAAGGAGCAGCTGATGGCTCCGTTGCTGCCCGGCATGGAGGCGCCACCGCACCCGATGCGTCTCGGTGACCGCGAGCAGGACTATTACGTGCGGATCCCCGAACAGGCCGCGGACCCGGAGGTGCCCCACCCGGCCGGGGAGAAGGTCAAATGAGCACAGCAGCTCTGGCTCAGGCGGCCACCGACAACGGTGGACCGGTCGGGTTGAGCGAGGCCATCGCGTTCTGGATACTCGGCCCGATGGCGCTGGCCGGCGCGCTCGGCATGGTGTTCGCCCGCAACGCGGTGCATTCGGCGCTGTGGCTGGCGCTCGCCATGCTGAACCTCGGCGCGCTCTACATGGCCCAGCAGGCTCCGTTCCTCGGTTTCGTGCAGATCATCGTCTATACCGGCGCGGTGATGATGCTGTTCCTGTTCGTATTGATGCTGGTCGGCCGGGATAGCTCGGACTCGGTGGTCGAGGCCATCAAGGGACAGCGGCTGGCCGCCGCAGTGCTGGGTATTGGATTCGTGGCGCTGATGGTGGGCTCGTTGGCTCGCGCACTGTTTTCGGTCACCCCGATCGGGCTGGGCGCGGCCAACGGTGTGCCCAGCGGGAACGTCGCCGCGCTGGGGCGGCTGCTGTTCACCCAGTACCTGTTCCCGTTCGAGTTGACCTCCGCGTTGCTGATTACCGCCGCCCTCGGCGCGATGCTGATGACGTTTCCCCATACCCGTACCACCGCCAAGAGCGGTCAGCGGGCCACCGTGGAGGCTCGGTTGCGCGGTGCGCGGGTCTCCCCATTGCCCGGCCCCGGGGTGTTCGCCACGGCGAACTCGGTCGCCACCCCAGCGCTGTTGCCGGATGGATCCGTCGCGCCCGAGTCCCTCTCTGAGATCATCGAAACGGTGCCGCCCAGCGCGCCGGCGCCGTTGGCGCCGGTTGACGCGCATGCCCTGGTTGGCGCTGACCACGCCAAATCGGACCGAATCTCCTCCGGCGAGGAGGCACAGCCATGACGCCGACCTACTACCTGCTGCTGTCCGCGCTGCTGTTCTCTATCGGCACGGTCGGGGTGCTGGTGCGGCGAAACGCCATCGTGGTATTCATGTGCATTGAGCTCATGCTCAACGCGGTCAACCTCTCCCTGGTGACCTTCGCTCGAGTCAACGGTGGTCTGGACGGCCAGGTGATGGCGTTCTTCGTCATGGTGGTGGCCGCCGCTGAGGTCGTGGTCGGGCTGGCGATCATCATGTCCATCTTCCGCGCTCGACGTTCGTCCTCGGTGGACGATGCCAACCTGCTCAAGTACTAGGAGATCCGGTGCGCTCCCCACATGGACCATCCCGCCGCCACTGTCCCCATAACGGTCCGCCGAGATCGACGGCAGAGTGGTATTTTCATGATCGAACCACGCTGAGGTCGATCTCGGTGAACCCCCGCATCCCGGTGAACCCCCGTTGCATCCCGGTGAACCCCCGCATCTCGGTGCACCCTCGTTGCGGGGGGCGCTCGTGAGCGCGAGCCTGCTCGCGACGGCCGTCGAGCAGATCCCGGCCGCCACGGGAGTCGGCGCCAAGGCGTGGCTATTGGTTGCGTTGCCAGCCCTTAGCTCCGCCGTGCTTTTCCTTGCTGGTCGGCGAGCCAACACGTGGGGGCACCTGCTGGGCTGCGCGAGCGTGGTCGGCGCGTTCGCGGTCGGGGTGGCGCTGTTTGCCCAGGCCCTTTCCGCCGCACCAGATCAGCGCACCACGGAGCTACCCTTATTCTCCTGGATCTCCGTCGGTGCGCTTCATGTGGACTTTGCGCTGCGGTTAGACCCGCTATCGTTGGCCTTCGTACTGCTGATCACCGGGGTCGGCTCGCTGATCCACATTTACTCGATCGGGTACATGGCGCCACATGGTCAGGCCAGTGGCGCCGGCCATTCAGACCCGAGCCGGCGGCGGTTCTTCGCCCAGCTGAACCTTTTCGTCACCGCGATGCTGTTGCTGGTGCTTGGCAACAACTTCGTGCTGCTTTACCTGGGCTGGGAGGGCGTCGGCTTGGCGTCTTACCTGCTGATCGGCTTTTATCAGGATCGTCCGTCGGCGGCCACGGCGGCCAAGAAGGCCTTCCTGATGAACCGTGTCGGTGACGTCGGGCTCGCGCTGGCCATCTTTCTGCTCTGGACGCACCTGGGCACCGTCCAGTACAGCCAGGTTTTCGCCCGGGTCGGCCAGCTGACCCCGGGTGTGCTGTTCGCGGTGTGTGCGCTGATGCTGCTGGGTGCCTGCGGTAAGTCCGGCCAGTTTCCGCTGCAGGCGTGGTTGCCCGACGCGATGGAGGGCCCCACCCCGGTCTCGGCTCTGATCCACGCGGCAACCATGGTGACCGCTGGTGTCTATCTCGTCGCCCGGTGTAATCCGATCTACGACGCGAGCGCGAACGGCCGGCTGATCGTCACTTTGGTCGGGGTGATCACGCTGCTGATCGGGGCGATCATCGGTTGCGCCTACGACGACATCAAAAAGGTGCTGGCGTACTCCACGGTCAGCCAGATCGGCTACATGATGCTCGGCGTCGGGCTCGGCCCGGCCGGATACGCGCTGGGCCTGATGCATCTCTACACGCACGGCTTCTTCAAGGCGGGGTTGTTTCTCGGCGCCGGCTCAGTGATGCACGGCATGAACGACGACGTGGACATGCGCCACTACGGCGGGCTCCGCGCATACATGCCGATCACGTTCTATACCTTCCTCGCCGGCTACCTCGCGTTGATCGGGTTTCCTTTCCTGTCCGGTTACTACTCCAAGGACGTCATCATTGAGGCGGCCGCCGCCCAGCCCGGTTGGCGTGGGCTGGTGATGGGCGGCGCGGCGATGCTGGCCGCCGGGCTGACCGCGTTCTACATGACCCGCTTGGTGCTGATGACCTTCTTCGGGGAAAAGCGGTGGCAGAACCTGCGCGGTGTGGACGGCAAGGAGTACCACCCGCACGAGTCACCGGCTGTGATGACCGTACCGATGATCATTCTCGCGGTGGGCTCGGTCGGAGCCGGTTTCTTGCTGCAGCTCAACCACGCGCTGGCTAGCTGGTTGACGCCGACGGTCGGCGAGCTGCGGGAGAGCGAGGGCGGCCTGATTCCGCCCAGCCTGGTCGGCGTCGGCACCCTGCTGCTCTCGGCGGCGGGAGTGCTGATTGCTTACCTGCTGATCGGCCGGCGGCCCACCCCAGTGGTGCGTCCGGAGCCGGTGTCGTGGCCGGTTCGCGCGGCTCGGCGCGATCTTTACGCCAACGCGATCAACGAGGCGCTCATCGCGCGGCCGGGCATCTGGTTATGCCGGGCTTTGGTGTACCTGGACAACAAGGGCGTTGACGGCCTGGTCAACGGCACCGCCGCGCTGCTGGGCGGCGGTTCGGGTCAGTTGCGCCGGCTGCAGACCGGCTTCGTGCGTTCCTATGCGCTCGGCATGCTCGGTGGTGGAGTGCTGATCATCGCGGCGCTGCTCATCCTCCGCTTCGGAATCCAGTCATGACCGCGCACGTTCCCCAGCTGCACTGGCTGGGCACTTCGCGCAGCCAGCGTGCACTTCGCGCACGTCGGGCGTTGCGCGAGGTGTGGGCTGGGTATGCGAAGTCGGCAAAGTCGGGAGAGGTCGACCGGTGAACCAGAACTACCTGTTGCTGGCTTTGCTCGTATTGCCGGCGGTCGGCTCGGTCGCGGTCGCCCCGCTGCGGACCAACGACCGGGCAGCCAAGTCGCTCGCGATGGCGTTCGCCCTGCTTGAGCTGGGCCTCACCGCCGTAGCCTGGTTCTCCTATTCGGTGTCCGCCGCCGCCAACCAGCGCTTCCAGCTGACATTCGACGTCCCGTGGATCCCGGCGTTCGGTACGCGGATCGCGCTCGGCGTGGACGGCATCGCGTTGGTGATGCTGGCATTGATCGCGGTACTGGTGCCGATCGTCTTGGGTTCCTCGTGGACTGACCGGCTGCCGGAAGGACGCACCGCCGCCGGTTTCTGCGCGCTGTTACTGGCGACCCAGGCGACGCTGGTCGGGGTGTTCGCGGCTACTGACGTTTTCCTGTTCTATGTGTTCTTCGAGGCCATGCTCGTGCCGATGTATTTCATCATCGGTCGTTTCGGCGGGCCGAAACGGCAGTACGCGGCGGTGAAGTTCTTCCTGTACTCGGTGCTCGGTGGCCTGATCATGCTCGGTTCCGTGATCGGACTGTATGTGGTCAGCGCCGGTCGGTTGCCCAGCGGCGGAACGTTCAGCTGGGCGGCCCTGCGGGATCTGGCCGCGCAGGTGCCGCAGTCGGTGCAGATCTGGTTGTTCCTCGGTTTCTTCATCGCGTTCGCGATCAAGGCGCCGCTGGTACCGCTGCACACCTGGCTGCCGGACGCCGGCGCCGAGGCCCCGATCGGTGCTGGTGTGCTGTTGGTTGGCGTGCTGGACAAGGTCGCTACGTTCGGTTTCCTGCGTTATTGCCTGCCGCTGTTTCCACTGGCTTCGAAGTCGCTGGCCCCGCTGGTACTGGTGCTGTCGGTGCTGGGCATCATTTACGCTGGGTTGCTGGCGGCCGGGCAAGACGACATGAAACGCTTCGTGTCCTACACCTCCATCGCGCACTTCGGCTTTATCGCGCTGGGCATTTTCGCGTTCTCCACCCAAGCGTTCGCTGGCTCCGTGCTGTACATGGTCAACCACGGCATCACAACCGGGATGCTGTTCATCGCGGTAGGCATGCTGATTACCCGGGGTAACTCGCGGCTGATCTCCGACTATGGCGGGGTGTCCGCGCTGACCCCGGTGCTGGCCGGAACGTTCCTGTTCGCCGGCCTCGCTTCGCTGGCCTTGCCAGGGACGAACTCGTTCGTCAGCGAGTTCCTGGTGCTTATCGGCTCGTTCCCGCGCGAACCGGTATATACGATCATCGCCACGGTCGGGATTATTTTCGCCGCGCTGTACGTGCTGTGGGTCTACCAACAGGTGTTCCAGGGACCAGCGCGTGGCAACGCGGTGATGGCCTCGATGATCGGGCCGGGCGCGGTGGCCGCCCCGTCGTCGGCGGCCGGGACGGCCAAGAGCTCGTTCTCCGACCTCACCCGAGGCGAGATCATGGTGCTCGCGCCACTGATCGCCCTGATATTGCTGCTCGGGTTCTTCCCGGGACCGGTGCTCGATGTGATCAATCCATCGGTGGCGGCGACCATGCGGGAGGTCGGCCTGGCTGACCCGGTAGGAGGAATGACCCCATGACTTTGCAGACCATCCCCATCACGGTCCCCCCAGTGGCCTACTATGCCATCTCTCCGCTGCTGGTGGTCCTCGGCGCGGCCTGCCTGGGCGTGCTGGTCGAGGCATTTCTGCCGCGCCACCAGCGGTGGGCGGCACAGGTGACGTTGACGTTGCTGACGCTCGTGGTAGCGGGCGCGCTGCTCGGCGCGTACGCCAGCAGCGGCGCGCCGGCGGCGACCACGTTGTCGGGGTCGCTCTCGGTGGATCGCCCGACGCTGTTCATGTGGGGCACACTATTGGCCTTCGGCCTGGTTGGTGTGTTGCTCATCGCGGACCGCTCGGTGGAGCCCGGCGGCGCCTTCATCACCGACGCCGAAGGCGTCGCATCGGGCACCCACGCCGAAGGCGTCGCATCAGGCACCGACGCTGGACGCGCCGCAGGCGCGGCATCGGCCGGCGGGATCAGCCGAGCCGCGTCGCGCGTCGGCGCCGGGAGTGCCACCTCGGGCACGAGCCGAGCCGGGGTGGCCGTCGCAGCGCCCCCCGCCGGGCCGATTCCCGCCGGGACTCCGCGGAACCGGGCCACCGCCGGTCGGGCCGGCATGCGGACTGAGGTGCTGCCGCTGACCTTGTTCGCGCTCGGCGGCATGATGTCTTTCTGCGCGGCCAACGACTTGCTCACAATGTTCGTGGCGCTCGAGGTGCTCAGCTTGCCGTTGTATCTCCTGTGCGGCTTGGCCCGGCGCCGTCGGTTGCTGTCGCAGGAGGCCGCCGTCAAGTACTTCCTGCTTGGGGCGTTTGCGTCGGCGTTCTTTCTCTATGGCTTGGCGCTGCTTTACGGTTACGCCGGCTCGGTCAAGCTGGCCGACATTTCCTCGGCGGCGGCCGCGTCGCAGCGTTCAGACACACTATTGTTCGCTGGATTGGCGCTGTTGGTCGTCGGGTTGCTGTTCAAGGGATCAGTGGCTCCGTTTCATACCTGGACTCCGGATGTTTACCAGGGTGCGCCGACCTCCGTCACCGCGTTTATGGCGGCCGCGACCAAGGTGGCCGCGTTCGGTGCCATCTTGCGGGTGCTGACGATTGGCTTTGGGTCCACCCGTTGGGAATGGCGGGGGGTGCTGTGGGCGGTCGCGATTGTGTCGATGGTGATTGGCGCGGTGATTGGACTCACCCAGACCGACATCAAGCGAATGCTCGCGTATTCGTCGGTAGCGCACGCGGGATTTCTCCTCGTCGGAGCCATAGCGATCACCCAACGCGGATTGTCCGGCACAATGTTTTACTTGCTCACCTACGGCTTCTCCACGATCGCCGCTTTCGGGGTGGTGAGTCTGGTCCGCGACGCCGATGGCGAGGCCACCCAACTATCCCAGTGGGCTGGGCTGGCGAAACGTTCACCCCTGGTGGCGGGGGTCATGACTTTCCTGTTGCTTTCCCTCGCTGGTATCCCGTTGACCAGCGGGTTCACCGGAAAGTTCGCGATCTTCTCGGCCGCGATAGCGGACGGGATGGCCCCGTTGGTGGTTGTTGCGTTGATCGCCAGCGCGGTGGCGGCGTTCTTCTACCTCCGGGTGATCGTGCTGATGTACTTCAGCGAGCCATCGGTCGAGGGCCCGACGGTTTCGGTGCCGGGGGCGTTCACCACCGCGGCTGTAACGGTCGGGGTGTTGATCACACTGTTGCTGGGGGTGGCACCGACGATGGCTTTGTCCTGGGCTGGCGCTGGACCCTTCGTAGGCTGAACCACGTGGGTCCAAGGGACGAAATTCACGAGATCGCAGGTGTGCAACTTCTCGATCGGGAGCTGGCGCGGGCGGTGGAGGAAGGGCTCAGCCTCGTTGAAGAGGTGTTGCGCCGGGAGGTTCAGAGTAACTACGAGTTCGTCACCGAGACGTCGCTGCATCTGATCGACGCGGGAGGGAAGCGCTTTCGGCCACTCTTCACACTGATTGCCGGCCTGGTCGGCCCCAAGGCAGGCGCACCGGAGGTGGTGACCGCCGCCGTTGTCGTCGAATTGATCCATCTGGCCACGCTCTATCACGACGATGTCATGGACGCGGCCACCATGCGGCGCGGCGCGAAAAGCGCTAACGCCCGGTGGGACAATTCGGTCGCGATCCTGACCGGGGACTTTTTGTTCGCGCACGCCTCTCGGCTGGTGGCTGCCCTCGGTCCCGAGGCGGTGTGGATCGTCGCCGAGACATTTGCCAAACTGGTCACTGGTCAAATGCGCGAGACCCGGGGGCCCCGCCAGGGCGAGGATGGGATAGCTCATTATCTCGCGGTGGTTTCGGAAAAGACTGGTTCGCTGATTGCGACGGCGGGACGGTACGGGGCCATGTTTTCCGGCTGCTCGCCGGAACAGGTATCGGCGCTGCGTCGCTTCGGCGAAGTTATCGGCTCGGCGTTCCAGATATCCGATGACATCATTGACATCGCCTCTGAGCAAGCGAGCTCGGGGAAGACACCCGGGACGGACCTGCGGGAAGGGGTGTCTACCCTGCCGATGCTGTACGCGATGGAGGCAGGCGGCGCGACGGGCGCGCGGCTGCGTGAGCTGCTAGTGGCTCCGTTGTCCGACGACGCCCTGGTCGACGAGGCGCTCGGTCTGCTGCGGGGGAGTGACGGTATCGCCAGGGCACGCGACGCGCTGGGCGAGCGGGCTCGGTCGGCGAAGGCCGCGCTGGCCGCGCTGCCTGACTGCCCGGCTCGGGATGCGCTCGCGTCGCTGACCGAGTTCGTGGTGAGCCGGGTCGGATAGTCCGTCAGGCGTCGACTGTCCAGGTGTCGCGACCGCGCAGCAACGCGGCCAGGTCAGCCGACTCGGTGGCTTTGGCTTCCCGGATCTGCAAGCGGGCGCCGTCGTCGTAGGTCGGCCGGCGGACGCAGCGGAACACACCGGTGATGGTGTGGGTGAGATCGTGGTCAGACAGCCGAGATAGCGCAAACGCAATGCTGGGATCGGGGCGCTCGGTGTCATGGACGAGTACCGCGTCTTCGCCCACCCCGGCCACCGGAGCGATCCGAAGACCGAATCCGCCCTCGCCGAGCACCACCCCGTACTCGTTGTTGACTCCGAACCGGATCGGCTCACCATGACGCAGCGGGATGATCCGCTGTTTGGCATTGTCGCCGCCGCGACGAATCACGTCAAACGCGCCGTCGTTGAAGATTGGGCAGTCTTGATAGATTTCCACGAACGATGTGCCTCGGTGCGCGGTTGCCTTCCGCAGTACATCGGTGAGCTGAGCCCGGTCGGCGTCGATGGCCCGCGCGACGAAGGACGCCTCCGCGCCCAGCACCAGCGAGAGCGGGTTGAACGGGTGGTCGAGCGATCCTCTCGGCGTCGATTTGGTGATCTTGCCGACCTCTGAGGTAGGCGAGTACTGACCCTTGGTCAGCCCGTAGATCCGGTTATTGAACAGCAGAATCGTGAGGTTGACGTTGCGGCGGATCGCGTGGATGAGGTGGTTGCCGCCGATCGACAGCGCGTCGCCGTCGCCGGTGACCACGAAGACCGACAGGTCGGGCCGGGTCACCGCCAGGCCGGTGGCGATTGTCGGGGCGCGGCCGTGGATGGAATGCATTCCGTAGGTGTTCAGGTAGTACGGGAACCGCGAGCTGCAGCCGATCCCGGAGATGAACACAACGTTCTCCCGGCGCAGACCGAGCTCAGGCAGAAAACCGCGAACGGCGGCCAGCACGGCGTAGTCGCCGCAGCCGGGACACCAGCGGATTTCCTGATCGGAGGTGTAGTCCTTGGCTGACTGCTTCTGGTCAGTGGTGGGGATGGCGTCCAGGCCACCCATGAGCGGTAGCCCTAGGTCGGTCGCGCTCACAGCAAGTCTCCCTTGAGCGCGTCGATGAACACGTTCCGCAGCTCTTCGGCTTTGAAGGGCAGACCGGATACCTTGGTGTAGGACTTGACGTCGATCAGGAATCGGCTGCGCAGCAACAGAGCCAGCTGTCCGAGGTTCATCTCAGGCACCAGTACTGTGCGGTAGTTGTGCAGGAGGTCGGCGAGGTTAGCTGGCAGTGGGTTCAGGTGGCGCAGGTGGGCCTGCGCGATAGCTAGCCCGTGTGCCCGCACCTGGCGACAGCCGGCTCCAATGGCTCCGAAGGTTGATCCCCAGCCCAGCACGAGGAGCTCGGCGTGCCCGTCCGGGTCGTCTACCTCGAGGCCCGGAACAGTGATGCCGTCAACCTTGGCTTGCCGCAGCCGCACCATGTGGTCGTGGTTGTCCGGGTCATATGAGATCGAGCCCCTGCCGTCGGCCTTTTCCAAACCGCCGATGCGATGCTCCAGCCCGGCGGTACCCGGAACCGCCCAGGGTCGGGCCAGCGTGTCGTCGTCACGCTGGTACGGCCAGAACTCACCGGAGCCATCCGGGGCGTTGGGAGCGGTCGCGAACCCGGGCTCAATAGGCGGCAACGATTCCACGGCCGGTACTTTCCACGGCTCCGAGCCGTTGGCCAGTGAGCCGTCGGACAGCAAGATCACCGGAGTGCGATAGGTGATCGCGATCCTAGTGGCGTCCAGCGCGGCGTCGAAACAGTCAGTCGGGGAGCGCGGCGCCACGATCGGCAGCGGGCACTCTCCGTTGCGGCCGAACATGGCCTGCAACAGATCGGACTGCTCGGTCTTGGTGGGCAGCCCGGTAGACGGGCCGCCCCGCTGCACATCGATGATCAGCAGCGGCAGCTCGAGGGCGACCGCGAGGCCAGCGGCCTCCGACTTGAGCGAGATACCAGGGCCTGAGGTGGTGGTCACCCCGAACGCTCCGCCGAACGCCGCGCCGATCGCCGCGCCGATGCCGGAGATCTCGTCCTCGGCCTGGAAGGTGGTGACGTTGAACGCCTTGTGCTTGCTCAACTCGTGCAGGATGTCCGATGCCGGGGTGATCGGGTAGGAGCCGAGAAACACCGGCAGCCCGGACCGCTGGCCGGCGGCCACGATGCCGTAGGCCAGCGCGGTGTTTCCGGTGATTTGTCGGTAAGTGCCCGCGTCGAGCTTGGCCGGGGACACTTCGTAGGTGACGGCGAAGGTCTCGGTGGTCTCGCCGTAGTTCCACCCGGCGCGGAACGCCAGAATGTTGGCCTCGGCGAGATCGGGGCGGCGGACGAACTTTTCCCGGAGATAGCGTTCGGTGCCTTCAGTCGGCCGGTGATACATCCAGCACAGCAGCCCGAGGGCAAACATGTTTTTCGACCGGGAAGCGTCCTTTTTGGACAACTCGGTGTGCTCCAGCGCGCCGCGAGCCAGCGTCTCCATCGCGACGCTGTGCACTGTGTAGGCGCAAAGCGAGCCGTCCTCGAGCGGATTGGCCGGGTAGCCGACCTTGGTCAGGTTGCGCTTGGTGAACTCGTCGGAGTTAGCGACCAGAATGCCGCCCGGCGGCAGGTCCGCGATATTGGCCTTCAGCGCGGCCGGATTCATCGCGACCAGCACATCCGGCTGGTCACCGGCGGTGAGGATGTCGTGGTCGGCAAAGTGCAGCTGGAAGCTGGATACCCCGGGCAATGTGCCGGCGGGCGCCCGGATCTCGGCCGGAAAGTTGGGCATAGTCGCGAGGTCGTTACCGAAGGCGGCTGCCGCGGAGGAGAAACGGTCACCGGTGAGCTGCATGCCGTCGCCAGAATCGCCAGCAAACCGGATTACCACACAACTTCGCTTGAGGACTTCGCGCGAGTGCTCAATGGCGCCGTTAGACGATTTGGCGGCACCGGGCTGGACTGTGATGGCACTGTCCGAGATGGTCATGTCCTGTCTTCCATCGATCGCGGACAGAGAGTCGAAGCTCTGTCCTTACTTGAGAGTAGTCTCACCACAGACAGCGTCGGCGGCAGGTGGACGGACATCACACGGTCGTTCTGTTTTCCTGTTTTTCCTGTTTTGCTTAATGGTGCGCTAATGTTGCCCAGTTATCCGGGCGCGCATCGCGGCCGAGCGCTCGGCGAACTCGGGTGACGCGAGTGATGTGAGCTGGGCGCGGATCTCTACCTCCAGAGCATCGGATTGGTTACTCAGCGCGCCGGTGACGCGCATCGTGTGCTTGGTCGTGATGGTGAGTGCCCGGGGGGCCGAGGCCGCCTGTGCGGCTAGCTCCATGGCCGCGTTAACCGGATTCTCGACCGTGTCCCAGACCAGGCCTCGGCGCAGTGCCTGCTCGGCGTCGAGCACCTCGCTGAACAACGTGGCCACGGCGGCGCCCTGCGGTCCGAGCACGCGCTGGGCCATCCAGGTATAGCCGCCACCAGGGTGCAACCCCAGCCGCAAGAACCTGGAGTCGAACCGGGCCGACGGACCGGCCAGCCGCACGTCGCACGCCAGCGCGAGGTTCATCCCAGCGCCGACGGCCGCGCCGTTCACCGCGGCCACCGTCGGCAGCGTGCAGTTGGCTACCGCCATAAACCCGGCGTACACCCGCCGTAGATCCGCCTCCTGGGATCGTCCCGATGCGCCGAGCTGGCCGAGGTCAGCCCCGGCGCAGAACGTGGGCGGCTCCCCAGTGATCACGATCGCGCCGATCCCCTCATCGACCTCGATTTTCCCGATCGCGGAAACAAGTTGCTCGGCCAGGTCGAGCGTCATCGCGTTACGCCGAGGGGGGTCGGACAGGGTGATCAGGGCGACCCGATCTCGCCGCGCAACGTGGACCCCGCGCCGCGCTTCGCGCGCTACCATCGTGCCGTCATCAGCCACCACGACATCCTCCTCCCGGGTTTGATTCTTCACCGCCCGGGTGTAGGTGGTCGCCTGGAACCGAGATGGCTAGCCCAACGTTGAGGTACATGTGGGGCGGGGCACGGTTGAGAGGAATCGAGGCATCGTGCACAATCACCTCAACGGTCTAAAGACCGCCGTTCTGCTCGGCGGGATGAGCGCGTTGGTGCTGTTGGTCGGCTCGATGTTCGGGCGGACCGGGCTGCTGCTGGCGGTGTTCGCGGCGTTGGGTATGAACGCCTACGCGTATTTCAACTCCGACAAGCTCGCGTTGCGGGTGATGCATGCGCGGCCCGTTACCGAGGCCGAGCAGCCCGCGATGTATCGGATCGTTCGCGAGCTGGCCACCGCCGCGCGCCAGCCGATGCCCAGGCTTTATGTCAGCCCGACCAGCGCGCCGAATGCGTTCGCCACCGGTCGCGATCCTCGGCATGCCGCCGTGTGCGCGACCACCGGGATCCTGGAGTTGTTGAACGAGCGTGAGCTGCGCGGCGTGCTCGGGCATGAGCTTTCGCATGTCTATAACCGGGACATCCTCATCTCCTGTGTGGCCGGCGCGCTGGCGTCGATGATTAGTTTCTTGTCTCAGCTGGGGTTTCTCTTCGGTGGTGATGAGGAGCGGTCCAACCCGATGGCGATGCTGCTGTTGTCGCTGGTCGGTCCGATCGCGGCGGCCGTGATCCAGATGGCGGTGAGCCGGGCACGGGAGTATCAGGCGGACGCCAGCGGGGCGGCACTGACTAGGGACCCGCTGGCGCTGGCGTCGGCGCTGCGCAAGCTGGAGCGCGGTACCCAGCTGGCGCCGCTTCCGCCGGAGCCGGAGCTCGTCTCGCAGTCCCACCTGATGATCGCCAATCCGTTCCGGCCCGGCGATGGCTTGTCCCGGATGTTCTCCACCCACCCGCCGCTGGCCGACCGGATCCGTCGGCTCGAGCAGATGGCTCGAGGCTACTAGCCGAAGCTAGCGACAGACGGCTCTGACCACGCCGACCTGGTCGCCGCCGCCGAGCACCGGGTGCTCGCGTTGCAGCTGGATCGTCGGGTTGTCCAGGCCGAGGCGATACAGCGTCTCGGCCAGCACGACCGAGCGAGCCCGCGCCGCGCCGTCGGAGATCTTCACCGCGATTCCCCGGCCGTCGGGCAGACCAGCCGCGTATACGCCCTCGGCGCCACCCTTGCAGAGCAGCCCGGGGGTGGCCCGCATCAACGCGGCCTCGTCCCGCCGGGTGCCGCTGACGTACTCGGGGCGCGTACGGACCGCCTCGGCGACCCGGCCGGCCGGGGTTTGGGCTGCTGCCGAGGCCAGCCGACCGAACGCGCGCGCCAGCCCGGTCAGGCTGATCGCCAGCAGCGGGGCCCCGCAGCCGTCCACCGCGACCGAGGCGACTCGCTCACCGGAGATGTCTTCTAACGCGGCCCGGATGGCCAGTTGCACCGGATGCTCGGGATGACGGTAAGTCACGGTGGGCCAGCCGTTCGCGACGCAGGTGGCGAGCATGGCCGCGTGCTTGCCTGAACAGTTCATCGCGATCGGCTCGGGGCCGCGACCCGTGCGTATCCATTCCTCGCGAGCCAGCTCGTCCAGCGGATACGCCGGCGGCGTGCCCAGATCGGACTGGTTGAGCCCAGCGGTTTCCAGGATCCGGTACACGCCGTCCAGATGCATCGGCTCGCCGGAATGCGAGGCGGCGGCCAGTGCCAGCAGCTCATCCGGAAGCTCTAGTCCGCACCGCAACATGCCAAGGGCCTGCGCCGGTTTGTTCGCCGACCGGGGCAGGATCGGCCGGTCTACCACCCCGACCAACGACTCGACTGACCCGTCCGGCGCGGTGATCACCACGGATCCGAAGTGATAGCCCTCCACGAACCCGTTGCGGATGACTTCCGCGACCACAGCAGCGCTCACTGGCGCCACCCTAGGTGCCTGCCGCACAGCTTCCCACCGCTCGCGCAGCATGTATACGACTGGCACAGGCCCTACAAGTGCCGCGCGAGTCACACACGTGGTGCTGCGCGAGCCGATTTGATTCAGATTCATCCAGTATGATGGATACATGGGCTGATGCGCAAGCTGGACTTGACCTGGAGGGTGGGTGAGCGCGAGCATTGGATTCACTGTGAATCGAGGGAAGGGGTTCTTGATGGCGTACCGGCTACTTGCGGGCGGCTGTGATAACGGACCGTGTGGCACGTTCTACCTGGATGAAGTCACTGGTAACGTCGTGGTGCAGGGTTACCTGACTGAGGAGAAGCCGGCTAAGCTACCGCCAGGTGAGGGATTCCTGATGATTCCCGCCGCTCAGTGGCGCATCCTGGCGTCCCGGCTGTCTAAGGCATGACACTCGACGAGTTCGACGCCCTGTTTGACTCGTTCCGCTGCTCGGTGGTTCGTTTGGAGACGCTGGCCGAGTACAATGTGGGCGGCGCGGAGGCCGAACGGCTACGCGCGCGCCGCGAGCGGCGACCGCGGCCAGAGCGCAGCCTGCGTACCGACCCGTGGTTGGCGCGTATCGCGGTATCGACCGTGAACGATGGGAAGTCGTGGGAACGAGTCCGGGTCGTAGACAACCCGCTGACCGACTATCAAAGTGGCCAACTGGAATCATATAAGGAGTCTCAGGCGTGTGGTGAGCAGATCCGCATCGCCTACCGATCTGACGTCGGACCGGACCTCGGTCCCGACGTGTGGCTGTTCGACGCTGGCGAACCGGACGAACATGCCGCGGTCATGCACTACACCCCCGATGGCAGGTTCTTGGGCGCCGACCTCATTATGGACATCGGCCAGTTCAGCGTGGCCATCGCTAGAGTGCGAGCGCACGCTAGGCCGCTCAACGAGTTCTTGGCGACCATGACTAGTGCCTGAGCCGACGCCGCTGTCACGCAAGCTCGGAGAGGAGCTCCGCGCGCTGCGCACCCTCGCCGGGCTCAGCCAACGTGCTCTGGGATCGAGGATCGGTTTGCGGCAGCCGGCTGTGCACCGCATCGAGACCGGAAGCGCGCTTCCCACTCTCGACGAGCTCGGCGCGTGGCTATCGGCGACCACCGGTAATGATGATCGCCGGGAGCAGCTGGTGCCTCTGCTGGAAGCAGCGCACCATCCAACGCGATCATGGAGTGACTTACTCGGCGAGGATCGACAGCTGCAGGACCGCGCGCGTATCCGGGAGGAACAGTGCTCCCTGATCCGTGTGTACACACCGGCAATCGTTCCTGGCTTACTGCAGACCGCCGAGTACGCCCGCCAACTACTCAACCTGGTAAGCCCTCCCGGCGCCGATGTGGCCGCTCAGATCGCCAAACGGCTCGACCGCCAACACATCCTGTACCAGGATCACCGCCGATTCGAGTTCATCCTCGGTGAGCAAGCGTTGCTCTGGTCCCCGGGCCCCGAGGTCATGCCTGCCCAACTTGACCGGCTCGTGTCGTTGTCCACACTGTCCACCGTGGAACCGCGGGTGCTCCCGCTAGGCCGGGTCGGCACCCCTCCCTGGCACGATTTCATCTACCGCCAACCGGCGGATGAGGAAGACCAGCCTTATGTGACCGGCGAGCTGCTGCACGGCGAGTTCACCGCATCCCGACCGGACTCGGTTCAGCGATACACGCAACTGTGGGATCAGCTCTGGCGGGCATCCGAACCGGTGTCTGACGCAGTCGAAGCAGTCCGGGCTCGTCCATGCTAGGCGGCGCGGGATCATCAGCGCGGCTCCGGCCGGGCCCGGCGGCCGGCGGCGTCATGGCGCGGCTCCTCCGTGCGCGGGTTCGGACCGGGTCCAGACGAACTTGACGCAGCGGTCGCCGGCGAAGTAGACGAGCTGGTCCGTCCGTCGGAAGTAGCAGTGGTGGTCCGCGACCATGACGCGGATGATCTCGCCGGGCACGGTGTGGAAGCAGCGCGCTGGCAGCGACAGCGCGGCAGGGCCGCCGTCGAGGAATACCGCGACGGTCCGGTCGGCCGCCCCGCTCACGGGCTCGCCGGATCGAGCAGGTTCCCCGCGCGCAGCGCCGTGAGCGCCGTGTCGATGTCGGCGTCCATCGCGCGGTCCCGCCGCGGGGCAGGCACCAGCGCACGCACCCGCCGGTGCAGCTCCCGGGTGCGGCCCAGCCGGTGCGGGCCCCGGAGATCCGCCGCCTGACACAGGGCCAGCAGGTGGATGACCGATGCGGTTTGGCGATCTCGTGCACGAAGGGGTCGAACGGTCCGGTGATGCCCTCGAACACCTCGGTGGTGAGCGCCTCGGCCGCCGGCGGACGACGTCTCTGGCCTTCCTCGACCAGAACCTCGCGCGTGCCCATGAGGGCCGCCACCACGTAATGACAGCGGCACCAGGTCGCCGCTGGCACCGACCGAACCCTCCTCAGGGATGGCGGGGGCATGCTTCACGAACTCCTCCCTCCAACGTCTGTGTGGGAATATCTCGCTCTGTCAAGGATTTTGCCTGCTCGAACTAGACGCGGCGTTCCTAACTTTCGCGCTGGTAAGGAACGGGTGCTATCACATATTTGTCCAAGCTGGGGTGGCGTCGTAAGAACTCATTTAATTGTGGCACAATCGGGTCTTACATGCCAAATGCGTGATCCGCAAGCCCTTGGTGTTTAGCCAATGTAACGTCTAGCGGCGTATCTTCGCGCGATCTTTAGTTTCGTCACTTCCACCACCGCCTGTAACCTCCGGCGCTTTCGTGTGAAGTTTCTGTGAAAGCCCGCTCATCCGTTTTCCGCTCGTCGATGACGAGCTCGGCCAGTGGCGACACCGCGCGGAAAGACCGTGCGGAGATCGCCACGAACCAGCCGGCGGCATGGAGAGCGGTGAAATTCATAGTCGCCTTCGTTGCATTCGGAATCGGGCTCGCTGGACCCGCTGATCGTCCGTCATCGGCCGGCCATGGATCGTCCACCGAACCAGGATCTCCCAATCCGCGCTGTCTTGTACTCAGCTTGTATTGGGCGGCCAGCGGGGTGAGTTTCCGCGGCTACGTGAGCTGAGCTAGCGGTAGTTGGTGAACTGCAGGGCGATCCCGAAGTCCTTGGCCTTGAGCATCGTGATCACGGCCTGTAAGTCGTCTTTCTTCTTCCCGGAGACCCGCAGCTGGTCGCCCTGAATCTGGGCTTGGATACCCTTCAGCTTCTCGTCCCGGATCGCCTTGGAGATCTCTTTGGCCTTGTCCGACGCGATGCCCTGGACTAGGGTCCCGGTCACCCGGTAGATCTTGCCGGACAGCACTGGATCGCCGATCTCGAACGCTTTCAGTGAGATGCCCCGTTTGACCAGCTTCTCCTTGAGTACGTCGATCGCCGCGCGGCAGCGCTCTTCGGTCTCGGCCTGGATCGTGATCGCTTCCTCGCCGGACCAGCGTGCGCTGGCGCCCGTGTTGCGGAAGTCGAACCGCTGGGCTAGCTCCTTGCTGGCCTGGTTAAGCGCGTTGTCCACCTCTTGCCGGTCTACCTTGCTGACCACATCGAACGAAAGGTCCGCCATCGTCTGTTCCTCTCACCCGTATCCGGTTGCGGCCCGCTGAGGGTACTGGCGTATCCTCGCGGAGGCGGCCGTGAAGGCCGCGAGCACCTGGCAGGTTGCCCGAGCGGCCAATGGGAGCGGACTGTAAATCCGTCGCGAAAGCTACCTAGGTTCGAATCCTAGACCTGCCACCATAGCCGAAACCGGCCCCCACCAGCGGAAACGCCAGAGGGGCCGGTTTTTTGCCGTCTGGCCCCGTTCGGCTGTGGACGGCTGGTTACGAGCATCCACGGACGCATCACGGACGCGATCATGAACGGCCCTCCTGAAGTGCCTCCTCGACGCGGCGGCGTAGCGAGTCCTCCACAGGAGTGACGCGGGCGCCCGATTCCAGCATGCTGAAGTCATGGCACGCGTGGATTACTACAACGACCCAAACGCACCCAAAGCCAACAGCCTGGTGCCGTCCGTCACCGCCGCCGTACGCGACGACCAAGGCTGCTTACTGTTGATCCACAAGATTGACAATGGCTACTGGGCACTACCCGGCGGCGGCATGGAGCTCGGCGAGTCCATCGCCGATGCAGCGATCCGCGAAGTCGCCAAAGAGGGCGGCATTCGCATCGAGATCACCGGTCTAGTCGGGCTCTACACCAACCCCGGCCACGTGATGGCCTACGACGACGGCGAAGTCCGCCAAGAGTTCTCTGTGTGCTTCCACGCACGCCCCCAGGGAGGCGTTTTACGTGAGGATGGCACGGAAACCAAAGCTGCAAAGTGGGTCAGCGTTGTCGAGCTAGACGAGCTGTCTATCCATCCATGCGCATCCGGATCAACGATGCCCTAAGCGACCGCACCCGTCCTCGAATCGCCTAATTCGCCAACCGAGTTGCGGTGCGAGCAATAGCCGCCTCGATCGAGGGCCTAGCCCGGGTCATGGCCCGCGCTACCGCCGTTCCTGACTCGTACCGGCGAAGTATTTCGTCGAGGCGAACCGGGTAGCTGATGGCCTCTCCAGCTGGACCGGTGGTCATGTCCGCTGTCCACAGAGCATCTGCCACCGCACCCTCCTCATGTGGCCACGCGGCCAGCTCCTCCGACAGACCTCGCTCCTCCGCCTCGAAGGTCGCGGCGGAGTGATGAGCCACTAACGCGCAGAGTCGACTCGGGTAGCCCATCGAGGTCAGATACTGCGCCCCATCAATCTGATGCATACCAGTCACGCGAATCTCTGGCGCGTAACCCAGGTCATGCCACCACGCCGCCACGACCAGCAACGTGCGCTCATCTGGGGCCACTGCCGACGACAGCTCGACCGCTCTCGCTGCAACAGCTTGGGTATGTCGCCACCGATCGCCGAGCGGAGCGAGTAGCCCTTCCGCGACATGATGCGCCTCATTAACCGTCGGTACAGCTCTCACATCCCCAACCTACGAGCCTCAACGGCTGGCGTCTCCTTGTAGACGCTGGCCAGATGGCCACCCGGCCTGACCGAACAGAAGGAGTGCCGACTCAAGAAGCTGGATGTCACGCGACCGTCAGGCAGGTTCGTTCTGTGCGCCGAAGTACTCCTCGAGATGATCGTTATACATAAAGAACTCGTATAGCAACCGTTGTGCGCGATTTAGATCGAGCGAGCCTTCTACAAGGAACAGCTTGTGTCGATCCCCGATTCTGGATTCTGGGACGCTTCCTGCGAGTGCGGCTCGGAAGATTTCTGCGTACTCATTAAGCTTGAATACGCGAACTGCGCCATCAATATGATTAATTGCCTTCTCGCTTTGGTCGTAAACAAAATGCGCAAATTTCTGGATACAGTATTCTTTCCCGAATCCGCGAGAATTCTGCCCTCCCGACCACGGATCCCGCGGTGGCGTATACTCTTCGATCATAAATTGTCTCTGAGCATCCTCCATCATCGACGTACGAAAGATGGTGAACTTTACAGGGTACTGCCTATAGTTGTTGTCATCGGTCCAGTGAACGGTGTGCAATTGGTTCCGGTCACTGCTGTTTAGCAACGTGGGACTGAAGGGTGGGCCATGCCAGTAGTCCTCTTCTATGATTGCCCTGTAATGCCTCGGATGCACCCAGGATCGTAGTGGGTCAATTCGCACCTTGACGGAGAACTTGTCGTCAATAAGTTCTCTGAGCATCGTCGGAAGCCCAACGAAATTTGCTGAGTAGAAGCGTCGCATGAACTGATGTAGATAAACCATTACACCATCCGTTAGCACAACGCCATGCTGTCTTAGTTCGACACTTTCATGGGTAAATATATCAACAAGCATCTCGCTGTCATAATTGACGGCGAGTTCATCCATCAGCTCTGTATCATTTAGATGCTCGACATAGTCGTCAATGCCCGACTCAAAATCAGCTAGCAGGTCGGCGAGAGCCAAACGAGCGAATTCAGCTCTGATGTCTTGTTCTTGTTCTGAACCACTTTGAGCTAGGGTCACCGCAACCTGCACGCCCCTGTATATGTCGTTGCCTGCCAGACTTGAGGTATCCGTAAGATCAGTCTCTTCGGCGATTCTCAGGACGCGCTCTAGGAGAGCGACGTAACGACGAGCGAGTTCGTCCTCTTCAAGCATCCCCTGGGCATGCAACTCCACGCCGTCGAGCGCGCCAAGATTGCGGCTAGCAAAACCTCTGGCGACAAGTTTCGCATCAGCCGCAATATCTGGCGAATCTCGGAGCTTGGCGTAGAAATCAGCAAGATTCACCAAGGCGGCGCCTGCGGCGCCGTGCCCGCTCGGTCTGCGCGCTCTGCCCGCGGCCCGCGCGCGGCAGGCGGCTGGCCGCTGATCTCACGTTCCAGCGACGGCCGTGATGAACATGAGTGCTGTGCATGTTGGCCGGGCGCGAGGCATCGCGCAACGAGGATGGCGACATCGTCCTTGGGGGTGTCGAACCCGACGAGTCGCCTCATGATCTCGATACAGATCGATTCGGGCGCCTGGGATGTCACCGACTGGCGGACCTCCTCGATGTTGACATCGACGACTATGCGGCGGCGCTCGACCAGCCCGTCAGTGTACAGGAACACGACCGAGCCAGGCGGGCACGGCACTTCGATGCTGTGCCGTGCCCGCCCCAGCTCCACACCCAATGGACGGTCGGGCGCCAGCGTCAGGATCTCAGCCTCACCCTGGGCGTGGGCGAGTATGGGGGGTAGGTGCCCGGCCGAGGACAATCGGAGCGTATTGGCTGATGGGCTGAACATGGCGCACAGCACGGTTGCCATCACGTCGGGCTGGAAATGCTGCACGTATTCATCGAGTATCGCCAGAAGCTCGGCAGGGTCTTCGGTGCGCAGCGCGGTTATGCGCAAGACGGAGCGCAACTGGCTCATAGAGTGGGCCGCCGCGAGCCCGTGCCCGGTCACGTCGCCAATCACCAGGCACACCGTGCCCGAGGGCAGCGTGAACACGTCGTACCAGTCACCGCCGACATTGCCGTCGTCCCCGGGGACGTAGCGGGAGGCGAACTCCAAGCCGTCGACCTCCGGCAGCCGGGCCGGCAGCAGATGGCGTTGCATCACCGAGACCGCGGCGAGCTCGACCTGCGAAATGCGCGACTGGATGGCCACCGCCACCCGGTCGGCGACCATCAGCAGCCGCCGCGCGTCTCGCTCGGTGAACTCCCGACGGGTCAGGGTGCCCACATGCAGCACGCCGAGCACCGTCCCGCCAGCCACCAGCGGCACGCCCAGCAGCGAGACGATCCCTTTCTCCCGCAAGATCGGGTTCAACACGTTGTCGTGATCAACCTGCTCGATAGCCACCCAGCGGCGCTCGGCCGCGATGCGTCCGGCGAATCCCTTCCCGAGTGGGATCCGCACGCCTTGGTGGACCTCCTCCTCGATGCCACGGGCCACCGTGGCGATCAGGAACTCACGGGACGGATCCAGTAGCAGCACCGCGGCCGTATCAACGGCCATCAGCTCGCGGACCTTCTCCAACAGCTCGTCGAGCAGCCGGTCCACGGTCAAGTGGGCAAGCCCTGCGTCGGTGACGGCTTCAAGCCATCGCAACCGCTCCGTTTCGGCGCGTGCAGACCCTTCGGTCCCCGGTGACATAAGCAGAACTTAACCGCTGCTCATCGGCGGACCTATCGCGCCACAGCGTGGTTCCTTGCCTACGGTCCGTGCGCCGGGCGGGGGAAGGCAGGCGGCGGGCCAGCATTAATCGGGTTGCTGATGATCGTTACTGTGGTACCTGAGCTGCGCTGAGTCACCTCGCATGACTCCGTCAGCGCCCCGATCATCCGAAGGCCCCGGCCCCGGGAGCCCGGGTCAGGCGGGACCGGCCGCCAGACACCAAAATCCTCCACGACCACCTTCAGCTGGCGCGCGTCGGACGCGGCCAGCTCCGCGACCGTCACCAGCACGACGCGACAATCCTTATCCACCGCGCGTCCAGCCAGGTAGGCATGCTCGGCCGCGTTCGAGACCGCCTCGCTGACAGCCAGAACGAGATCGTCAGCATCCTCGCCCGGCCAGCCCCGCGCGGCCAACCAGTCCTTCAGCTCGGCTCGAACCCGCCCGGGTGCACGGCAGTCGGCCGGCACGCGCAGCGTCAGCGCCGTCATCAGCCGAATGACCCTCCACAACAACCGCCTACGTGAACCGCCTACGTGCCAGTCGCACTACCCCAGCCAGGCACTGGCTAATCACTCATCCGCCGCTGCCCACAACCAGCCCACAACCCGGTAGATCCAACACTCCGGCCCCACCGGTAATGGCAAGCTCGCTGCAGCCGCCGGATCAGCCATCACAACACAAAAAAGCATAGTCACCGCCCAGACTCTGGCGACCGCTTCGGAGATCGGAGCTAGGCGGAGGCGATGATCTTCTCCCGCGCGCCCGAGGACTGCCAGCCCGAGGGGCCCCGACGCCGAGATCATCCTCACCGACGACCTGGACGGCTAGCCAGTAACAAGCACGCGAGATGAAGAAAGAGCGGTGATATCGATGCCTGGCCTGAAGATGGAATTCTGCCAGGCGCGCAGTGGGACCGGCTCGAATTTGTATGGAGAGCACGGCTCAAAGGCAGGCGGCGGGCGGCTGCCGGGGTTTACATCGCCGGTTAGCGAGCTGCCGATGCCAGGACTGGGTCCGCCCTTAGATCGCAGTGGTGGCGAGCACGTCGTCAAGAACGCCGGTCTTGACATCGGCTACAAGAGTGCGCAGTTGCTCCAGGCTCATCTGGATCCGCTGGCCGAAGTCATCAGTGATCACGACTCGTTTCTCGGCCGAGGCGTTTCTGTCCAGGAACAGCTCCGGACAACCACAACTACACTTGCCACAGAAGGTCACGATGTGTGTGAGATCACTTGATGTGCGCATCATGGAGACGTCACTTCCTATAGCCGAGGAAAGTGGGCTTGCTCGGAGCTTAGGCAGAGAGATGCGCCATGCGCCATACACCCCGGGGGTAGTTCGCCTACCTTTTTGGTGGCGACCCAACCCATTGCGGGCTCTAGGATCTTTAACGGCGCCTTGTCCACCGGCAAAGGTGTGACCCCCACGAGGGGCGCCGACCATGCCAGCCGTTTCCCTGGTACTACTGAGCCGTGGCGGTCGACCCAATACGCGTCGTACGAGTTGACGGTTCCCCGGCGGCGGTCAAGGACCTGGCCGCCGCGCTCGCTGACGTGTTGGACGGCGGACCGGCGGTACTCCCGATCAGCGCTGACCGGCCTGGGTGCACACCACGACTTAGCCCGAAACCGGGAACGCTGGTGATCGAAACCTCTGGATCAACCGGCGTGGCCAAACAGGTTGCGCTGTCCGCTGATGCGCTGCGTGCCTCGGTCGCCGCGACTCATGCCCGCCTGGGAGGGCCCGGTCGTTGGCTGCTGGCGCTGCCGGCGCACCACATCGCCGGAACCCAGGTGATCGTGCGTGCGCTGCTGGCCGGCGGTTTCCCAACGGTGCTGGATTTACGTCGCGGGTTCCGTCCGCCGGAGTTCGCTACCGCGGCCGACGAGATGACGGCCGACGCAGGGCCCTACTACACCTCGCTCGTGCCAACCCAGCTGCACCGAGTGCTGGTTGCCGGCTCCGCCCCGCTGGCGGCGCTGCGCCGTTTCGATGCCGTTCTGGTGGGTGGTGCGGCCACTCCGCCGGCGCTGTTGGCGCAGGCACGGGACGCCGGGATCCGCGCGATCACCACGTACGGGATGAGTGAGACCGCCGGCGGCTGTGTCTATGACGGGGTACCGCTGGACGGGGTGCGGGTGCGGTTGGACGAGCCGGACGGCCGAATCCGGCTGGCCGGTCCAATGCTGGCCGACGGCTACCTAGGCGACCGCGAGCTGACCGCGACATCCTTCGTCGGCGGCTGGTTCGGCACATCCGACCTCGGTAGGTGGGACCAGGGCGCCGAAGACATGGCGGGCCGGCGCCTCCAGGTGCTCGGCCGGGCCGATGACGTGATCATCATCGGCGGGGAAAAGGTGCACCCAGCCGCCGTTGAACGAGTACTCATCACCCAGCCTGGCGTGAGCGCGGCCTGCGTCGTCGGGCTGGATGACCCTGAATGGGGCCAGCTGGTGGCGGCCGCTGTGGTCCCGACCGACTCGGCGGGTCCGGAGCCAGATGAGCTGGCTAGCGCGGTGCGCTCCGCGTTGGGCGTCCCGTCGGTACCCCGACTCATCCGGACGGTCGCCGAGCTGCCGTGGCGCGGAATCGGTAAGCCGGACCGGAAGACGGTGGCTGAGCTGCTGCGTCTCGCGTCGGGGCTGACCTACTCGTAACGCAGAGCCTGGATGGGGTGTAGTCGCGCGGCTCGGTTTGCTGGATATCCGCCGGCGATCACGCCGATGAGCAGGCTCACGGCGAACGCGATGACGACTGGTCTGATGGTGACGATCGGTACTGGGAAGGACGGGATAAACATGGGCATGATGGTGCCGCCGCCGATGGCTGCTCCCACGCCGAGGACCACCCCGATCAGCCCGCCGAAACCGGTGACCAGAACGGCCTCGATGAGGAACTGTTTGAGGATGGCGGTGTTGCGCGCTCCGACCGCTTTACGGATCCCGATTTCCCGGGTCCGCTCGGTCACCGAAACCAGCATGATGTTCGCTACTCCGATGCCACCAACAACCAGCGAGATCGCCGCGATCGCGGCGGTGAACACGGTGAGAAAGCCGATGAACTGATTGCGTTGGTCGAGCAGGCTCTGGAACACGTGGACGTTGAAATCTCGGTTTGTCGGACTGGTGATGTGATGCTGGTGGTCGAGGATGTCGGTTAGCTCGGTGCTCGCCTGGTTCACTGAGCCGGCGTCGACCGATTTGACGATGATCTGGTCCACTTCATCACCGTTGCCGAGCAGGTAGGTCCGTGAGGCGCCCAACGGTACGATCGCCAGATTGTCTTGCTGCCCGTCGGGAACGAGCACCCCAATGACCCGGAATGTGGTGCGGTTGACCCGTATCTCCGAGCCTATGACCTTGTCCAGATTTACGGTCGGGCCCCACAGCAACCCGATGGCCTGTTGCCCGAGAACAACAACTTTGGCGTTTCCTCGCTCCTGAGCGTCGGTGAACCATTGGCCCGCCGCCATGCCGCGGGCCGAGACATCCAAGTAGTCGAGGGTGGCGCCCAGCACGCTGGCGCGTTCTTGGGCCTGCCCAGCGGTCAACGCCGCGCTACCGGATGTGCTCGGCGTGACCGAGACAATGTCTGGCGCCAAGGCTCTGTTGCGTAGCGCGGCCACGTCCTCGTCGGTCAGCTGTCTGGCCACCCCACCACTTGGCACCGAGCCGTCCGCGCGGCTTATGTTGATCTGGTTGGCCAGGCGGCTGAACTGGGCATCTAGACCGGCTTGGACTCCGTCGCCGAGAGCAACCAGAATGATCACCGCAGCGACCCCGATGACGATTCCCAAACTGGTCAACAGCGTACGTAGCCGATTACCCCGCAAACTGTGCAGTGCCATCCTGAACGATTCGCGCAGACTCATCATGTACCCAGACTGACTGTTGCTCGCCAATGGTGGCCTCAGGATGCTAGGCACGAAACCGGTCAGGATCTGTAGGCCAACCTGGTCAACTCTCCGCTGCCTGGCGGTCGGCCTGGATCCTTGGCGATGGCCCTCAACTGGGCGGCAGCAGTTCGGCGCGGGCGGCAAGCCAGGGCAACCCAGAGCTCAGGGCTTCCGTGGCGATGGCCCACGAGTGCTTTCCTGGCGCGCGGGAGACCTGAATGGCCATGCCGGCCTTGCGCGCCGCCTCGGCTACCTGGTCGGCTTGCCGGCTGGATTCGAGATCACCGTCGCCGGTCGCGAGGATGCCCGCGCTGTCCGGGAAGTTTTCACTGGCCAAAATATCCAGCGGGTTCACCGCCCGGAACTTGGAATCATCACCACCAAACGCGAGACGCACCGTTCGAGCCCGTCCACCGAGCGTCGGCTCCTCCTGCCCGGAAATGTCTAGAAAGGTCGGGAACAGCCGCGGGCGGCGCAGAGCGAGCTGTAACGCGCACGTCCCGCCGTAGGAGAAGCCGCCAATCGCCCAATGCCGAGTGTCCGGGTCGACCGTCAGGTTTTGCTTCAACCATTCGGGTACGTCCACCGCGAGATAGGTCTCCACGTTGCCCAGCGCGGAGTCCATACACAGCGGGTTCGCCAGCGGCGCGCCGGTCCCGTCCGGCACAACAACGATCGGAGCCAGGCCGCCGTGCTGCTCGGCGAAGCTGTCCATCGTCGTGGCGAGTTTGCCAGCCAGTACCCAATCTATGGGCCCGCCGGGTTGGCCGGAAATCAGCACTAGCACCGGGAGCGCCGGACGGGCCGACGACAGGTAAGCCGGTGGAAGGTACAGCGACGCCGCGCGGCCAGCGAAGCCGGAGACCGGGCCGGGTATATTCACCTGGGTCACCGCGCCCACGACTGGCTGGTCCGGCGGCGGATGCCAGGTCTGCCACAGCGGCTTGGGCGGCTCCGGCGCCGGAGCGGGATCCGGTTCTGGCGGCGCGATCGCGGTGAAGTTGACCTCGTCCGCGTTATGCAGGCCGAGCGCCGCGCGTAGGGTCGGTCGGTAGGCGTACTCCGCGTTGATTTGCAGCGCGGTGACCGCCACCATCGACAGCACCGCCACTACCGATGCCGCGCGGCGCCGCCAGCTGGCGGACGGCGCGTTGGCCAATCCCAACGCCAACCCCAACACGCCGAAAGCGGCCCAGAACACCACCCGAGCTGGCAGGGCGTCCGGGAATGGCCGCCAGACGGCCAGAACGATGATCGCCAACACCATCACAGCGACAGTGCCGCCGACCGCCGCCGGAACCGCCTTGCGCCACCACCACTGAGGCCGGCGCGCCAGCAGGAAGACCAGCGCGGCCGTACCAGTGAGGGTGAGCAGGACAGGCAAGGCGCCGGACAACAACGAGGAATTGAGCAACCAGGACGTGGGTTTCGACCTACCTCACCATATCGACAAGCTCAACTAACCGACTGTTCGCCCGGCTGGCCGCCCAGACCGCCGTATACCGAGCTTCCGATGAGGCTACCGGCGGTTGACCAAGGGCTGGCCTTCGGGTTGACCAACGGCTGGCCTTCGGCCCGCTACTTCGGCCCGCTACTTCGGCACGGTCAGCGTGAAGGCCAGCACCGAGCCTGGGTTGTCGAGCTTGCCGCTCTGTGCTCCGGACTGGGGACCAGCCAGTCCTTCGCTGTCGGTGAGGATATAGATAGTCTTGCGGTCTGGGCTGATCGCGGTGTCGCGGTATCGGTTGCCGGTGCGGAACAACTGCACCACGTCGCCCTGCACCGAGCCGCCGTCCTGAGTGAGCTTCAACACATAGAGGCTGCCGTTCTTCAGACTCGGCACCAGCAGCGCGTTGGCCAGGGCCGGGTTCGGCGCCCCCTCCGGGGGAAAGTACTCGACGCTGGCCGGGGCGATCGACGGCCAGCACAGGTCGTATTCCTCCGCGCAGGTCTCGTCTTTGAAGTTGTGCCCGGTCGGCACCGTGTAGAGGGTCTTGAGCGGCTCAACGTAGTCGGGGTCGTTCCATTCGGTTTCTTTCGGCCCCAGCGGCACCGAGGCGGGGATGTCGTAGTCGTCGTACTTCAGCTGCGCGCAGTTCGGCGCGGCCGACCAGTTCGCGTACCGGTAGGCCTGGTCGTCCCGGAACCCGGCGACGAACGGCCAGCCGTAGTTCTTGCCGGCTTGGATCAGGTTGATCTCGTCGTCGGTTTTCGGGCCATGCTCGGAGGAGAACAGCCGTCCGCCTGGTCCGAAGGCCAACCCCTGCGGGTTGCGATGGCCGTAGGTGTAGATGTGGCTGCGCACGCCGTGGATCACCGGGTTGTCATCCGGCACGCCGCCGTCCGGGTTCAGCCTCAGTATCTTGCCGACGTAGGTGCTCCAGTCCTTCGCCGCGACCTGCTCGGCGGTTGGCAGGTCCTGGGCTCGGATCGGCAGGCATGCTCGGTCGAACTGGTTGTTGCCCATGTCGCCGATCGAGTAGTAGAGCTTCTGGTCTGGCCCGACACGCAGCCGGCCGGCGTCGTGATCCCTGCTGGCTGGCAACCCGGAGAGGATGTCCACCGGATCGCGCAGCGTGGCCGCCGCCTGGTCGTAGGCGTACCGCACGATCTTGCCCCGCAAATCGGGTGCCGCGTCGGTACCCGCGTTGTAGCTGTAGGCCAGATACACCACTTCGTTCCCGAACGCCAGCCCCAGCAGGCCGTCCTGAGCGCCGCTGGCGGATACCTCCGGGATGGTCAACACCGTGCTGGTGGCGCCGGTGACCGGATCGATTCGGGTGACGCGTTTGCCGGTTTTCTCGGTGACCCAGAGGCGGTTGTCCGGACCCCAGGTCAACGACCACGGGTGGTTCAGTCCGCTGGTCAGCACCTTCATCGTTGGCGGCGGCCCGAGCTGGGCGACTGGCCCGGAGGGCTGTCGGCTCCGGGTGGGCATGCTGGACTCCCGGGGTGGTGTCCCGGGCGGGGGCGCGCATGCCGCTGCCCATAGCACGGCGCACACCAGCGGCATGGTCGAGGCCAGCCATCGCTTCACCCGGGTCACCTCCGCTTGGCTGGGAGCATGTGCGAACGCCACATTCGGCCGCTTTTAGCGTTCGTAAAGGGCCGTCCGCTCGCTAGGGGCCGGCGAGCTGCAGGTCCAGGTTGTCGGCACCGGCTGCCACCAGCCGCAACGGCCGGTCGAATCCGGTCGGGCTCAGCTCGGACAGCGCGGTGGTGTGCCGGAACAACGCCAACCCGTTCGCGACCACCACCCCACCGATCAGCAACTGACCGGCCAGCTCCAGCAGCCGGCGCAGGTCTGTGCCGTCGACTTTGGCGATGGGCGACTCGATCCGGATCCACTCGCCGTCGTCGACGATGTGGTGCATGCTCACCCGTTGGGTGCGCCCCGCCGTGGTGGGCAGATCGAAGTCGACGGTCTGGTCGGTCTGGCCGAACACCTCGTACCGCACCCTGACGTAGGACACCAATTCGGTCCACGTGGTCGCCACAGGCGAACGTTAGCGCACGATGCAAATCATTGTTCCGCCGGCATGGGGTTTCGAGCTCGAGCCGGCGCCTGGCCGGGTTTGGTCCGGGTTGCTCCGGGTTTGGTCCCCCGAGATGTTCACCGAGATGCTGATGACCGGGATCGGGTTCGGTCTAGAATCCGCGGTCAATCTCGACCCCAGCGCGACGAAGGTCTTCTCCAGCGTCGGCGAGTTCGCCTGGGGCGGAGCGGCAAGCACCGCGTTTTCGATCGACCCGAAGGAGGAGCTCACCGCGATGTTGCTCACCCAGCTGATGCCCCCGAGGGACCTGACGTAATGGGACTCGCTTTCAAGGTCGCGGTCAACGCGGTGGCGCTGTGGGCGGCCACGGTGTTGGTCGACGGCATCGAGCTCGGTGGCGCTGACCTCACCACCCGGGTGATCACCCTGATCGCCGTGGCGCTGATCTTCGGTGTGGTGAACGCCGTGCTGAAGCCGATCATTAAGACGGTGGGGTGCGCCTTCTACCTGCTGACCCTTGGCCTAATTGGGTTGGTGGTGAACGGGCTGCTATTCCTCTTGGTGGCCAAGATCAGCGGCTATCTCGGCCTGCCGTTCGCGGTCCACGGATTCTTGGCGGCGTTCTGGGGAGCAATAGTGGTTGGCGTGGTTGGTTTCGTCCTGCATTTGATCATCCCGGATCGATACGACGAGCCTTGGGATTGATCGTAGCCGTTCGGGTAGTTACTCGGAGCGTGTCGTCAACACCATCCGAATGGCCCATCGCTGGCCCTGAGTTTAGCTCGTTGTACAGGGGGAATGCGAGAACTGGGTCACTATATCCGTTAAGGACGTGACTGCGCGCTAATAGTGGGCGACCATGGTTACTTCGGATCGCGGCTCAGCGCCGAGACGCCCGCCGAAGTCGGGCCACCCAGGGCGGAGGTGCGGGATGTCCATGCACGGATCGATGGATCACCACGAGCGCATGCGGTTGCGTGCGGCCGCCTTCAGGGCGACGCGCGTTTACCCTGGCCCGGTCGGTGAGTTGCTGTCACGTGAGCTGCTCTCGTGGGAGGAGTTCGGTTATCGGCTCGGTTCGCAGGGGCTGATCATGGGAATTGTGGACGCGGTTATGAAAGCTCCGATCCAGCACCCAGAAGCCGCTTGACCCCAGGCCCTGCGCGGGGGGCGGCGCTCAGCGCCCTGCCGTTCGTTACCGGTCGTTGCTACCTGGTCGACCCGGAGTCCACGTCACCGGCAAGTGCTTGATGCCGTTGATGAACATCGATCTCAGCCGCACCGGGGGCGCGGTAGCGTGAATGTCCGGCATCCGGCTCAGCAGCTGGTGGAACATCACGCTGATCTCCTGGCGAGCGAGGTGCGCGCCAAGACAAAAATGTGGTCCATGGGCGCCGAAGCCGATGTGCGGGTTGGGGGAGCGCCGCACCTGGAACGTCTCCGCCTCGGCAAAATATGCCGGATCGCGGTTGGCTGCCTCGTAAAACATCAGCACCTTGTCGCCAGGCTCCAGTCGCTGGCCGGACAGCTCGAACGGTTGGGCGTGGTCGGACACCGTGCGGCGCATGAAGATCACCGGCGAGGCGTAGCGCACGATTTCCTCGACCGCGGTCGGGGTGAAGCGGTCAAGATCCGCAAGCCAAATGGCGCGCTGCTCGGGGTGCTCGGTGAGTAGCTGGATACCCCAGCTGATCGCGTTGCGGGTGGTCTCGTTTCCGGCCACCGCGAGCAGGATGAAAAAAGACGCCAGCTCATCCGGGGTAAGGGCTTCACCGTCGACCTGAGCGTTGATCAATAGTGAGGTCAGGTCGTCGGTGGGGTGCTTGGCGCGCTGGGCGGCCAGCTCTCGCATCAACTTGGCTACGTCAGCGCCGGCCTGCATGACGGCGCCGAACATGCCGGCCATGTCGGGCACGTATTCTGGGTCGAGCGCACCGAGTATGACGTTGGTCCGGTTGAGCACGAACTCGTGATATTCGACCGGGACGCCCAATAGATCGCAGATAACTGCCAGCGGCAATTTGGCGGCGATCGCGGTGACCGCGTCACAATCGCCGGCTTCGATCACGTCGTCCACGATGCGAGTGGCCAGCCGCGTAATGTTGTCGGTCAGCGCGTTCAGCTGGCGTTGGGTAAAACCTTTGGACACGATGCGCCGTAGCCGCGCGTGCCGAGGGTCATCCATGTTGATCATCGAGCCGTAGAACTCGTTGAACTCCACTGGTGCGTCGACCGCGCTCGTGGCGCCCTTGCTAGAAGTGAAGATCATTGGATTGCGGCTGACCGCAATGATGTCGTCCATCCGGGTGAGCGCGTAGTAACCCGGACCGGACTGGATGAAGGGGACGTGCGGTTCGCGATAGAAGGGGAATCCCGGTTGGGCCCGTAGCGCGGCATAGGCGGCGCGTCGATATTCCAGCGGCCTGGCCCAGAAACCGTCGATGTCCGAGAGATTGATGTCGTTGGCGTTGGCTTTCCTGACTCCGTTGGCTTTCCTGACTCCGCTGGGGTTGATGTCGCTGGCCTGCTCGGTCGTGCTCGCCGGGTGGACGTCACTGGCGCTCGGGCGTGCGATGGTCATGGTCAGTAGCTTGACGTACTAGCGGTATGCACGCTATCCGTCGAATGTAGCGATTACTAGTCGTCCCAGACTGAGTAACATGAACCGCTGCGGTTCTCGCTTGGCAATGTGTAGACGAGCTCAGGCGGGAACGGACAGTCCGCTCGGGCGCTGGTACCAGCCGTCGGCGGCGGTTGGTTTGGCCACCGTACCGCGGGTGCGCCGAAGCAGGGTGACCGCGTCGATCTCCTGGCCGGTATCGGAGATGGCCCGCACGGTCATCTTCGACTCGCCCCCCGCCGGTGCCGGTACCACGTCCACCTGAAGAAACGCGTAGTCCAGGTAGCGCGCCTGGGACCAGTCGATGGTCTCTGGCTGCTTGGAGCCATCAGCGGCGTTGATGAAGCTGACCACGTGGGTGCCGCTGTCTGGGCCGGCGAACCCCCGGTAGCGGTCGGTGACGTTCGGTTGCCAGCTGTAGCGTGGCCGGCCACCCGAGCCGACGCAGATGTAGGTCGTGCCATCCGTCTCCGGGCGCACGGTGGATCCGTCCGGGGCCTGTGCCGCGCTGCGTCCAGCCTTGATCGGGTTGGTCCGCTCGTACTGGTGGTTGTGGCCCTGCACCACGAGATCCACCGTGAACTCTTCGAACAGCGGGGCCCATGCATTCCGCACGCCGAAGTCGGATGCGTGCGACTTGCTGGTGGCATACGCGCAGTGGTGGAAGAACGCCACGATGAAGTCGATTGTCGGGTCCGCCCGCAGCGTGCTCAGGGTTTGGCGCACCCAGGCGGTTTGGCTGCCATTGCTGTAGCCGGCGTTTGTCCGGATCTCGGTGGACAGATCGTTGGCGTCCAGGCTGAGCAGCCCGACATTTCCATAACGGAACGAGTATACCGAAGGGCAGTTCGACGGTCCGGATTTCGGCAGGTCCAGTCGTGCCGCGTGCCCGCCGTAGCCATGGGTGGCCCCACCCGGCGCCTTGTTGTCGTCATAGATCGCCTCCATGTCGTGATTGCCGGTGGCGAACATCCACGGAGTGGTCGAGGCACTGGTCTCGATGGTGGCGAAATAAGTGGTCCAGGTGGTGGGGTCGAAGTTATTGAAGCCGTTGTCGGCATCTTTCGGAGCATCGTTGCGAATTGGTTCGCCGGTGCCGCTCGGGTCGGCGTAGCAAATATCACCGGCGAGTAGGTGGAACGCCGGATTGCGTTTGGTGATCAGGCCCACCATAGTGTTCGCCGGGGTCTGGGTTCGGCGGGTGTCATCGGGTTTGTAGTAATTGTCCGAGAAACCCAGCTGGTGGTCGGTGGGGTCGGTGTTGACGCCTTGGTCGCCAAACGCGGTGAAGGTGAACGGGACGCGCGCGCTGGCCTCCGGGGCGGTGCTGAATACCGCGTCGGCCGTGGTGGTCCCATCCGGCAACCGGAAGCGGTAGTGATACCGCTGCCCAGGGCTGAGTTGGTTGGCCAGGCCGTGCACGAAGAACTGGTCGGCGGATCGGATCGAACCGTCCTCCTGGGGCACCATGCTGACCAGGTGGCGCACCTCGGCCTCAAGAGTGCGTCCGTAATCGGTGCCGGTGCCAAGGTCGACCAGGATCGTTCCGGTCGGTTTCCCGGTCAGCTCGGCCGCGATCGCCATCTCGGTGCGGGCATCGGCTCCGAACGACAACCGCCGCCCGGTGAGCTGGACCGCCCCGCCGGTCGCTGGCCCAGTCGGCGGGGCGCCGGACGGCCCGCCGCACGCCGCCGCCGAAACCAACCCCAGCCCGGCGAGCGCGCCAGCCGCCCCGCGCAGCGCCGACCGTCGGCTGATCGGCCGTGCCCGCAGGAACGCGCGCACCCAGTCCCGTTGCTCACCGATACACATCGCGCTGGCCAGCTCAACTGGCACACCGACATTGGGGGTCTCACCAGGCGGATTCAGCCGTTGCGTCATACCAGCAATATCGTCTTCTGGTCGGCTCGTGTCAGCGTTGATCATCTGAAGGAACGGTGAACGAAGCGCGTCGGGACGCCCCAGCGGTCCGAAGCAGGCGTCACACATAGATATCGAACGGGTTGATCAGGATGAGATCATCCCGTTGCGAGGCGTGCTCGGCGAGGCGGGCGGTGAATCCGTTGCGGGAGAACAGGAAACGCCGCGCCGTGCCCGCGTTTGGGTTGATGGCGGCGGCGAGGGCGGTTGTGCGGAGCTGGGAACGAGCGGGCTCGACGAAGCGGCAGTGGAACCGCGGGAACGGATCGCTGATCCGGTACGCGATCTTCTTGCTCCTGGCCGATGCTGTCACCGGCCGCGGCCGGTCAACCAGCTCGAGACGCTCCAGCGTGTTGAGGATCTTGGTCACATGCGCCGGCTCGAGTTGGGTGCGGTTGCTGATCTCGCTGTTGCGGTTGTGACCCTGCGCGATGGACCGGGACGCCTCCGCACACGGAGAAAGCACGGACTCGGTCTTCTGGCGCGTATCCAGGGTGGAACAAGGCCGCTTCGCGGGGGAGGAACGGAGACACCTTCAACTGGCCGGTGTGGCGGCCGTACAGCCGGCCGGCGAGTACCTCGTCCTCGAAAAAAGACAGCCCACTGCCGGCCAGAACGATCGTACGTGGCTGGCGACGTGCGCGAGCAACTCGGTCTTGCCGACCCGCCGCCGGCCGTACACGACCAAGAACTCGGCGACGTCGCTCGACATTCGGCGCTCGAGCAGCTCCCGCTCGGTCGACCGGTTCAGGAACCGCACTAAAAAATCCTACACAGGATAATCCGGATCTGGAAAATTCTTCTCAGCCAGGTTGGGTGCGCCTGCTCGGTGCGGGGGGGCGCCCGGGATCGGAGGGTTCGTTCGAACCGGGCCGACGGGTTGTGTAACATAGGCAGAGCTTCGCGGGGGACCGGCACGGTCTCCGGGCGGGCCAGCCGGCCCCTTTAGCTCAGTCGGCAGAGCGTCTCCATGGTAAGGAGAAGGTCTACGGTTCGATTCCGTAAAGGGGCTCGACACCTCCGGGTGCGCGCGGGCAACCGCGCACAGCGGTGTAGCTCAGTCGGTAGAGCAAGCGGCTCATAATCGCTGTGTCGCCGGTTCAAGTCCGGCCACCGCTACCATATCCGTAAGTCGGCTAGACCAGGAGGCACCAGTGGCCGCCAAGACGACAGATGTCCGCCCTAAGATCACTATGGCGTGTGAGGTATGCAAGCACCGCAACTACATCACCAAGAAGAACCGGCGTAACGACCCCGACCGACTGACCCTCAAGAAGCACTGCCCCAACTGCAACGCCCACCGGGTCCACCGCGAGACCCGCTGAGCCGTTGCCTCTCGACGAGTCCTACCTGGGTCGGGTGTCGCAGCCGTCTCCGCCGTACCAGGTGGGGCGGGAGAAAATCCGAGAGTTCGCTACCGCTATCGGCGAGCGGAGCCCGATGTGTCACGACGTTGTTGCGGCGCGCGCCGCCGGACATCCTGACTTGGTTGCGCCGCCAACGTTCACCGTGGTGTTCACTATGCCTCGGATCGAGGCGCTGCTGCGCGAGCCAGCTTTCGGCTGGCGCTTTGAGGGAACCGTGCACGGGGGCCAGACCATCGAGTTTCACCGACCGATATGCGCCGGTGACGAGCTGATCACTACGGTCGAGGTCAAAAACTTGACCATCCGTGCGGGAACTCACATGCTCACCCTGCGGTGCGAATCCAGCGACCAGTTTGGCAAGCCGGTGTGCGCCACCGAGGCACTGTTGCTCAGCCAGGCCGATGGAGACACCGTGTGACCACCTATGCCGAAGGTGATGAGCTGCCGCCGCTGCGGGTGACGCTCAACCGCACCGATCTGGTGCGCTACGCCGCAGCCAGCGGCGATCTGAACCCGATCCACTGGAGCGACCGGGTGGCTCAGCAGGTGGAGTTACCCGGCGTGGTCGCGCACGGCATGCTGACCATGGCGCTAGCTGGCCGGATGGTCACCACCTGGTTGGCTGACCCGGCCGCGGTTAGGTCGTACCAGGTGCGCTTTACCCGGCCGGTCCCGGTGCCGGACGTGGTCGACGGGGTCGACGACCCTGGGGGCGCGGTCATCGAGCTGTCCGGCACGCTGCGTTCGGTCGAGATGGTGAACGGGGTGCGCACCGGACGGGTCGACATCAAGGCCACCTTTGAGGGCAAGACCGTGCTTGGCCGTGCGTCCGCGGTGGTGTCGCTGCCCCACTGAGTTGGCGATTGGCCAGGTTCTGCCGCCGCTGTAGCGGCGACCCGGAGATTCGTCGCCACAGTTTTGACACCGTGTTCGGTGACCTCGCCGGCATCATGGACCGAGCCAGCCGCGGTGTCCCACGTCCGCGAGATCCGGTGGCTTGCTGGCCCGTCGTGCTGTGGCATATGTCGTTAGTGACGGCGGTGCCAAGAGTGCGCGGGCGGCGGTCTGGATCCGGTCTGGACCCGCCGAATGCACTAAGTGATCTATGCCATATCGAGACCGAACAAGTGGCGGCCGGCAAGGTTCATTTGGTGATAGGCAATGGCCAGTTGGTGGGGGATTCGGAGGTGTCGAGCCAGGCGTGTTGAGTGCCGTTGGTGCGGGCGGTGATGCCGATGCGTTGCCGTTGCCGATCGGGCTGTCCGTGGTGTTGCCATGAGCGCCAGGCGCCCTCGACGGTGTCGAACAGGCGGCGGGAATCCTGGGTGATGTGGATGAGCTGGGGGTCGTCGGTGGCGAAGTGGGCCTCGGCTCGGTGTTCGGCGGTGTGTATCACAGCGCCGGTTCGGGTAAACCGCTCGCCGTTGGGGGTCACGATGTCGACCACGCGGGCGGATGGTGGCAGGTGTAGGGACAGCCAGGGTTTGAAGTCGAGGTTGTCGAACGCGCTGTGGTCCATCTGTATCGTGTCGTGGTGTTGCCGCTCGGCAGGTCCGGGCGGGGGTTGGGTGACGAAGTAGTCCTCAGGTGTGGGGGCGCTGGCTGTGGCGCGCAGGCCCATGAACCAGGCCGGTTCACGGTCGAAGTGTCCGCTGACCTCGTCGGGTGCGGTCTTGGTAAGTACGGCAAGCGCACCGCCGACGGTGAACGGTGCCACGATCGTGCCGGCGTCGGCGAGCTGGTTGATCCACGCGGCGGGCGCTCCCAGTGAGGCGCAGGTGGACAGGATTCGGTCGTAGGCGCGCCGGCGGGGACACCGGCGGCGCCGTCACCGTCGACGAGCAGTGGTCGGTGTCCGAGTTGGGCGAGCCGGTCGGTGGCCTCGGCGACGAGGACGGGGTGGATGTCGATGCTGGCGATTTGGCGGTCGGCGAGGCGGTGGCACAGCAGCGCGGTGTTGTAGCCGGTGCCGATTTCCAGTACCCGGTGTCCGTCTTGGGGGTCTAGCAGGTGCAGCATCCGCGCCACTAGAGTGGGCAGGGATGCCGAGCTGTTGATCACCCGGTGGCCGTTGTGGAGGGCCCATTGGGTGGCGAGGAATCGGTCGCTGTGGACGTTGTCGAGCCATTCTGCGCGCTGGGTGGGATCGGCGCGCCATCGACCAGCCGCGTGGGGGCGTTGTGGGTGTCCAGCGCCCAGAACCCGGGCACGAACACATGTCGGGGCACTTTTTCGAACGCCTCACGCCAGGCCGGGTCTGTGAGCACGCCGTGGGCGGCGAGTTGACTGGCGCGGTGTGTCCAGTCGAGGTCGTTGACCGTGGTGGTCATGGCCTGCCTTTCCGCGGCAGTTCGGCGATGGCGTCGGTGATCGGGAGCCCGGTGGCGTATTCGGTGAACTGGTACTGGCCGCCGGACCCGTTGCATTTTAAGAACCAGTGGCGACCGGAGGTGTCCACGCAGAAATCGAAGTGCCCTAACTTGATTCCGAAACTTCTCATGAAGGCGGGCACTGCGTTGGCTATCTCGGGTGGAATGTCGACGACGTCGTAGGTCAATGATGAGTAGTCGGCGCGAAAGCCAACCTTCGAATGCGACGATCCTGGGAGACCGCGACCGGGAACAGCTGAACATCGTCGCCGCTGCCCACAGCGGTGAGCCGAAAATCGTACGCCTTGTCCGCGATGTAGGTTTGAAAAGATGAGCGGTGACTTCAATTCCTCGAAGATCGGCTAGCTCGGGCCGGTACTGCCCTGACCGTCAGTGGACGGGCCGGTTGTGCCCATCGTCATGTCCACCAACGCCCGCCACGGTTATCCGTCCTCGCCCACAGCGATCTGGTGATCCGGAAGTAGCGCCACGGTGGCAGGGTGGCAGGCACAGTAGCAGACGTGAGGGATGCTCACCGCGAACCGCAATCCGAACGGCTGCGGACCCAGCGGTGAGGATTCGCTCTCGTCGTTCTCGGGCAGCGTTGGCGCAAGCAGCGCTGCGTGACCACATTCGGCTCAACTACGACTTGCTCCATAGGCCTGGATGCTGCCGAGAGTATCCACACTGGGATAGAGCCCCGCGCTGACCGGATTGTCGCCGATGCGTGGGTACGCTCGGGTAGCCGCTCTGTCAGGCTGAGCGTTCGTCGGCGCCGAATCAGCGTGCAGGTTCCTTAGGTGCGTTTGGTGTTGTGGGTTGACCGTGGGGGTCGGTGTGTGGTGAGGCGGCTGGTGGTGGCTGCTGCTTTCGGTGATGCCGTCGCGATAGTGATCAGGTGCGGGTGGTTCGGTGCCCGTCGCCGCCGTCGCCGCCGTCGCCGCCGTCGCCGTGGCTGTGGTCGGGCGCGGTGTCCGCATCGTGCACGTCTGTGGCGTGCTGGCTCGCGCTGCGGTGAGTATCGCCGGCCGCGGGGTCGCCACGGTCGTCCTCGCGGTGGGATCGACCCCACCGAACACGTATGGGTGATCTATGTCACATCGAGGCTGGGTGGGCGGTTGACCGGCCTTCCGTGCCCAGAATTGTCGGTGGTCGAACGTATGGTCGAGCCGTGCAGACAGACGGTGGCCTCGGTGATCTCGGTGGGCTGGGTGAGTTGGCGCCCGGTGCCGGGCTAGCCGCCGTTTTGGGCACCCTGGTTTTCGATGCGGTACCCGCGGAGTCCTCCGTCGATGTGCTGCAAGCCTGCTACCGGCAACTAGCGCATGATCAAGCTTTGGTGTTCGCCTCGCTGCGACGAGTATCCCAATGCACCCCCTCAGACGACTGTGGAGTGATCGAGGGATTCGCGCGAGCGGCCGGGGAAATCGCCGCCGCCCTGACCTGGACCCCCTCCGTCGCCGACCGGGAACTCGACCACGCCACCTCGCTGATCGACACCCTGCCACAGGTGTACACGGCGTTGTTGGCTGGTCGGATCGACCGAGCCAAAGCCGTGGTGTTCATCGAACTACTGTCGTGTGCCCAGCTAGAACCCGAACAGCTCGACGCCCTGTGCGCCGAGTTTGTGCCGAAGGCCCCGGGATTGACCACTCGCCAGCTTGCCGCTCGGTTGCAGCGGGCGATTTTGGCTATCGACCCGGAGTTTGCTCGTCGTCGGTATCGGGAGGCGACGCGGCGGCGTGGGGTCACCTACTGGCTGAACACCGACGGCACCGTCACTGTGGCTGGTCACGGGCTAGATCCCGGTGAGGCCACCGCCGCGTGTGCCCGGCTGGATCGGTTGGCGGTGGCCGCCCGTCGGGCGGGGCATCCTGGTGGGCGTCAGCAGATCTCGGCGGATCTGTATCTCGGGATGTTGGATGGCCGTTTCGCTGGACTGACCGAAGACCAAATCATCACCGAACTACTCGCCCATTCCCGACCCGACGGCGACGACCCACCCCCACCGCCAGGCCCCGACCCTGAGCCGGACCCCCAGCCACCGCCACCACCAGACGCCGAACCCGAGCCAGAGCCCGAACCCCAGCCGGCCCCCGAGCCATCGCCACCGCCGGATGCCGAATCCGAGGTCGAGCCCGAGCCGGAGGCCGAGTCCGAGCCCGTGCCCCACGTGGGGTCTTCACCGCTGGCCAGGCCGCGACCCGGCCCA
>JAFASX010000112.1 GCA_019244295.1 Pseudonocardia sp.
CAGTTCGATTGGCCGCCGCAACTCCTCGGCGGACCGCAGAATTTCCTCCAGCTCCAGGGCGATCTGCTCACTGCCGGCCATCGAGGGACGCAGGCTCATCACATCCACGTGCGGCACGACGCCCTCGGGGGTGGCCACCACGACCTCATGGCCGGCCGCGGTGAGCTGACTGTAGGGGGCCGCGAACTCTTCGGCCCAGTAACCAGTCGGATGCCTGGTGCCATCCTTAAGCGTCCAATAACTTGCTCCGGTCATCACGAAAAGGATCTTGGCCATGGAAAACCACCTCATCTCAACGGTCCGACCAGTATGCCCGACCTCGGCCCGCACGGACGGTGTGAGCGAGAGTGGGACAAACCGTGGGGAGTTGGAGTTACGCGGCCACCGGTTGATCGTTGAGCGCTACTTCTGGGAGGTGGGTGAAGCCCTCTGGCGACGTCGGATACCAGCGGTGGAATTCGGCGGCCAGGTCGTCGTTGAGCACCCGGGTGCGGACCTGGAGCAGCAGGTGGGCGCCACGGGGTGTCCAGCGCATTTGTTGTTTTTGACCATGCGTTTGCTGATGACCTGGTTGACCGTGGACTCCACGAACGCGGTGGAGATGGCCTCGCCGGCGCGGCGGCGTTCCCCGTAGTTGGGGATCCGGGCGGCGTTCGCTCGCAGGTAGCCGTCGAACTCGCGCACCGCCTTGAGCGGCTTGGCCTGGGAGACGCTGGGCTCCTCGACGTCGAGGTCGACCACCAAGTCCCCGGTGATTTTCAGGGCACGAAAGATGTTGCCGTGCCAGCAGAACCACTTCAGGCTCTCCCACTCCTTCCTGACGTTGGTAACGACGTCGTCGGGTGGGGCTAAGCGGTCCGGATCCGGATTCACTCGGGCGTGGCCCGAGTGGGAAACACCGCGGCCAGGGGGCTGAACGTCCGGCTGGCCTGAGGTGGGCAGCCACAATGCCACCACCGCGGACTGGCCAGCCGCAGGGTCCCGAACAGGCTGCGCACCACGATGGTGCGGGAATCCTTGTGCCGCCGGGGCCTCCCACACTCCGGACAGGCCACCTGGGTGGTCAGGGCGGCCTTGGCCTGCTCGTCAACCAGCGCGCCCTGAACTGCGGACAGCAGATCCAGGGCCTCACCCCGCTGCAGGCCCAGGGTGTCGGGGCCAGGATGTCCCGGTCCAGGGGCAGCACCTCGCGGACTACCGTCGGGGCGTCGGTGTCGTCACCGGCCTGGACAACGACGTGCACGTGACCTTCATGACACCCCACCCAGCACGACGCGCAACTGACACACAGCGGGACTCAGACCGAACAAGTTGACAATGCCCGCGGAGCAGCGGTAACAAGTTGACCTCCCACGGTTTTGGTCGGTCTCGATCCTGGCTGGCTCCTCCCCGTACCCACCCCTGCACATGGGCTCGGGCGTGCTGGATGTCCGGACTCATGTGCACTCGCTTCGGAAACACCAGGTCGCCTGTGCGGACGACTTCGGAAATCGACACCTAACCAGAAGCACCGCGCTTGGTTAGCTGACCCCGCCCGCCAAATTGTTTACAGCAGGTCGAGGTCCAGGTCCCGGGCGATCCGGTGCAGCCGGCCCGGGTCGGCAGTCAGCACCGGCCAGCCTCGTTCTCGGGCAATGAGGATCATGTGACCGGCGGTGCCGTCCCAGGCCTGGGACTCGGCCAGTAACCGGGCGACCTCCCGCGCCTGGGCACGGGTCAGCTCCGCGTGGATCACTGAGGGATGCGTAAGCAGCCGGGACAACACCGCATCGGCGTCCGGATACACCGCGCGGACCTCCCCCATCGCCAGCGCCGGCACGTACAAGACGATGCCGACCTCGTTGGCCACCGCCAACCAGGTCGCCATGGCAAAGCTGCCCTCCACATGCGCGGCCAGGGCACTGGGATCAACGACCTTTCCGCCGATCACCCCGCGACGGGATACAGGTCACGGATGCGCTGCTCACCGGGCCAGTCAAGACCAAGAGTGGCATAGACCCGCCGATAGTCGCCCAGAGCCGGCTTACCGCCGAGATCCTTGAGGACCTCGGCGAGAACACGGTCGGCGAGGGCTTTCCGCTCCGAACTCACGGAAACGCCGGGATGCGGCTCCCCCGGACCCAGGCTGTTGCGTGCCTCCACGAGTGGGGAGCCTAACCGATCCTGCGGCGCACGTACTCGACCGGTGTCCCCCGCAGACGGAAACCCACACCGCAAGGCACAGTTGCGTTATCGGAGTGCGGGCATGGCTAGACCGTGTGGAGCCCTGATCAGACCCGTTTCCGCGACTAGTGGCGCGACACGCTGCTGGGGTGAGGGATAGGTGCCCGTTGAGCTGCGAGAATGGTGTTTGCGAAGGCACGGTTCTCAAGCTGGGAAGGACACCTATCGGGTGGCTATGTTACGGGATGGCCGGCGGGCGCGCCGGGGGGTGCGGGTCGGCGCGCCGGATGCGTCGCTGACGGGTGTGTCGGGAATGCTCGCGGTGTCGGAGTTGGTGGATCTGTTGGGTGTGATCGATCGGTTGGACGCCGCGATCGGATTGATCAAGAAACGCAGTCGGGGTCACACCGGGGGTGAGTTGTTGGTCGGGATGGCCGCGGCCCAGTTGGCGGGACAGGATTTTTTGGTGGGGTTGGACCGGCTGCGCGCGGATACCGCCGGGCAGGCGTTGGCCCCGGTGCCCGGCCTGGCGTCCACCACAGCGGCCGGGCTGGCGAAACGGTTGTCCGAGACCCAGTGGCGGGCGGTGGAGACCGGGATCAGCGAGATCACCACCGTGATGCTGGACATGCTCGAACCCGAACGGGCGGCGGCACTATGTCAGACGGTGACGATCGACCTGGACACCACCGACGTCGAGGTCTACGGCCGCAAGAAAGGCGGGGTGGCCTACAACTACCAGGGCCAGCGCGCCGGGCGCCCGCACCTGGCGTCCTGGGCCGAGACCGCCACCGCCCTGGCCGCCGATCTGATGGCCGGCGACGAAGACCCCCGCGCGCACGCGCCCGAACTGCTCAAACGGGCACTGGCGGCGTTGCCCGCCCAGGCTCGCGGGGCGGGCACGAAGGTCCGGTTGCGCGCGGACGCGGGGTATTTCGCCGGGGAGCTCGCCCGCGCGGCGCACTTCGCCGGGATCGAGTTCGCGATCGGCGCGAAACGGATCGCC
>JAFASX010000088.1 GCA_019244295.1 Pseudonocardia sp.
CGACCGGGACGCCCAGTTCCGGCGCATCCATGACACCGTGGCCGGGTTCTTGGCCGCCGGGGATCCAGTGGTCAGCCTCGATTGCACAAAGAAAGAGTTGGTCGGGCAGTACAAAAACAACGGACGGGAATGGCGTCCGGCCGGTGACCCCGAGCAGGTCAACGTGCACGACTTCCCCGACACACAACTCGGCAAGGCGATCCCGTATGGGGTCTATGACATTGGCGCCAACACCGGCTGGGTCAGTGTGGAGATCGACCACGAGACCGCCGCGTTCGCGGTCAACACCCTGCGTTCCTGGTGGACCACCACCGGCACCAGCGCCTACCCCGGCGCGAAACGGCTACTGATCACCGTCGATTCCGGTGGCGCCAACGGCAACCGGCGCCGCGCCTGGAAAACCGAATTAGCCCAGTTAGCCGCGCAAACCGGCCTTCAGATCAGCGTGTGCCACCTACCACCGGGCACCTCGAAATGGAACAAAATCGAGCACAGGCTGTTCTCCCAGATCAGCCGCAACTGGCGGGGCAGGCCCCTAGAAAGCCTGGAAACCATCATCAACCTGATCGGCGCCACCACGACCACGACCGGCCCGCGGGTCACCGCCTAGCTTGACACCGGCGAGTACCCCACCGGAATCAAGATCAGCAACCAACAGATGAAAGACCTCCCCATCACCCGCGACAGCTGGCATCCGGAATGGAACTACACACTCCACCCACGCGACACGCCCGAACCCCACTAACTTGATTCACTACGAGCCCTTAGAGCCTGTTTCTGAACTTATTTGGCGAGTCGTTGGCTGGTGATGCGGATCATGGTCCAGCGGACCATGGCTTCGTGGTGAGCGGGTAGTCGTTCGTAGCCGCTGCCGTGCACCAACGCGGCGATCACATGGTCGAACGCCCACTCGGTCCGGCACCCGGCGGCGGTGACAACCCCAGGGATGATCCGGCGAAAACTCCGGTCGCTCAGCTGACCCGATCAGGGCGGCGAACTCGACCCACAACGGCTCGATGATGGATGCTGGCAGCAGAGGCACGAACCCTCCCGGCGATCTTGGGACTTCAGCAATCCAATGATCGTTGCCAGGTCCGTGCCTCTGCCTGTAGCGACACACCCCTAATATCAATTGCCGGTCGCTCTTAACCGGCCGATGTTTTGCAGACGAACACAAACGGGAGGTCAGAAATGGCAGAGCTGCAGCCAGTCCCTTTCATGGTGGGGACTATGTATGACCAGTTCACCGATATATTTGCGCAGTACTTCGGCGGCAACCTTCATTTCGGTTATTGGGAAAGCGAGAAGGATGACAGTCCCATTGAAGTGGCCACTAACCGGCTGACGGATCTGGTGGCTGATCGACTGGCTTTGACCACAGGAGGTCGTGTATTGGATGTCGGTTGCGGCAGCGGCAAGGCGTCCGTGCATATTTCCTCTGGCCGAGGCCTGCACGTGGTCGGGATTACCGTTAGCGATCACCAGCTCCAGTTGGCTAGGGCGCGCTCGTATGACGAAGGGCTGGCGGAACAGGTTTCGTTCCAGTTAGCAGATGCTACGGAACTCCCTTTCGAAGACTCCTCGTTCGAGGGTGCCTATGCCATTGAATCCATACTTCATATGCGGGACAAAGATACCGTCTTCGGCAACTTAGCGCGGGTACTCCGCCCCGGCGCACGGCTGGTCATCGCCGATTTCTATCAAAGCGATGAAATCAGTGGCAATGAGGCTAACCTTGCAGTGCATGCAAGCCAGCTTCTTCAAATTCCACCCCTCATCACCGCTGACATGTACCGGGAACACGTACACCGTGTCGGTCTACAGCTCGTAGAATTCACGGACATCCGGGAGCATGTCGAGCGCTCATACGCTAGCCTGCCCGCCATGTTTCAGCAAATCGCCTCCACCTTCGGCAGTGAGATCTTTCCGCAAGCAGTGACTGTTGCTCGTTTCCTTGAACAGTTCGGGATAATCCCACAAGTCGGCTACATGCTGCTCACTGCGGTCCGACCATGACCCTGCGAGCAGAAACGATCATTAATTTAACGGCATTTGACCTTGCTCTGCTCTCGGCCCATACTTTTCGTTTGAAAGGCCACGGGGTGGTGGGTGCTCGCCAGAGTCGACTTTGCGGCGGTGGATGCCGTGATCGGTATTTGGCTGGCCGACCACGCCGGACTCATCGGGCGCACGGCGCGCAGGAGACGATCATGGGTTGATCGGACCGTATGAAACTGCATACGCACCGCCGCTGTCAGGTCCGCGCTGGTCCCTGATCCCTGTTATGCGCGTCGATGACCGCGTGGTGCGCGGTACGTCGCGAGCGCGCGAACGATCAAGGCTAACGTCGGGGCGCGCTGATCGTGCCACGCTGTGACTCATTGTAGAGGGCAGCTTGCATGTCGGGGCCACGAGCTGCGATTATGGCTTGACACCCGCTGATCTGTCGCGATCCTTGTGTATTTATGTAGAATTAATTCTCGCTGGAGGGAATCATGAGGACGGAGTCTAGGGCAGGTATTGCGCCTAGGGCATTGCCGTTATTCGGTCATACACTGCCAATGTTGTATGATCCGCTGGTTTTTTTGACTTCCTTACCCGCCCACGGTGACCTGGTACGTATCCGGATCGGTCCCTTCGAAGCTACTGTGGTATGCACACCGGAGTTGGTCCGCCAGGTTCTGCTCAATGACCGCGTCTTTGACAAGGCTGGACCTTTCTTTGACTGCGCCCGAGAGGCATTCGGTGATGGCCTGGCCACCTGCCCACACGACCTGCATCGGCGGCAGCGTCGCCTGGTCCAACCCGCCTTCCACCCGGCGCGATTTTCCGGCTACGCGCAGGTCATGACCAAACACATCGCCGAGGTCACCGAATCCTGGCAGCACGACCAGGTCCTCGACATCTTCTCCGAGATGATGACATTAACGGTCAGGATTGCAGTCGAGATCATGTTCTCTGACACGCTGCCCTCAGCCGTGCTCCAAGCGGTGTTCAATGATTTCAACACGATCCTGGCGGATATCTACATACGCACGATCGTCCCGCCGACGCTGGACAAGTTCCTTATCGTCGGAAATCGCCGTTTCAACCGAGCTCGGAACCGCCTGCGAAAGATCACCCGCCGCGTGATCACCGACCACCGGACCGACGGCGCCGACCGTGACGATCTGCTCTCTACACTATTGACCGTCCGCGACCCTACCGAAAACCAGGGCCTGTCCGACACCGAGATTGTCGATCAAGTCATCACGTTTTTTGTCGCGGGATTTGAGAGCACCGCCACCGTCTTGGCGTGGGCGGTGTATCTTCTGGCATGTCACCCTGAGGTCGAACAGCGACTCCATGCCGAGGTCGATGCGGTCCTCGGAGGGAGGGCTGCTTGCTTTGACGACCTACCGAAACTGCAACTTACTGGCCGAGTCATCACCGAGACACTGCGGATGTATCCGCCTGTCTGGTCACTTGCTCGCACCACTACCACCGATACCCACCTGGGCGGGCATCCCATCCCCGCGGGCACCATCCTGATCTGCAGTCCCTACCTGCTCCACCACCTGCCCGACGTCTATCCTGATCATGACCGCTTTGACCCTGACCGCTGGATCGACGGGCACCCCGCGCAGCCACCCCGTGAGGCTTTCATCCCCTTCGCCGCCGGGGCGCGCAAGTGTATCGGCGATACGTTCGCCGTCGTTGAGGCGACTTTGGCCGTGGCCACCCTTGCCGCCCGGTGGCGCTTGCGGCTGCTTCCCAGCCGACATGTCCGCCCTTCGCGGTCTGTCGTGTTGTATCCCCGCGGGTTGCGGATGTGCGCAACGCCGCGAGGCGAGCCGAGGAACCGAGGGTTGACCGGCCCCGCGCCTACAGGGATGACACAAACGTGAAGAACTCGAAGAACTCAGAGGCTGAAGATCGTTAGAGCCGCATCAGCAGTCCGCAATGTGGGGTTGGTGGCGTAATCTTCCGGTCAGAGGCGATGCAGTCCGGCTTCAGCAGCCCCGACTTCTAACGCCTCCAAGCCGAAGGCTTCCACGGGGCCTAGGGCTCCAGGGCTCGATACGCCGTGTTCGGCGGCCCGCTGCGCAGCCCAGGCAAGCAAGCCCGCAGTGAGTTGGTAGGGATCGCCGGCGGCCATCAGGCGCACCTCCGCAAGCGCGGTGCCAGACGCGTTGCGGGCGGTTCCGATGACGTGCGAGGTGATCCGCGCCAAGGCGACTGAGTCAGGCTCCTCGGCGGCCCAACGCACCGCGAAATTCCCAATTCTGTGCATCAATAACCTCGCTGCGGGCATCGCCAGCAGCGCTGGCAGCAGTGCCGGAATGACTCGGGAGGAAAGGGGCGCCGCGCGCGTGGTAGATCTGAACCAGCCGAAGTAGACGTCCACCTCATGCAGACCATTGGGACCAGCAAGCCGGGGCAGCGCGTAATGCTCCGTAGAGCCGATGGTCAGCGCTAGGCATTCACGCCCGTTCAAAGGAAAAGTTTGCATTCGCAACCCCGTGGGTTCCACCTGGATCCCGTCCCGCCAGGTAAAGCCAGGCTTGGTGGCCCGTTCTACAAGGTAGGCGAATGCAACCCGGCTAATTGCCTGGACCTGGCCCGTTCCACCGACCAGATATCCAATCTCGACCCGGTGCGCCACGCCACCTGCGTGCCGCAACACGAGGGCGCCGGCAAGGTTACCGGGCACGTAGTCATGCGCGAACGCGGGGATCAGGCTAGCACCCGTCTGCTCAGCCAGCGGGCCAAATTCCTCGAATACCCGACGGATGAACGTTGCTTCACCAGTCGAGTCAAGATACGTCGCCCCCGCATTGACCGCTGTCCTTAGCGCTGGCTCGCCTAGCCGGGCGAATGGGCCGACGGTGCTGACTAACACGTCACCCCTGCCGATCAATGCTCGCATCGACGCGGCATTGCCGACGTCGGCCGTCACCACCTCGAGCTTGCCAAACCCCAGATCCCCAAGCCGCTGTGCCAGCGAGGCGAGCCTGCCAGCGCTGCGCCCGACCAGGATCGGCCGCAGACCACGCCGAACCATTGCCTCTGCCACCCGCTGCCCGGTGTACCCGCTCGCCCCAAACAACACGATCATAAGCCCTCCCTATGGTTAGGAAGCCGGGCCGCGAAAGAGCACAAGAACTCGCGCGAGCATCCGGGTGGGAAAGTGCCCATCTGTCTTGCATTTGCGAGGACTTCCGCGACTTAGCGGTGCATGGTATCGACCCGTATTGTGAGAGCGGCGTCCAAGTCCAGGAACTGCCGGGAGATCCGCGCTCGCAGCTCGTCGATCAGGTCGTTGAGCACGGTCCCGTAGACACCGGTCTTAGCCTTACGGGTAACGATCTCATCAGAGGATGGCGCCATGACGTTGGCGCGGGCCCCGGTGCAAGACGTCTCAGATAGCGTCGGCTAATTCGTCATCGTGTTCGGTAGTGCTGTTTTGCAGCTGCTCAACAAACTTGTCAAGGCGATTTCAGTGGATTTGTTGTTCTATTCTGGCCCCTAACTCGGGAGGTACGGTACGAGCCAGCGTACTCGGCCACGACGGTGATGCCACCCGCACGGAGGCCCGCGAACTCCAGGGGCCCTTCCCCGGCGACGGTCCGGATCTGACGCGCCCACAGGCAGACGTGGCATGAGCGGACGCGGGGACGAACTACCTCGCCCAAACCGTGGCGAGTCCGTGCGGCCGATCGTCAGGCCTACACAGGGCGTAGCGCCTTCTGCCCGCCACGTCCGGAGCCGGGCAAGGTAGAACGACAGCAGGTCTCGCCAGGTTAGGACGCCCAGGCCAGGCACACTGTGTGACGCTAGGAGTCACCCCGTGCCACATGTTGCCAAGTGGCAACCCACCGCTGGTCAGGCGACGCCCAAGCGGTTGCGCAGGCTGTCCAGCTCCCACACGCGCCGCCGGGCCCGCCGGTGCAGCTCCACCACCAGGTCCCGGGCGATGGGGTCCGAGCGTACCCGGATCGGGGCTAGCCGGTCGGCCGTGTCCAGCGCCCGCACCACCGCGCCGTCCCGGTCCCCGTCGGCCTGCGCCCATGCCCGCGCCAGGTCCAAGTGGACCGACGCCTCCCGGTCCCGGGAGTGGAACGCGTGCGGGTCGATCCCGGCCGCCTCGAATCGGGCGGCCGCGTCGGGGCCGGTACCGTTCTCCACTGCCACCGCCACGTCCCACGCGGCCACGTTCGCCCGGCCGAAGTGGAACCGCAGCGCGTTGCGCTCGCCCACCGCCTCCGCCAGCGCCCGCGCCTCCCCTAGGTGCGTCTCGGCGTCGCTGGCGGAACCGCCCCGCGCCGAGATCAGCGCCGCTGACAGGTGCAACATGCCCCGCGCCTCCGTGGCCCGGGTGTCGGCGCCGGCTGGGCCGGTGGGCAGCTCAGCCAACACCTGGCTGGCCACCCGCAACGCCCGGCGCCGGGCACCCACCCGACCCAGGGTCATGGTGCGGCCCATTGCCATAAACCCGATCAGGTCGGGCCGCTCCAGGGTCCGCGCGGCGTCGTAGCCGCGCCGGGCCGCCGCTACGGCCAGATCCACGTGCCCCATCGTCCCGGCCAACGCCCGTGCGACGATGCACGCCTCCACCAGCGCCGCCAAGGCCGTCCGTTTAGTGTCGCCGTCCCCGGTGACCGCGTGCACGTGCAGCTCGGTGAGCAGCGCGCCCAGCCCGTCCCCGGCTCGGTGCAGCTCCACGTTGTCGGAGTAGGCCAACGCGGCCGCCGCCCCTGTCACCAGCTCCCCGATCGGGCGGGCAGGCACGTCTGGCACATCCGACAAGGTGCAGTCGTGCAACGTGGCCGCCACGTCCGGAATCGCTGCTAGCGCAGCCTGGGTGTCCCGATCCACCGACAGGTACGGCTGGCCGGTCAGATCGGCCACGGAGCACCCTAACGCGGTCGCCAGGTTCTCCAGCAGCCCCCGCCGCACGAAAGCCCGCTCCCCGCGCTCCAAGCGACTGAGGAAGCTTTTGTCGATGCCCGCCAGGCCGGCCGCCGTCTCCGCCGACAGGCCACGCCGACGCCGGATCACCCGAACCCGCTCACCGATCGCCTGGTCCTCGGCGGACACCGCCGTAAACTCGCCCATGGCCGATACCTCCGCTGTCGGCCCACGCCCCTGGTCGCCGCAAGGGCGCGCACCCAGATGACCGGCATGTGAGTTCCGCGCCCTTACTATCCCCAAAAGCGGGGACCGGTCGCCCCGCCGTGCGCTACCAACGTCGAAGGGAGCATAACGGTGCGACTGAACCCTGAAACAGTACGCCAGATCGACTCGCCGATTCGTACCGCGCGTGCGCTCCTCGACCGCCGGGCCAGAGAGCGCGCGCTGCTGGACCTGGCCCAGGCTGCTCCGCAGTATCCCGCCGCACCCGAGGTGATCGAGCACATAGTCGCCGTCGCCCGCCATCAGCACGGCGGGGACTACGTGGAGATCGCCGGGCTGCCGCACCTGCGCGAGCTGTTCGCCACTGAGCTGCGTACCGCCTACCGCGGACACGTGCGCGCGGAACACGTGGTTATCACCGCCGGCTGCAACCAGGCGTTCTGCCTCGTGATATCGGCGCTCGCGCAACCGGGGGACGAGGTAGTCCTCACGCTGCCCTACTACTTCAATCACGACATGTGGCTGCGCATGAACGGCATCGCGCCGGTATACCTCGAGCCCGGACCGGATCTCGCGCCGACCGCGGCGGCGGCCGAAGACCTCATCACCCCACGGACCCGCGCGATCGTCCTGGTGACACCGGGCAATCCGAGCGGGGTGACGCTCGACCAACACCGGATCGCGGAACTCTCGGCGGTGGCCACGCGACACGACATCGCGCTGATCCTCGACGAGACCTACCGCTCGTTCATCGACACCGACGAGCCGCCCCACGCGCTGTTCGCCGACCCGGACTGGGCGCGCACGCTGGTAAGCCTGCACAGCTTCTCAAAAGACTTCGCCATCCCAGGCTACCGGGTGGGTGCGGTGGTCGCGTCCACGGAGCTCAACCGCGAGGTGATGAAACTGCTCGACTGCGTGGCGATCTGCGCACCCCGGATCGGCCAGGAGGCCGCCTGGGCCGGTTTGACCAGCGCCCAGCAGTGGCGACGCGCCAGGGCCCGGGAAATCGCCGACAAACGCCGGTGGTTCGCGGCCATGATGGCTGAGTGTCCTGGTGGCTTCGAGTTACTGTCCACCGGCGGGTTCTTCGGCTGGGTACGTCACCCTTTCGTCGGGCGCCCCACCGACAACGTCGTGCGCGAGCTCGCCATCAGGCACGACACGCTGGTCGTTCCGGGTACCGCTTTCCTCCCGGATGACCGCGGCACGTTCCGGGTCAGCGTCAGCAACATCGACCGGGCCGCACTCACTGAGTTCGCCGCTCGCCTCACCGCAGCCGGCGGTTCCCGGCCTCAGCAGACCCTCAATAGATGATTCGATCATCGGCCGTTCCAGCAGCTCGATGCGGCGTTGGATGTCGGCGATGTTGCTCTGGGTGATGGCGACCGGGCGGGGGGCGGGTTGGGCAGTACCTGCGGTCGGTGGAGCTCGGTCCTGTTCAGTCCTGTTTCGAATGGTGCAGCCCGGGTATCACCAGCGGCGTCGGCAAGACGTGAGACACACAAGGAGATCTGATGGCCGCAACATTGGCGGGAAAGCGCGTCGCGATCCTGGCTACCGATGGGGTGGAAGAGGTCGAGCTGACTGAACCTCGCCGTGCCGTGACGGAAGCGGGTGCGGACGTCGATCTCGTGTCGGTCAGCGGGGGTGAGATTCAAGCGATGAAGTCCGACATCACTCCCACGAACCGCTACCAGGTCGACCAGGTGGCGTCTGATGCGCGCGCCGAAGACTACGACGCATTGATCATGCCGGGAGGCACGGTGAATGCCGACCGGCTGCGGATGAACGCCGACGTGCGCCGTTTCGTCCAAGACTTCTTCCATGCCGGGAAACCAGTCGGGGTGATCTGCCATGGGCCCTGGACGCTTGTTGAAGCAGACCTTGTCCGTGGCCGCACCCTGACCTCTTACCCCAGCCTGCGTACCGACATCCGCAACGCCGGAGGCACGGTCGTGGACGAAGAAGTGGTGACAGATCACGGCTTAGTGTCCAGCCGCAGCCCTCGCGATCTGCCAGCTTTCTGCGCGAAGATCATCGAGGAGTTTGCGGAGGGGGTGCACCCGGAGGGCGCAACGGCCTGAAACCGCGCCTCACCGGCGCGGCTCGCGGGGCGCGTTAGCGACTCCGCTTAGGCGACGATCGAGCGCGCGGTGCCTGGGCACTTTCGCCGCGCCACGATCGCGAGCGGATCAGCGGACACTTTGGAAAGGACCAACAGATGACAAGCGACGTGAATACCGGAATCTCCGGCACCGGCGATACCGAAGCGCCCAACCGCGCTCGCCTCAACCACGGTGGGCTGCCGCCGTGGGATGGCGATGGCCCGCGCGACCGAATCCAGTGGGGCCCGGTGTGGGTCGGAGTGCTCACCACGCTGACCACCAGTATCGTGCTCCAGCTGCTGTTCGTCGCGCTCGGCTGGCTTGGCGTTAGCACTGCGGTTCCTCCGTCGACCCCTCCCGTATCGAGAGCAATCATCAGTGGGGTGCTCGGACTGATAGCGTTCCTGCTCGGCGGCATTGCCGCCGGTGCGTCCGGGCGCTGGTGGCACGCCCGGGGCGGTGTCGCCCACGGCCTGGTGAGCTGGGCGCTCACCGTCATTGTCTACTTGGGCTTCGCGCTGGCTGGCGGGAGCGCGCTGCTTGGCTGGTTCATCGTCTACGCGGTGAACGCCGTCGGCGACATGCACGGACCGATCTCCGAAGTGGGCCTGGCTCGCCTGGCGGCTGGCTGGGCTGTGCTGGGGCTCGTCCTGTCCGCGGCGGCCAGCGGGATCGGTGGATGGATCGGGGCCAAACGCCAGAGCCGGCACGCAAGGCCAACCTCGAAGCCCGGATGATCCCACTGCGGCGGCGCTGGAACGCGAGCGCGACGCCCTGGTGGCGCTGCTCACCGCGTTCCACGCTAATTTGCCCGAACACGCGGCAAACTACGCTCTGCCGGCGAACTGGCGGGCGGACTACGGTCTGCGACGCTACGGTTTTCACGGCCTGTCCTGCTCTTGGGCGCTGCGCCAAGCGGCGGCACAGCTGGGTCGACCGACGAACGAACTGCGCCTGGTGATCGCGCATCTCGGCGGCGGCTGCTCAGCCACAGCCGTGGACCGAGGACGCAGCGTAGACACATCCGTAGACACATCCATGGGCTTCACCCCGCTGGAGGGCATGGTGATGACCACCCGTTCCGGCAGCGTCGACCCTGGGCTGCTGCTATGGCTGATCGAACACGCCGGCCTCACCCCTGCCGAAGTGCGGGAGGGCATCTCAACCCGCGGTGGGCTACTCGGCCTTTCGGCCGGACGCTCCTTAGACACACGGGATCTGGTAGCCGCCGCGCGGGGCGGCGACGTGGTGGCCGAGCAGGCACTCGCCGTGTTCTGCCACCGCGCGCGACAGGAGATCGCCGCAGTCGCGGCCAGCTTGCCGACGCTGGATGCGGTGGTCTTCACCGGCGAGATCGGCGAAGACCAGCCGGAGGTGAGGGACCAAGTCACCCAGGGGCTCGCCGTGTTCGGCGAGGTGCGCACAGTCGTGGTGGAGCCCAGGGAAGAGCTGGAGCTGGCCTTGCAGTCCGTCGCAGCGATCTCCGAGCCGTAAGCGCCGGACTGCGGCGCGCACCAAAGGGTACGCCGGACGGGGCGTGAGCCAATAAGGCAATAGGGGTGGACCTAGGAAGCGCGTCTGGATCACCCGGTGTCCGCCGCCTGCTCTTCGGAAAGCCGCAGGGAGGTGAGCGTCGCGGTCCGCCGCAGCGGCTGCATTTGGGTGCGGAAGAGGTCGTCGAAGACACGAACACGGTCGAAGGCCAAGGCGTGATCGCGGCCGCGCTGCTCCAGGGAACGCCGTTCGTGCTCCGGCATCTCCAGCACCACGCGGTCCAGAGCAGCCCTCAGGGCCGTGACGTCGCCGGCCTCCACGATGACGGCCGCGTCGCCGACGGCCTCGCCGGTCCCGCCGGTCAGCGTGGTGATCACCGGGCCGCCACCCGCCAGCAGCTTCTCAGCTAGGACGATGCCGAACGTCTCGACGAAGTCGAGCTCCGCTTTAGTGGGCAGAGCGTAAGCCGCGCATCCCCGCATCAGCAGCGGTTTCTCGTCGTCGTCCACGTCGGTGAGGAAGACCACGCGGTTGTCGCCGCGGGCCAGCTCGCGGACCTCGGCCAGCGCCGGGCCGGTGCCCGCGATGACGAGCTCGACCCGGTCCCGCGAGCGCGACGCGGTGTAGGCCGTCACGAGGTCGTGGACGCCCTTAGCCCGGGTCACCCGTGACAGGAACAGCACATAGCCGTTACGGTGCAGGCCGCGCCGGGCCAGCCCGGCGTCCACCGCCAACGGGTCGAGATCGACATAGGCGGAGACATCAATGGGCGGGTAGCTGACGGTCACCCGGTCCTGGCATTGCTGGGCAAACCGGGTACCGCTGTGTCGGTCGACGGCCTCAGCGGCGAGGACGATCTGCTCGCGGGTGTAGTCGGAGACCGCCACCACCTTGTCGTGCGCGAGGTACGTGATCAGCGTGACGGCTGCGGCACCGAACCGTCCCGCACTCAGGCAGGACCGGATGACGTTGGTGACGTCGGACCCCACCGCCTTGGCGATCGTGCGGACGTCGGTGACGAAACCCGCCGCGCGCGCGGCGATCACGGCATCGATAACGACGTTCGCGTGCGGTGCCAAGTACATCGAGAGGCAGGTGGTCGGGACCGGTTCGGCGAGCAGCTCAACCAGCCGGCCAGTGAGACCGGCTAGGTGACGGCCGTCCGGTACCCGGTAGTCACCGACGGCTTCGGGGCGCTCCACGGTGATTCCGTCGCTATATGGCTGCAGACGGTCCAGCGGCTTTAGCGGCAACCCCGCGGCCTCCAGCGTCGCGATCGGCCAGGTGAGCAACCGGACATCATCGAAGCCGCGGGTCAGCGCCACCTCGGCCAGGTTGCGAGCCTCACTGGAGTGGCCGCAGATCACCGGGTCGGCCCGCACGACAACGACGAGCCGGCGCTCTGGGTAACTCACGTCCTCCCCCTCCTAATGCGCGCATCGGACAGGGACGGCGGGCGGGCGAAGCGACCCCAGGGCGACGGCTCCGGACCGAGCACGAGCTGCAACACGCCGCCGCTGTGCACGTCCGTCGCGCTGACGTGGGTCGTCTCCAGCGGCCGCCCGTTCAGCGTCGCCGACTGCACATACTGCGTGGGCGGTGTCCCCTCGACGCCGTCCGAGCCGACGGGGGTCTCGCGGTGTCCGGTGGTCTCGATGACGAACTCACCCCTCTCGACCCGTAGAGCGGCTCGGGCAAAGGCCGGCGCGTTGACGACGAACAGGCTCTGCCCGGCGATCGGGAAGAGCCCCAGCGACGCCCAGACGTACCACGAGCTGAGCCCCCCGGAGTCATCGTTGCCCGGCAGGCCGCCAGCCCCGGTGCCGAACTGCCACGTCAGAGCCGCGTGAACGACCTCCGCCGCCCGGTCTGGGCGACCAGCGTAATGGTAGGCCCACGGCGCCTCCATGTCCGGTTCGTTGTTCAGCCCTTCGAACCGATTGAGCCTATAGCCGGCCGCCATCTCTTTAGGCGTGGGTCGCCGACCGGGCTGGGTCACGGCATTCGCACCAAATCCAAAGAAGGCATCGAGCATGGCGACGAACGAGTCATCGCCTCCAGCCAAGGCGATCCGCGCTCTCATATCGTGCAGCAGCCGAAACGAGTAGTTCCACTTGCCGCCTTCGTAGAACTCGGAGTCGCGAAGCAATCCGGTGGCCGAGTCAAATGCGTTGATCCACAACTGGCTCCGGGTCTCCAGCTCGTCGGCGAGGCGCTTGTCCCCCAGCCTCCGAGCGACCTGAGCCGTGCAGTAGTTGCCGTAGGCGAGGTCGAGGGTATGCGTGATCGGGTGCACTAGGCCGTGCTCGAAGAAGTCTTCCCCGTAGAGGCGGCGCAAGTCATCCACCATGTGTACCAGCGCCCAGCTCCAGTCGAGGTCGCCGAGCCCAAGCGCATTCGCGTCGGCTAGGGCGGTATGAGCCAGCGCGCTGGCCTGCCGAAAGAATCGGTCAGCGCCGCGGGCCATCCGGTAGCCAATGGGGAGGTTACCCTCCTCCTCGCATACCCGGATCAGCGACTCCAGTAGGTCAGTGGCCCGGTCGGGCGCGATCGCCATCAGCAGGGGGATCTGAGTCTTATAGATGTCCCACATTGTGCAGACGTCGAACACGAACGGCCCAGAGGATGGCCAGAATGGGCTCTCGTCGTCGGCGAAGCACGGCTTGATCAGCGAGTGGTAGAGCGCGGTGGCCATGATCTGTCGTCGCGCGGGCGTGCCGCCGTCCACTTGGACCCGGTTGAGGTAGTCGCCCCAGCGGGAGCTGGTGCGGGCCCGGATGTTGTCGAAGGCCGGCTCGCAGCCGCCGCACTCGCGCCACAGATTCTCGCGTGCCTGCTCGCGGCCACGCAGAGAGAAGCCGAGCCGTACCTCGACGATCTGGCCTGCGCGCACGGGTCCCATGAAAAGCAGGCCGAAGGGGCGCAGTGTGGTCTGTCGGATGCTGTCGAAGTCAAGCCGGGTGCCACCCTCGATCAGTCGACGGTCGTGCCAGAGCATCTGCCGCCAGCCCGGGCTCATGACCTCGAGGTACACCGACAGGGGCACACCCTCCATCACGACGGTGCCCTGCGCGCGGCCGTGCCCCATGCATTCCGCGCAGGCCCGTAATGGAACCGTCCGGCCGTGCTCGATGGCGAGCCCACCCCAGGACAAGTCCAGCACCACCCGGGCGCTACGACTCTCCGGGAACGTGTACCGGTGGACGGCGACCTTCTCGCCCACCGTGATCTCACAGCGGACACCGGTATCCAGAGTCACGGCGTAGTACCCGGCCTCGGCCGTCTCGTTGTGCAACGGCCAAGCCTCGCCGAGGTCGTCTAGGGGATGCACCATGGGTGTGACCCGCGCGTAGTTGTAGTACTTGCGGATCGCACCGGTGCCGGACTGTTGGAAGTGCGTGAACCCCGAAGCTTGGAGCGTATCGAACATCTCCTCGGGCACGCCCTCGGTGCTTTTGCTGTAGTACCCGTAACCCGTCGGGTAGGCCCCCGAGTAAACACAGGCCGACACCATGCCCAGCGGGGAGGTGGCACCCGGATGGGTGTTGCCGACCTGTGGCTTGGGCCACCACCAAGTGGCTGCCAGACCCCTCGCCGGAGGAAGACAGGTCGCGGCGGTCCCGATGAACGGATCAACTTCGTTGAGAATAGATAGATTATAGACGGCGACCGTCACCCAATGTGGGCACCGTGGAGCGGCTTGGGTTTGGGTGAGGCTGGCATGGTGGCTAGCCGCGCACGCAACAGCAAAACCAGAGCCGGGTAGCGCACCAGATCTGGCTCCTCGGCATCGGGTTCATCCGCGTCGTCAGCGTCGAACTCGATCTCGAACTTCCCGGGGTCGAACCCATCGAGAAAGAACCCGTCGGTTTCGTCGTGGACCGCTCGGGAGTCGATGGCGTTTTCGACGTGCCGACGCCACTCGGCCGCATCCAGCGTGTCTTCGGTAACCACGCCACCTGCGTCGCCGGTGTCCCAGGTGCTTGCGATACGCAGCAGCGCCAAGGCCTCGGGCAGCTCGTCGGGCTCGATCAGCGTGATTTCGGTGGCGGCCCCGCAGTCAAGCAGATCGCAGTGGAGCATCATTGCGTGCGAGCGCCCGGCCCGGGTGAACGAGGCCACTAGGACTTCTTCGGTCCCGCCCGGGTTCTGAAACCGCCAGCAGCTATTGGTCGTGACCGGGACGGCCAACTCAGCGGCCCACGCTGGGCTGGCGATCCCGGCCTGGGTTAGCTGGTCCGCCGCCGCGGCCGCCGCAGCCGCGACCGCGCCGTCAGCAACCGAGCCCAGCGCGAACAACATGGCCAATGCCTCGGCGCCCGCCGCCTCCCGCAACGCTGGGATGAACCCGCCGATCAGCACATGGGTGAGTAGATCGGCGTCCATTCCGGTCTGATCCGCGGCTATGGTCAGCGTCGAGAGTATCGTCGCGCCGGCGACCTCAGCCTCCAGCGGGTCGGCCGCTACCACCAGCGCGTCCATGTCGTCGAGCAATCCATCAAGGAATTGCCCGGCATCGAAACCCTCGCTCTGGCATATCGGGCACGGGCACGATGGCGTTTCGGGCAATCGCTGCCTCCTCGCGGAGGCGTTCTTGCCGTTCTTCTTCGACTTCCGACGTGAGCTCATCGGTCTATTCTGCCCAAGCGCGAAACTCAGGCCGTTCTCGCCCCGCCCAGCGTCGGTCCTCTGGTTCCCGGTAGTGGTTCGAGAGGTTATGGGCAGGGCGGGTGGTAGGGCAGGTCGGGTGATACGTACCACTGCCATGTCTCGGAGGTGAGGTTGTTCGCGGTCAGGGCACAGATCCGCTGAATGGCCTGCTCGACATCCATCTTCCACAACCGGACCGTGTGGTCGGTGCTGCCGCTGGCCAGAGTGCGCCGATCCGGACTGAACGCCACCGCGAAGACGGTGTTGGTGTGACCGGTCAGGGGTATCCCCTGCGGCGTGGGGTGCGCGGGGTCAACCACATTCCACAGCCGCACGGTCTGGTCGTCGCTGCCGCTGGCCAAAGTGCGCCCATCCGGACTGAACGCCACCGAAAAGACACCGCCCGTGTGGCTGACCAGGGGTAAGCCCAGCAGCACGGGGCGCGCGGGGTCGGTCACGTTCCACAGCCGCACGGTTCGATCCTCGCTGCCACTAGCCAAAGTCCGCCCGTCGGGACTGAACGCCACCGATTGGACGGTGTTGGTGTGACCGGTCAGGGGTGGACCTAGTGGCGTGGGGTGGACTGGGTCGGTCACGTTCCACAACCGCACGCTCCGGTCATCGCCGCCGCTGGCCAGAGTGCGCCCAACCGGATTGAACGCCACCGCGAAAACCATGCCGGTATGGCCGATCATGAACATATCGGGAATGTTCCACAACCGCACTATGTGGTCCCAGCTGCCAGTGGCCAGGGTATGCCCATCAGGGCTGAACGCCACCGCGCCAACGTAGCTGGTGGGGCCGGTCAGGGGCGGGCCCAGGAGCGTGGGATGGGCTGGGTCGACCACGTCCCACAATCGCACGGTCTGGTCGCCGCTACCGCTGGCCAGGATGTGGCCATCGGGGCTGAACACCACCGCATTGACCATGTCGACGTGGCCGGTCAGGGGCGGACCCAGGGCCTTGGGAGAAGCCGGATCGATGACATCCCACAACCGCACGGTCTGGTCGTCGCTGCCGCTGGCCAGGGTGTGCCCATCCGGGCTGAACGCCACCGACCTGACGGGATTGGTGTGGCCGGTCAGAGCTGGACCCAACGGCACGGGATGAGCCGAGTCGGCCACATTCCACAACCGCACGGTCTGGTCGCCGCTACCGCTGGCCAGGGTGTGCCCATCCGGACTGAACGCCACCGAAAAGACACCGCCCGTGTGGCTGACCAGGGGTGAGCCCAACAGCACGGGATGAGCCGGATCGGCCACATTCCACAACCGCACGCTCCGATCGTCACCACCGCTAGCCAGAGTGCGCCCATCCGGACTGAACACCACCGCGAAGACACGGTTGGTGTGGCCGGTCAAAGGTGAGCCCAACAGCACGGGACGCGCGGGGTCAGTCACATTCCACAACCGCACAGCATGGTCGCTGCAGCCGGTGGCCAGGATGTGCCCATCCGGACTGAACACCACCGCATTGACGTCGTTGGGGTGGCCAACCAGCGGAGTGGACAGGGCGGCGTTCGCGTCGGTAAGTAGGTCCGCGTAGAGGCGTGGGATTGGTCGCATGCGATAGGCGGTGAGGTCGAGTTGGGCGGCGAGGGAGATATTGGTGGTGCGTAATTGGTCGGCTTTGGCGGTGATCTGGTTGAACAGGGCGATGTCGCGTTCGCGGTGGGCGACGGCGCTTTGGTACAGGGCGAGGGCGGCGGCCGCGGAGGCCACCAGGGCCAGGATTGAAAGCACAGCGAGGACTGTGCGGCGCAGCCGGGCGGCGTGGTGTTCTTGTTGGGTGGACGCAGTGAGAAAGGCGGCGGCGGTGGGGCTCAGGTCGGCCTCGTGGGAGGTCTGGGTGACCCAGGTGCGGGCGGTTTCCAGGCGGCCTCCCGGTAGAGTCCGGCGGAATCGCGGCCCTCCCGGTGCCACACTGCGGCGGCGTCTTCGAGTTCTTGGCGGGTCAGGTTGCCGGCCCGGTCGGTGTCGATCCATTGGCGCAGTCGAGGCCAGGCGCGCAGCAGGGCCTCGTGGGTGATCTCCACGCTGGCGGTGTCGAAGGTGAGCAGCCTGGCCCGGCCGAAAACGTCCAGGACCGCGTCCAGGGCGGTGGCCGACCCCGGCGGGAAGGTCTCCAGGAGCCGGGCCTGTGATGAGCGGCGGCGGGTGTCCCCGCCGCCTTGGTCACTGATGTTGACTAATCGCAGCAGGACTTGGCGGGCGATCTGCCGCTGCGGGGGGCTCAGCCGCGTGTAGGCGCGTTCGGCGGTGGTGGCCAGCGCCTGGCGGATTCCCCCGGTGCGCCGGTAGCCGGCCACGGTCAACATCTGTCCCTCGCGGTGTCGCCAGGTCGCGCGCAACGCATGAGCCAGCAACGGCAACGCGCCCGGATCGTAACTGGCTACCTGGGCGGGGGAATCCTCGGCCACGCCCAGATCTCGCAGCAGCAGCTCCACCAGCCCCGGCTCCAGACTCAACCCCTCAGCCTGGGCCGGGCGCGTGATCACCTCCCGCAGCTGATCAGCGCTCATCGGCCCCAGTGCCACCGGGCTCGCTAGCGCACTCAGTAACACCGGGTAGGCCAGGCACTGGCCGTAGAAATCCGCCCGCACGCCCAGCACGACCAACGCCACCGCGCTGCGCGCCGCAGCCCCCAGCGCGGCGATGAACGCCTGACGTTCGGATTCACCGCGGCACTCGGTGAAGGTTTCCTCAAACTGATCCACGATCAGTACGACCCGCGCTGAGCTGGATGTTTCCCCCGGTTTCCCCAAGTCGTGGGCCGCGAGGGCCGCAGTGAGGAAGGCCACGAACCGATCCGGATCACCTGCCACCACGGCGGCCTGCTCAGCACCGGTCCGCTCAGCCACCCGCTCAGCCAGAGTGGCCAACGGATGCGCGCCCGGGGTGCTGACCACCACCGGCCAGTCCCGCGAACCCGGCACTGCCCCCCGCGCCAGAGCCGGGATCAGACCCGCAGCCAGCAACGAAGACTTCCCCGCCCCGGAGGCAGCCACCACCGCCAACACCCCACCGCCAGCGAGCCGCTCGTCCAACTGGCTGACCAGACCGCTGGTGACCTGATCCCGACCAAAAAACCACTGGGCCTGATCGGGACTGAACGCGGCCAGCCCTGGATATGGGCAGACCTCGCTCCCCGCCGGCTCCTCCACCGATACCGATACCGGGCGCTCAGCGGTGGCCAGCAAGTCCGCCAACACACCACCGGTTCCCAACACCTCGTCCAGGCGGCTGGCCAGCTCTGGAGTGATTCGTTTCTTCTCTTCCCAGTCTCGATCTTGCTCAGGTAGCCCTTCGTGTAGTGCACCCGCCGGCCCGCCTCCGCCAGTGACAGCCCCTGTTCGGTCCGCAGCCGGCGCAGCTCAGACCCAACCTTCTGCCAGCCCTGGTCCCCGGCTAGATCCGAGGTGCCGCTCATGTCCAGTCCGTCCCCCATCCGTCATGCCTGGAGTCAGACTACGAGGCCGGCGACTGGCTCAGAACGCCTCCACCGCAACGTGGGTACGGCGGATGACGTCTGCACCCCAGCCTGACCAGCACAAGTTAAAAACTCAAGCTAGGGACGAGCACCGCAGCGCCTGTCACCCGGCCTCCGGCGAGATCGGCCAACGCCTGGTCGGCCTCCGCCAACGGTCGTTGCTCCACGGTGGGGCGAACCCGCAAGGCAGCGGCCAGCCGGAGAAACTCCTCACCGTCGGCCCGGGTGTTCGCGGTGACGCTGCGCAGCTGTTTCTCCCGGAACAGTTCACGGTCGTAGTTCAGCCGAGGGATATCGGATAGGTGTATCCCAGCCACCGCCAGCGTGCCGCCGGCATCCAAAGCACGCATCGCCACCGGCACCAGCTCCCCCGCCGGAGCGAACAACACCGCCGCGTCCAACGATCCGGGCTCGGCGGCGTCGGGCGGCCCGGCCGAGGCGGCACCTAGCCGCAATGCGAGTTGGCACGCGGCGGCGGAACGGGTCAGTACGTGCACGGCGGCACCTTGGGCGATCGCCACCTGGGCAACGACGTGCGCTGAAGCCCCGAACCCGTAGATGCCCAGCCGCCCGCCCGGCGGGAGCTCCGCGCGGCGTAGAGCCCGGTAACCCACTATGCCCGCGCACAGTAGCGGCGCCGCGTGCGTATCATCGACCTCGCCTGGCAAGGCGTAGGCGTAGGCCTCGGGTACTACCGCAAGCTCGGTGTACCCGCCGTCGGTGTCCCAACCGGTGAACGTCGCGGCTGGGCACAGGTTCTCTCGACCGGTACGACACCACCGGCACCGCCCGCAGGTGCCGCGCAGCCACGCGATCCCCACCCGGTCCCCGACCGCGAATCGCTCGACGCCCGGACCCCGGGCGTCCACCCACCCGATCACCTCATGCCCAGGCACGGTGTTCGGACGGCGAGGCGGCAGGTCACCCTCGGCCAGGTGTAGATCAGTGCGGCACACCCCGCATGCCAACACCCGCACCCGAACCTCGCCCGGCCCAGGTATGGGCTCGGGCAGCTCTACTTCGCGCAGCGGCATGTCCGCTATCGGTCCCGGACGCTGAACGACCCAAGCCCTCATAGCCAATCGACCGTACTCCCGACACATAAGATATTCGATGATCCCATAGACCGGTGTTTGATCAGCTGGTGCGAGAAGGTGGCGGCAGTTTAGCCGCGAGTGGAGAGAACGTGGCCATCGCTAAAGCGGACGCCGTCTTTGCACCGAGCCTCGACTTTGCCACCGGCGAACTGTTCAGTGTAGAGGCGGGCGTAGAGCGTTTTCTTGACGGTAGCGTTCCCCGTCCATGGGTCGATCTAGAGGAACCGCTCGGGTTACGCATGGTCATGACGTCGGAGAACGCCCACCTGCACGCGCTTGAGAGGCGGATGCGGTGTCGGACGGGCGGCGATCCGAACGCGCCCCGGACAGCCACTGGCTTAGAGCCTGGTGGACCTCGCTCAGCGCCGGGCGCTCGGCGGGCTTGTCGGCCAGGCACGCACGCAGGAGCTCACAATGCGGGCCGCTGGTCGGCAGGTAAGCGGGCGGCGCACCGGAGGCGGCCGCTCGCAGGCCAGATATGGCGTCCTCGTGGCCGCCTCTGGGTGGCCGACCAGTCAGGGCGAAAGACATGGTGGCCGCCAGCTGCCAGCCGTCCGAGGCGGGGCTGGCCGGCTCCCCTCTGGCCACCTCCGGCGCTAGGTAGTCCGGAGTACCGAGCACGAACCCGCGCACGGTCAGCGTCGCGTCGCCGCGAGCCCTGGCGATCCCAAAGTCGATCAAGTGTGGCTGACCAGAGGGGTCAATCAACACGTTGCCCGGCTTGACGTCGCGGTGCAAGACGCCGTGCCGGTGCGCGGCGCGCAGCGCGTCGGTCAGCGCCAACCAGGTGCGGGCCGCCACCACGTCGTGCATCGGTCCGCGCCGGTGGACCAAGTCATCGAGCGATGCCCCGTGCACGTACGCCATGACGATGACCAAGCCATGCAACCGATGTAGCCCCGGATCACTGCGGCTGTCCACCAAATCGAAGATTCGCACACAGTTGGGATGCCGTGCCGCGCCCAAGGCGGAAGCCTCGCGGCGGATGCGCTGCTCAGTGTCCGAGTCAGGTGCGTGTGCCGCCTTCAGCGCTACCTGGTGGCCCAGCAGGTGGTCGAACGCCAGCCACACCCCACCGAAGCCCCCCGCGCCGAGCTGGCGGATCAGTTCGAACCGAGCCCAGTCGGCAGGAACGGAGCCTGGGGGCGGGCCAATCAAGGTGACCGGCAACCGCTGCGCTGGCACCGAAGGTGCCGGGACCGGGGCAGGAGCTGAAGCCGCCGGAGCCTGGGGCGTCGGCGCGGGAGCCACCTTGACCGAGGGCACGGGAGAGGCCACCCGGCTCGCCTTCGACGGCTGGGGCGGCCGCTGGGCCGGCGCGGCGGCCAGGCGTGCGTTCATTCGGGCCGGCGCCCCATCCAACCAATGCCTCGCTCGCGTATACAACTTGTCTACGCGCTGAGCAAACGCCGCCAGCGGAGCCACCGCGACGGCAGTGGGCGCCGCAGCCGCGACATTGGGCGCCGCCACCACCGCGGCGATTTTGGGCGGTAGCACTGCGGCGACTTTGGGCGCCACGGTGAAACGCCGGGCAGCCTCCGCGATCCTCGGTGCTCCCGGCACCCGGGACGCGGTTGGTCTCGGCTGACGTCGTGGCGGAGGCACCATGAGCACCGCGACCACACCGGCCAAGACGCTGATCAGCATGCCGGTCCACAGCTGCGCGGTCGCCCCGGCCGGCAGGTGACGGGTCAGCGCGGCCAGGATCAGTACCGGCAGCCAGAAAAATCGGCTCGGCCAACGTGGTCCTCGGCGCATCGCCAGCCGTCCCTGCGCCCATACCAGCACAGCGACACCTAGCGGGAACAGCACCAGCGGCGCGATGAACAGAGCGGCGCGCACACGTTCGTCACTGAGCGCGGTAGTCACCGGTGTCGACCCGAGGTACGAGCGCTGAGAGATCCCCAAGCAGCTCTCCTGGGCAAGCGACAGGCGATCCTCACGGCCGAGCCCGACAGCTCGGCCGGCCGCAACCCGGGTAAAGAACTCTCCGGTCGCCTCAAACGCCAACCAGGGCAGCAGACCACAGCTGATCAGCGCAATCGCCGGAACCACCAGACCCGAGGCCGTGCCGCCACCGCCTCTGCGCAGTTTAGCCACCAGCACAGCACCGATGACCGGGACTAACCCCACAAGCACGCCGAACACGGTGGTAGCCCACGCCCAGTCGCCGGGGCAGACGTCCGCCCCAATCACCGCCTCCGCTACCGCTCGCAGCCGTGACAACACCACTCCGACCAGCAGCACCAGCGTGTCCACCCCGCCGCCCTCCCGGAGAAGTCGCATACCCGATTCACGGCTGTGCCTGATTCCACTATGGCATCATGGACGAGGCCCGGACCAGCGCATCTGGCGTCAGCTCGGCGACATCGGCGTAACCAGCCAGTCCCAGGGTGATATCCAGCTCGGTGAGCACGCAACGCAGCACATGGCGCACGCCCGCCTGGCCGGCCAGTCCCAGCCCATAGACGTACGGCCGAGCCAACAACACCGCGTCGGCGCCCAGCGCGAGCGCCTTGAACACATCCGCCCCCGTGCGTAGGCCAGAGTCGAACAGGACCGCGGCGCGGCCATCGACCGCCGCGACAATGCCGGGCAACGTGTCCAGGGCGCCGACCGCTCCATCGATCTGCCGTCCGCCGTGGTTGGACACCACGATGCCGTCTATCCCGGTTTCCACCGCGCGCAGGGCATCGGCCGGGTGCTGTATTCCTTTGAGAACAATCGGGCCGTCCCAGTGCTCGCGCAACAGCGGCAACCGGTCCCAACGCGGAGCGACCCCGCTGAACATGCCGGCCCATAGCCCGACCGCCGCGAGCAGGTCCTCCTCGGGCGCAGCGGCCAGCCCGGCGCGAAACTCGGGGTCCGAGAACGGGATCGCGGTGCCTACCCCACGCAGGAACGGCAGGTACGCACTATCGAGATCCAGCGGCCGGTAACCATGGGTCCAGGTGTCCTGGGCAACCACCAGCGTGGAATACCCGGCCCGCTTCGCCCGGTCCAGCAGGCTGATCGTCACCGCATCCTCGTTCGGCCAGTACAGCTGGAACCAGCGCGGCACCTCGGGCGCGACGGCCGCGACCTCTTCCATGGTGTACGAAGACGCGATCGACAACACCATCGGTACGCCCAGCTCGGCCGCCGCCCCAGCCACGGCCAGCTCCCCTTCCGGATGCACGATGGACAACACCCCGACCGGCGCGAGCAGCACGGGGGCCGGCATGTCGGTATCCAGTACCGTACGGGCCAGCTGACGGGTGCTGGCCTCCCGCGGCATCCTGGGTACGATCCGCCAGCTGTCCAGTGCCTCCCGGTTGGCCCGCATCGTGGCCCCGGTACCTGCCCCGCCAGCGACGTATACGTAGGCCTCTGGGTCCAACGATTCGCGGGCCAGTTCCCGGAGGCGAGTGAGGTCGGTCGGCAGCGGTGGCCGCTTTCCGGAAAGCCCACCCAGGTAGATTTCAACCTGGTAGTTGGTCAGGGCGGATGCGTTCTGCGCTGGCGAGCTCATGGGGGGAGGCTAGTGCCAGCGCCGGGCACATCAAGGGAGATTGCGCATGACACTCACAGGAGCGCCCGGGGGAGCCTGGAGTCCTACAGCTTGCGCAGCCGAATCCGGGTCACCGAGTGGTCTCGGCTCTTGCTGAGTACCAGGGTCGCCCGTCCCCGGGTTGGCGCGATGTTGTGCTCCAGGTTCGGCCCGTTGATCTCGTCCCAGAGCTGCTCGGCTCGTCGGATGGCCGAGGGCGTGTCCAGGTCGGCGTAACGGCGGAAGTACGACGCCGGGTCCCGGAACGCGGTTTCCCTCAGCCTCAGGAACCGCTCGATATACCAGCGACGTACGTCGTCGGAGGCCGCGTCCACGTAGACCGAGAAGTCGATGAAGTCACTCACCGCCAGGCTTGCCGCACCGGACCGGGTCGGCTGGGCTGGCTGCAAGACGTTCAACCCCTCCAGCAGCAGGATGTCGGGTTGGCTTACCACCACCGAGCGACCGGGCACAATGTCATAGCTCAGGTGCGAGTATACCGGCGCCGACACTTCGTCCTTGCCGCCTTTGACCTCGCTGACGAAACGCAGCAGCGCTCGCCGGTCGTAGGATTCCGGGAAGCCCTTGCGGGTCATCAGTCCCCTGGCTTCGAGCTCGACGTTCGGGTAGAGAAACCCATCGGTGGTGATCAGCTCGACCCTGGGATGCTGCGGCCAGCGGGCCAGCAAGGTGCGTAGCAGCCGCGCTGTCGTCGACTTTCCGACCGAAACCGACCCGGCAATGCCGATCACGAACGGAGTCCTGGCCGGCTGACCGCCCAGAAACCTCTGGTAAGCACGGTAGAGCCGACCGCCCTCCTGCACGTGCAGGTTCAGCAGCCGCGACAGCGGTAAGTAGACCTGGCGTACCTCAGCCAGGTCTACTTCGTCACCGAGGCTGCGGATCCGAGCGAGCTCCTCGGCCGTCAGCGGCAGCTTGATCGACTCGCCAAGACGTGACCAGGAGACCCGGTCGAAGTCGACGAACGGGGAGCACGAGCGCGTGCCATTCAGGCTCGGCTGTCCCACAGCTGGGCTACCCAGGCTCATACTCACCTAGGCTGATCGTTGGACCGACATGGCGGCGTACTCCACGGCGTTCACCTCGGCCGGAGCACTCAGCACGGGCACCACCGCGCCGGTGACCAGCACCCGCCAGCCGTCCAAAGGCCCCGCCATGGCGGCAACCTACCTCGGCGGGCCACGGTTGGCTGATCGTGGCCAATCCGCGTTTTCCACCGGAGGTGGCTGGGGTTGACGCTGGCGGTTGACGAAGCCTCAAGCGGGCACCGGTAAACTAGGGGCCTCTCGAGGAGGTTCTTGCATTCGTGCTAGCGGCCAGTCCACTCGCCTCAGCCGAGCCGGGGTGCAGTGGTAAGCCGGGCCATCCGCCCGGCGTGTCAGGCCCACACTCGAACGGTGGCCAGCAATGAGCGCAGTATGGTCCGTGCTCGGGGTGCTTGCCGTGATCGCGCTCACCGTGTGCGCCGCCTTGTTCGCGGCTGCGGAGTTCTCCCTGACCGCTTTGGAACGCGGTCAGGTCGACGCACATGCGCGTGTGGTCGGTGATCGGCGGGCTTTATGGTTGCAGCGAGCGCACCGAACGCTGTCGTTCCAGCTCTCCGGGGCCCAGCTCGGTATCACCATAACCACGCTGGTCATGGGTTACATCGCCCAACCCGCGCTGGCGACGCTGTTCCTCGGTCCGCTGCAGGCATGCGGGCTCTCAACCCCAGCCGCGGGCGCCGTAGCGCTGACGATCGCGCTGGCGCTGGCGACCGCGCTGTCGGTGATCCTTGGCGAGTTGGTGCCAAAGAACCTGGCGATTGCCCGGCCGCTGCGTACCGCGCGCTCGGTAGTGGTTCTGCAGGTCAGGTTCAGCCAGCTGTTCCGGTGGCTCATCGTCGTGTTGAACTCATCGGCCAGCTGGGTGGTGCGCCGGCTCGGGGTGGAGCCTGCCGAGGAGCTGCGCTCAGCTCGCTCGCCCGACGAGCTGCGGTCGCTGGTGTCCAGCAGCGCTGAGCACGGCACCTTGGACCAGGGCACGGCGACCCTGCTGGGCAGGGCAATTCGGTTCACCGAGCGAGTCGCCGAGGACCTGATGACGCCCCGGGTTCGGGTCCGGGCGCTACCGGCAAGCGCAACCGTGCGAGAGCTGGTGCAGGCATCCCGAGATACCGGATTCTCCCGGTTCCCGGTGTATGGGGGTGACCTAGACGACATCCGAGGCGTCGTCCATATTAAACAGACATTCGCGGTTCCGGTCGCCCAACGGACGACAACCACGATGGCCGAGCTGGCCCAACCGGTGCTCACGGTGCCGGAGTCGCTGGACGGGGACGCGCTGCTCGGGCGATTGCGCGGTTCGATGTCCCAGCTGGCCGTGGTAGTGGACGAGTACGGCGGAACCGCGGGGATTGTCACCCTGGAAGACATTGTCGAGGAGATCGTGGGTGACGTCCGGGACGAGCATGATCCGACGGGGCCCGGCCCGGTCAGCCCACTCGGATACGGCAGCTGGCTGGTCTCCGGGCTACTGCGGCGCGACGAACTGGCCGAGGCGATCGGGTTCGCGCCCCCGGCCGGCGACTACGAAACCGTGGCAGGGATGGTGTTGGAGCGGCTGGGCCGCATTCCCGAGGTCGGTGAGACCGTGATCGTCGACGGATGGCGATTGACGGTGATGCGCCGTGAGCGCAACCGGATCGCCGAGCTGCGGCTATCCCAGTTACCCGAACGCGTGCCGACCGCCTCGGTCAGGTTCAGTCAACCTGAGGTGGCTCGATGAGTGGGCCGCTGGAGCTGCTGATCTCGGCGCTGTTGCTGATCGGCAACGCGTTCTTCGTCGGAGCGGAGTTCGCTATCATCACCGCCCGCAGAGACCGGCTGCGCACCCTCACCGATGCCGGTAACCGCGCCGCCAGGGTGACCCTGCGCGCCGGTGAACACCTCCTGCTGCTGATCACGGGCGCCCAGCTGGGTGTCACACTGTGCTCGCTGGGCTTGGGACGACTCGGCGAGCCCGCGGCCTCCGCCCTGCTAGAGTGGCCGTTCGACCTACTGGGCATGCCACCGTCACTGCGACATCCAATCGCCTTCGTGCTCGCGCTGGGCATCGTTGTCATCCTGCATACAGTGATCGGTGAAATGGTGCCCAAGAACCTGGCCATCGCCGAGCCGGAGCGAGCCGCACTGATCCTGGTGCCCGCGCACTACGGGTTCTGCCGGCTCGCGCGGCCGGTGCTGACACTGTTCACGATCACTGCCACGGCGTTGCTCAGACTGGTGCACGTCACCCCCCGCGAGGAGCTCGACAGCGCATACACCGGGAGTGAGCTGGCCGAGATGATCTCAGACTCCCGCCGGGAAGGGTTGCTGGATGAGCAGGAAAGCAGTCGACTGACCCTGACCCTCGGGGCAAGTGAACGTACCGTGGCTGACGTCGTCGTACCGTTGCAGCAAGTAGCTACCCTGCCGGTATCACCAACCGTCGGTCAAGTGGCGCTGGCGGTGGCCGACGTCGGGGTGTCTCGTTTTCCATTGCGCGATGCCGCTGGCCAGATGGTCGGTTACCTGCACGTCAAGGACGTCCTGGACGAGGCCGATGACCCATCGGCCGTGGTGCCAGCCAACCGGGTGCGTGGATTGCCAGAGATTCCCAGCGACGCTCGGCTGGACGACGCACTGGCCGCTTTGCGCCGTTCCCAGGCTCACTTGGCCAGGGTGGTGGCCAGCCCCGGCGGCGAGACTGTTGGAGTGGTATCGATGGACGATCTAGTGCAGTACTACATCGGTGTGATCCGTGCCGGCGGCTCGCGTCACATGTAGTTCGGATCACCCGTAATGACGAGCCCGCCATGACTGCGATGCATTGCGACGAACCGAGCTGGCGCGCCCGACAGCGGGCACACCGCGAGCGGGTCGCCCGTTGGACGCAGCCGCATCGTCAACGACGGCGGCACGGTCTGAAGCATCCGGTGCTGGACTTCTTGTTCACTTATTACGGGTTTCGTCCGAGCTTGCTGGAGCGTTGGCACCCCGGGCCAGGAGTGGTACTCGGTGGGCAGGCTGACGAGTTCTTGCGGTGGCCGGGTTATCTGCGAGTCGAGGCCGGAGTGTGCTTCGATCCGGCTAGCTTGCCAGCTGGGCGCCGGGCCAACGCTGAATTCGTGCGTACGCTACTGCGGGCTACCGAGACCCGCCGGCCGCAACTGGGCTGCTTCGGGTTGCATGAGTGGGCCATGGTGTACCGGACCGACGCTCCCCGCCACCAGCAACTACCGCTGCGCCTCGGGGAGGCCGGCACTAATGCGGTCGTCGAGACGCACGCCCTGCGGTGCACTCACCACGACGCGTTCCGGTTCTTCACTGACTCAGCCAGGCCGCGCAACGCGATTGCATTAACCCGGACCGACCAGCTCGCTTTTGAACAACCGGGCTGCCTGCACACCACGATGGACCTCTACAAATGGGCCTACAAGCTGGCTCCGGCAACCCCGTCTGAGCTAGTCGCGGACTGCTTCGAGCTGGCCATGGAGGTCCGTGAGCTGGACATGCGAGCCAGCCCCTACGACCTGTCGTCCCTCGGTTATCCCCCGGTATGTGTTGAAACCGCCGCCGGGCGAGCCGAGTACGCCCGCATACAGGCCAGGTTCGCGGCTCGGGCCCAGCCGCTTCGGGCTCGGTTGATCGAGATCGCCGAACAAGTCGCCGCTCCCGCTCAGCCCATACCAGTATCAATTACCGACAGCGTGCTGCCGGGAGCCGAATCGATGCCGGCGTTGGTGATATAGGCGTGGCGGCTGTCGGGGGTGATCGCCACTCCAATCGGATTCTTCCCAACCTTGATCGTTGCGACAGTACGTTTGCCAATGGTGTCGATTACAGACACGGTATTGCCAGGATCGGTGTCAGTGCCGAACTGGGCGACATATGCCTGACGACCATTGGGGGTGATGGCCACGCCAGCGGGATACCGACCAATGTTAATGGTGTTAGTGACTGTGCTGCTGATGGTGTTGATCACCGAGACGTCGTTCGACGCATAGTTAACCACGTAGGCGTCGCTGCCGTCAGGGGTGAACGCCACCCCGGCGGGCCGCTGGCCGACGTTGATGGCGCCGATAACTGTGTTACTAGCGGTATCAATCACCGACACGGTGTTCCCGGGCTCGTTGTCGGTGCCGTAGTGGGCGACATATACCTGACGGCCATCGCGGGTGACCGCCACCTCGAAAGGATACTTGCTGACGCTGATCGTATTAATGACTATGT
>JAFASX010000058.1 GCA_019244295.1 Pseudonocardia sp.
AGCGCTACCGAGCCGGCGAAACCATCTCCAGCTCCCTGGCCGAGTCCGCCGTCAACCAAGTGATCAGCAAACGCATGGTCAAAAAACAACAGATGCGCTGGACACCCCGAGGCGCCCACCTACTCCTCCAGGTCCGCACCCGGGTACTCAACAACGACCTCGCCGACGACTTCCACCGCTGGTACCCCGGCTTCACCCACGTCCCAGAAGCAGCGCTCAACGATCAACCGGCGGCCGCGTAACTCCAACTCCCACGGTTTGTCCCGCTCTCTCGGTTCCGCGCTGCGGGAGTAAATCGTGCGATTGTCGCTGATGTATGGCACTTCCTGCCGCGCACCCGCAGCCGACGATTACTCAACGTGGTCACCTCTAGGCGGGAACAGAGCGGCCAAGCAGTTGACATAATGACGATTATCGGCTTGAGATGGTGACCATTACACGTACCAGGGGAGAGGCCGAGGTAGCGCATCAGCGAGATCGACAGGAGAGTGGTTCAATCAAACCACTCTCCTGTCGATCTCGATGAGGGCTGGCTCAGAGTCGATCGCTGGACGGGTGGGATGGCCAGGTCGTAGCGGCACTGGCCCGCGATCTTACCCCGATGGGGACCCCCGGGCGTTCGTCGCTAATCGTTGGGGGTCGGCGGCCGTTCGACCAACTGGCTCAGGTAAAGTTGCTCGCCCAGCTTGTCCATCAACTCGAGGTTGGTCTCCAGGTAGTCGATGTGCTCTTCCTCGTCGGCCAGGATCTCCTCGAACAAGTTCGCGGTCGTGATGTCACCTTTCTCCCGGCACATGGTGATACCTGGGCGCAACCGCTCAACCACCTCGAGCTCCACCGCCAGATCAGCGCTGAGTTGCTCACGAACCGTCTGGCCGACCCGCAACGAGAACAGCCGTTGGTAGTTGGGCAGGCCCTCCAGGAACAGAATCCGCTCAGTGATCTCCTCCGCGTGTCGCATCTCGTCGAGAGACTCTTGCCGGGTGCGCTTGGCCAGCTTGGTGAAACCCCAGTTGGCCTGCATTTTGGCATGCAGGAAGTACTGGTTGATAGCGGTCAGCTCGCTGGTGAGCTGCTCGTTCAACAGCGCGATAACCTCGTCGTCGCCACGCATGGCATCGCCACCTCCTAAAGATCTTCAGCAAATGTCAAGTACCCTACACGTCGCCGCAAGGCTTAGAGATACGATCGTCCCGAGTGGGGGAAGCGTCTGAAGCGTCGGGTTATTGAGGCCGGTCAGGCGGAATCGACCTACACACTGCTTGATAAGGAGTAGCCACAAACCGCCGACGTGGCCCCACCCAGGCCGCCGCCCTGGACAATCAGTTCAACGGTTTCGAGACATCCGCCGCAGCCGGTGCCGGCCAAGCTCCGCTCGCTGACTTCGGCGACCGTACGCGCTCCCGCCCGCATACATGCGCGAATCTCGGACTCGGTCACCGCCATACACATACAGACGAACATGATGCCGGTTTTCCCTCTGTCGAGTGAGGAGGTGAGGTGAGGCTAAGGAAATCACGGATAACGAGCACGCGCAAGGGTGCGCTGTCACCAGGCAAACTGGCGGCAGGAACACCGGAGCACCCACGGGGGACCCATGCCGTTGGAGGAGTACCGCCGCAAGCGCCGCCCCGGGCGAACCCCTGAGCCGGTGCCGGCGAACAACGTGGCGCGGGCTGAGCCTGTCGACTCCGACGGAGGGGTGTTCGTGGTACAAGAACACCACGCCCGCCGGTTGCACTGGGACCTGCGGCTGGAGCGTGATGGGGTGCTGGTCTCATGGGCTGTGCCCAAGGGACTGCCGATCGACGCGGATACGGTTCGACTCGCGGTGCGCACCGAGGACCATCCGATCGAGTACGCGGAGTTCTCTGGCGAGATCCCAGCGGGCGAATACGGCGCTGGCCGGATGACAATCTGGGACCACGGTCGTTACCAGACCATCAAGTGGACCGACGCCGAAATGCAGGTTGAGCTACACGGCGAGCGCGCTCGGGGGCGCTATGTGCTGCTGCGCAAGGGACGAGAGTCCAACCAGTGGCTGCTGCGTCGCACTGGTCCGCCGCCTGACCCCAACCGAAAGCCGCTCCCCCGCCACATCTCCCCTATGATCACCACGCCGGGAGCTCTACCAGCCGACGACAGTAACTGGTGCTACGAGGTTCGATTCGGGGGCACCCAGGTCATGGTCCGGGTAGCCGGCGGGCGGGTTACGCTCACCGGGCCTGATGGAGCCGAGCTGACCAAGCGCTACCCTGAGGTGGCCGGGCTGGGAGCCAGCCTCGGCGCCACCGAGGCGTTGTTCGAGGCTGAGATCGGTGGCACTCCTCCGGGCCTGTGGATCACCGATGTGCTCCACCTCGACGGCCGAGATTGCCTACCGCTGCCCTACACCGAACGTCGAGCATTGGCCGATGCGTTGCCGTTGGCTGGCCTGCGCTGGCGACTGAGCCCGTCCTACCCGGGCGGCGGCGCCTCGGTGGTAGCGGCGGCCGCCCAGCAGAACCTGCCCAGCGTGGTCGCCAAGCGGGCCGACTCGGCTTACCACCCCGGACAGCGCACGCCGGACTGGGTCCAAATCGCCACCGGAGCCGCTCGCGGGCCGGTGGCGGTGGCCACTCGAGCCTCCGCGGCCGCCGGTAAGGACCTCGTGAGCGTCGAGGTGGCCGGCCGGCGGGTGCGGCTGGCCAACCCGGAGAAGGTGTTGTACCCCCTGGTCTCGTTCCGCAAGCGCGACGTACTCGACTACTACCTCGCGGTCGCGCCGGTGATGGTGCCGCATCTGGCCAATCGTCCGGTCACTCTGCGGCGCTGGCCGGACGGCGTCGAGCACCCCGGGTTCTTCGAGAAGAATGTCTCCCGGCATGCCCCGTCCTGGTTGCGTACCGCGCTGTTGGCCGCCCCCGGCAGCTCACGGGGCACCGAGGCGCTGGACTATCCACTGATCGACGACGAAGCCGGGCTGGCCTGGGTGGCCAACCTCGCGGCCCTGGAACTGCACGTGCCGCAGTGGATGGTGGGGCCGCGAGGTGGTCGACAGCAACCGGATCTGCTGGTTTTCGATCTAGACCCGGGCGAGGGCCGCACCATCGTGGACTGTGCTCGGGTGGCGGAACACATCGCCGACGCCCTGGCCGGGGACGGCCTGTCGGTCTATCCGCGGACCAGCGGCGGCAAGGGCATACATCTGTACAGCCCAGTCCGCGTCCGCGAGCCCGAGCAGACCAGCCAGTACGCCAAAACCATCGCCGAGCGGCTGGCCCGGCAGGAGCCGGCCCAGGTGGTCGCGGTGATGACGCGCGCGCGGCGTCGAGGCAAGGTGTTCATCGACTGGAGCCAGAACAACCCCGCCAAGACAACCGTGGCCAGCTACTCGCTACGCGGCTCGCCGCGGCCTACCGTGGCCACCCCGTTGACCTGGGAGGAGCTGCGCGCCTGCCGCCGGCCCGACGACCTGCTGTTCACCGCCACCGACCTGCCCGAGCGGCTGGCTAGGCACGGCGACCTGCTGGCGCCGCTGCTGGCTGACGGCCATCGACTGCCGGCTCGGCCGCGCCCCGATTCGCCGGCTGAGCTGGCAGACTGAACTACCCGTGAAGCCGGACGAACTCGGAACCAGGTCGGTGCCCGTACACCCTTATCTGACCGGGCCATACCCGCGCGCGATGGTCCACCGCGGCTGGCACCTCGATGACTTAGCCGGGATGGAGAACTCGATGGCCTCCTTCCGGCGAGCGCTCGTCGAGGGCTTCCGGTACCTGGAAATCGACGTGCACGCCACCTCCGACGCGGTAGTGGTGGTATCCCATGACGCCACGCTAGACCGGACCACCGACTCTTCCGGCCGGATCGACGCGCAGCCGTGGACCCGCGTGCGAGCCGCGCGGGTGGCTGGCCGTGAGCCGGTGGCCGACCTGCGAATGGTCATCGAGGAGCTGCCGGACGCGCTGCTCAACATCGATGTGAAGGCCGACGCGGCGGTGGAGCCGACGCTGCGCCTGATCGCCGAGACGGATTCCTGGGACCGGGTGTGTCTGGCGTCATTCTCGGCCGCCCGACTCGCCCGGCTGCGCCGTGCCGGCGGCTCGCGGCTAATCACTTCTTGCTCGCCACGCGATGCCTTGGCCTTGCGTACCCTCGGCTGGCTACGGCCGGCCGGAGTGCGCCGGTCGCGGTCCGCGCGGCGGCTGCTTCCGGTCAGGGCCGAGCTAGCCCAGGTTCCCCGGCGGCACGGCCCGATCACGGTGGTCGACGCAAGCGTGCTCACGGCCGCCCACGAGCTGGGTATGGAGGTGCACGTGTGGACTATCGACGACCCATCCGAGATGCGCGAGCTGCTGGGGTTGGGCGTTGACGGCCTCGTCACCGACCGTCCTGACCTGCTGCGTGAGGTCCTGAGGGAGCGCGGGCAGTGGCGGCTGAGCGAGTAGTGACCAGGAGCACCCGGCTGACTGGCGAACAACGTACCTGGTGCGTCTATGACTGGGCGAGCTCGGTGTTCCAGATCTCGGTGCTCACGGTGTTCCTCTCGCTGTATCTGACCTCGGTGGCGCAAGCCGACGCGCGCGCCTCAGGGCAGCCATGTGTGAGCCCGTTGCGGGACTGCGCGGTGTCGTTCCTCGGATTCGAGGTACAGGCCGGCTCGGTGTTCGGGTTCCTGCTCGCCGCCTCGACCACCGTCCAGCTGCTGGTGTTGCCGATCACCGGGGCGATCGCGGATCGGGCGGGCAACAAGCGCGCGCTGCTCGGCGGGTTCGCGTTCATCGGCGCGACGGCCACCGCCGGGTTGGGCTTGATGTCCGGGACGCACTGGGAGCTGGGCGCGATTCTGACCATGGTGGCCAGCATGGGTTTCTACGCCTCATTCGTGGTGTACAGCGCTTATCTGCCCCAGATCGCCGGCCCGGACGAACGCGACGGTGTGTCGTCCAAGGGATGGGCATTCGGTTTCCTCGGTGGCGGACTTTGTTTGGCGCTCAACATCGGGCTGATCCAGCTTCGCGAGTTTTTCGGATTGTCTGAGACCGATGCGATCCGGATGTGTTTCGTGATCTGTGGGCTGTGGTGGGCCGCTTTCACGGTGATCCCGCTGCGCGGGCTGCGCGAACACCGGGAACCACCCGGTCACGAACACGGCGTGGCACTGATTTCCGCCGGCTTCCATCAGCTTGGGCGGACTTTAAGGCGGGCAATGGGCTACCCGCTGACGCTGGCGTTCCTGGCCGGGTTCCTGGTGTACATCGACGGGATTAACACCGTGGCCAAGATGGCGGCGCTGTACGGGTCGCAGGAGCTTGCGCTACCAGTGGAAGCGCTGACCACCACAATTCTAATCGTGCAGTTTGTCGCGTTCGGCGGCGGGCTGGCCCATGGTTGGCTGGCCTCCCGGATCGGAGCTAAACGCACGATCTTGGTGAGCCTGGTGATCTGGGTCGTCGTGATTTCGGCCGCCTATTACGTACAGGCCGGCCACCGACTGCAGTTCTATGCCATCGCGCTAGGAATCGGCCTGGTGATCGGCGGCACTCCGGCAATCTCGCGTGCCCTCTACAGCCAGTTGGTGCCTCGCGGGGAAGAAGCGGAGTATTTCGCCCTGTACGTGCTCGGCGAGCGCGGCACGTCGTGGCTGGGACCGCTGGTGTTCTCACTCGTCGCCGACGCCACCGGATCCTTCCGGCCGGCGATCCTGTCGTTGGTGGCGTTCCTGGCGTTGGGCTTCGTGATAATCGCCATACTTCCGGTGCGCCGGGCAATCGAGGCCGTGGGCAACCCCCAGCCGCGCGTACTCTGAACCCTGTCGCTGTGTCCCCTAGACCGCTGTGCCCCCTAGACCAGGGTCCTCGAAGGAAATGTGACGCAGGTCACGCGTAGCGACCGTATCACAATCACGGCAAGACTCGACCCTCTTAGGAGACACTGTACGGCGGCGCTGAAGACGAGCGTCACCGAGGCCACGTTGACCGACATGGCGGACAGGGAATGCTCACGTTAGTCGCGACGTTACACGACATGCTACGGGCTTGGGTTCCCTCCCCCTAGCCCACGAGGTGAGAGGACTTCATCATGGCGGACCGTGTGCTGCGGGGTAGCCGGCTCGGAGCAGTCAGCTACGAGACCGATCGCAACCATGATCTCGCGCCGCGCCGGTCGGTCCAATATGCCTGCCCGAAGGGCCATGATTTCGAGGTACCGTTCTCCGACGACGCTGAGCCCCCCATGACGTGGGAGTGCCGGCTGCATGGGAGCGTCTCCAGGTTGATTGACGGAGCTGAACCGGAAACCAAGAAGGTCAAGCCGCCTCGTACTCACTGGGACATGCTGCTCGAGCGCCGCTCGTACGCGGAGTTGGACGAGCTGCTCGCCGAGCGCCTCGAAGAGCTTCAAGGCCGCCGTTCGAAGAGCGCGTGATGCGCCGACGGCGCCTGTGAGGGGCGAGCACGACTATGACCATGTTCGCCCCTCACGGGCCGGCGGAACCGGCCGCTCAGCCCCCACCGGGTCACCCGCCACAACGCTTCGCGCACAATGGCGCCGCTCATTTTGGAGGTGCCGTGCTCGCGTTCGGTGAACGTGATCGGAAACTCGGCGGCCCGGAAGCCGGCTCGGAGCACACGCATGACCATGTCGATCTGGAAGCAGTAGCCCTGGGAGCTGACCTCGTCCAAGGTCAGGTTCTCCAGCACGTCACGGCGGAATACCCGGTAGCCAGCCGTGATGTCATGGATCTGAACGCCGAGCGCGATCCGGGAGTATAGATTGCCACCCCGCGAGAGCAGCTCACGGTGCTTGGGCCAGTTGACCACTGATCCGCCGGGCACGTACCGTGAGCCGATCACCAGATCGGCGGAACTCAGGCCGGCCACCATGCCTGGCAGGCTCTCCGGTGGGTGCGAGCCATCGGCGTCCATCTGCACCACGACGTCGTAGCCACGGGCCAATACCCAGTCGAATCCCGCCAGGTAGGCCGCGCCCAGACCAGCTTTGCCCTGGCGGTGCAGCACGTGGACGCGAGAGTCCTGCGCGGTGAGTCGCTCGGCCAGCCACCCCGTGCCGTCGGGACTGGCGTCGTCGACGACCAGGATGTCGGCACTGGGCATCGCGGCTCGTACCCGGGTCGTGATCGCAACGAGGTTGTCCACCTCGTTATACGTCGGGATGATCACCACGAGAGACCAGGTGTCGGGTTCGGTGCGCAGGTCAGTCATCCTCATCCTTTCGGGCGTGCTCGGGTGATAGGTCCGCCGCCAGCGGCTCGCTCCGGTTCCGCCGACGGATAGACCAACCGAGCGCAGCCACACCGGTGACGGTGAGCAACCATTCGGGCGCGGACCCGAGCCGGGTCGCCAGCGTAGTGGTCTGCCGCAACGGCACGCGCTCGACCAAGGCGGCCGGCGTGAACAGCCCCGACCGAGCCAGCTCGGAACCGTCAGGCGCAATGATCGCACTCGCCCCACTGGTCGCGGCAACCACCACCGTGCGATCATGTTTGACCGCGCGCAACCGAGACATGGCCAGCTGCTGATAGGTCATGTCGGAGCGGCCGAAGGTCGCGTTGTTGGTCGGCACCGCGAGCAACTGGGCGCCATTGCGGACGCTGTCCTCGACCAGGTCGTCGAAAGCGACCTCCCAACAGATAGCCACTCCGACCGGCACGCCAGCCATCCGCACCACGCCCGGGCCAGAACCGGGGACGAAGAAGCCCGCTCGGTCGGCGTATTCAGAGAACAGCCGGAAGAATCCGCGCCACGGCAGGTATTCGCCGAATGGCTGCACCCTGCGCTTGTCGTTGCGCTGGGTCAGCCCGAGCTGGGGCTCCCACACCAGCGCTGAGTTGGCGGTATGCCAACCGTCGGGGAGCACCAGCACCGCGCCAACCAGGATCGGCACCCCGATCCGGGTCACCGCTGTGTTGATCTCGGCGGCCGCGTCCGGGTTGCGCAGTGGATCGATGTCCGAAGCGTTTTCCGGCCAGATCACCAACTGTGGAGCGGGTACCCGGCCGGCGGCGACATCGTCAGCGAGCTCGATCGTGCGCCGGACGTGGTTGTCCAGTACGGCACGACGCTGGGCGTTGAACTCCAGCCCCAGCCTAGGCACGTTGCCCTGCACGGCGGCCACAGTGACTTGCCCCGCGTCCCGCGCCGGGCCGGCGGCGGTCAGCCACCCGGGCAGGGCCATCGCCACGAGTACCGGGAGCAGCACCGCCGCGGTCGCGGCCGGCCACCGGTCGCGTTGAGCCGGAGGGTCAACCACTCGCTTCACCAGTTCCGCCAACGCAAACCCGGTGAGCGCCACCGCAAAGCTCACCAACGGCGGACCCCCGTAGGCCGCAAGCCGGATGAACGGCCCGTCGGCCTGGGAGAAGGCGACCCGCCCCCAGGGGAAACCGCCGAACGGGACCCGAGCCATCGCCGCTTCGGTCGCGGTCCACATGGCGGCTGCCCACAGCGGCGCCAGGCGGAGCCGGCTCAGCCCGGCGATGGCCATGCAGCCGACGCCAACGAACAGCGCCTGCAGCGTGGCCAAGACCAGCCAGGGCACTGGGCCAACGTAGATCCCCACCCACGACAGCAGCGGCACGAAGTAGGCGAGACCGAACAGGAACCCGAGCAGGAATCCCAGCCGCCAGCGCCGCTCCCACAACCCTGCCGCCAGCAGCGCGAACGCCACCGGGGACAACCACCACAGGGTGTTGGGCGCGCATGCCGCGTACAGCAGCAGCCCGCCGACAGGGGCGGCCAACAACCGGGCCGCGCAGATCGCGGCGGCCAGCGTCGACCCGGCTGGGCGCGGGTCCAGCCGGGTCATCAGCCGCTGATCGCGCTGCCCAGCTCTCATGCCGAGAATTCGTCCGCGATGATCGCGGCGAGCTCGAGAAAGGCGTAGCGGGTGCTTTCTCGCATCGCATTCAGATCCAACCGTCCGCCTGTGACCAGGTGCGGATCGTACGGGATCTCCACCACCGCTCGACAGCGGCTCTCAAAATGATCCCGCACCCGTCCCCGGTCGATCTCCGGACTGACTCGGTCACAGCACAACACCACCACTGCGTTGGCCACCTGCTCGGCGTGCCCGTGCGCCACCAGCCAGTCCAATGTTTTCGAAGCCCGCGACGCTCCGTCCACCGTTGGCGCGCCCACCACGACCAGGGAGTCGGCCAGCGCGAGTGTCCCTTCCATCGCGGAGTGCACCAACCCGGTGCCGGAGTCGGTGATGATGATGTTGTAGAAGCGGGCCAGTACCGCGCAGATCTGTTCATACTCCGTGCGGTTGAACGCTTCGCTCATCGCCGGGTCCTGCTCGGAGGCCAGCACCTGCAGCCGACCGGCCAAGCTCGTGTAGTGCGAGATCGCCGTCAGCGAGTCGATGCTGTCGATGTTGTCCAACATCTGGCGCACCGTCACACCGATCTCGCCGGTCAACCGATCCGCTAACGTGCCCGCGTCTGGATTCGCGTCAACGGCCACGACCCGATCTCCGCGATGCTCCGCCAGCGTCAAGCCCAGTACCGCCGCCACCGTGGTCTTGCCTACCCCGCCTTTCAACGAGCTTACCGCGATCTGATGCGCCCCGGGCAGGTGCCGACGGACTCGTCGCAACAGCGCGTTGCGCGCCGCCTCGGCTTCACTGACGCCCGGATTAACCCGGCCACCCGAGGCCGAAAAGACCACTCGCCGCCATCCCAGCGTGGGCCGCTCCACCCGAGCCCGCACGATCAGCTCGTCGGTCAGGTCGGCCGCGCTAGCCGCCGAGGGATGCACCGGGCGCCGACCGGACCCGGGCGCCACGAGCGGCGCGCTCGCTCGCCGGGCCGCCGAGGGACTCGGTTCATCCGCGCGGTCCGAACCGTCCTTCTGCCCGTCCAGCAGACGCTGTCCGGCCGCTCGGTGCCCAGCACTGCAATAGGCCCTGACGGGCTTACCTGGGAGCTGTTCGATCACGACCTCGCAACCGGGCAGGGCACACTCTTGCACCGACGCTTCCCCCATCTCCTCGTTCTCGGGCCCGCCGGTTCGGCTCCGGGGACCCACCGCCCACCAAACGGGGCGGTTTTCGCCGAGACCGTACCTGAGTCAGAGATTGGGCTGGACGGCGTAATCGGGCTTGGCGAACAGCCCAGCGGCCGGTTAGTCGACGCGGCGCGCGCGCTTGTCGGCGATCACCCGTAACCGAGCTTCTCACGTTCGGCCGCTCAGGCCGATCCGCTGTCTAGATTCGAACCCGCTCCAACCCGACCAGGACGCGCTCCCCAGGTCCGATCCCCAGCGGACCCGCGAGCTGGTCGGGCCCGATCCGGCGAGTGCCGCGATCGGTAGTCCCCGAACCGAGGAGCTTGACCAACAGATGACACCGCCCCTTCGCAACCGGTGCCGGGAGCGTGACCGAGGCCGACGCCGAGTGGCAGCGGTCACGCTCGGCGGCGCGGCGGCCGCGACGGCCTTGGCCGCGGCGTTCGGCGCGGCGCTGGCGTCGAGCACGCTGACCAGCCAGACCGCGGCACCTCAGCCCGAGCCGGCGCAAGCCGCGCAGACACGGGTCACCAATACGGCGGTCGCCACCGGCGTCGTCAGCGACCGACACAGCCAAAGCCCGGCGGCGCGCCAGGGGCAAGCCGCCGATCCCAAAGCGGCCATCCCCAAAACCCGGTTGGCCACCCGTGCCCAGCAACCAGCGCCAGCCCCGCTGGCGCCCCCAGCCAACCCGCCAAGGGCGGCCGGAAAGAACAGCGCGGTCGCTTCATCTGGCGCGTCGTGAAGACGACAGTGGACACTCTGGCCGGCCTGGAGCTTCCCGCGCTGGGTACCACCGCGTCCATCCTGGTTACCCAGCGTAAGCAGCTGGCGGTAGCGGCCGAGGTACTGCGCGAAGAGCTGGTCGCTGTCGATGCGGCCTGCAGCCGCTTCCGGCCCGACTCGGAGATCTCGTTGGTAGCGCAACAAGCCGGCCGTCCGGTGGTGGTCGGTCCGCTGCTGGCCGAAGCGCTGGAGGTGGCGCTGCGCGCGGCGCGGTTGACCGATGGGCTAGTTGACCCGACCGTCGGGCAAGCCGTGTGCGAGCTCGGGTACGACCGGGACTTCGAGGCGCTGACCTCGGCTGTCCGCGACGACCAGCGTGAACCACCGGGACCCACGCGGCCCGCGCCGGGATGGTGGCGAGTGCGCTGGGACCTAGAACGCCGCGAGGTCCTGCTGCCCAGGGGCGTGCTGATCGACCTGGGCGCCACCGCCAAGGCGCTGGCCGCTGACCACGCGGCTACCCGAGCCGCCGAACGCGCCGGGTGCGGCGTGCTGGTCAGCCTCGGCGGCGACATCGCGGTGGCCGGGGACCCGCCAGACGGCGACTGGCGGGTCGCGGTGGCCGACGATCACCGGACGGCGTTGAGCTCACCGGAGCAGACCGTGGCGATCGAATCGGGCGGGCTGGCCACCTCCAGCACGGCCATCCGGACCTGGCCGCGGGCCGGCCGGCGTCATCACCACATCATCGATCCCCGAACCGGCGCCAACCCCGCTCCGGTATGGCGAACCGTGACCGTCGCCGCAGCCAGCTGCGTGGATGCCAACGTCGCGAGCACGGCGGCCGTCGTGCTCGGCGAAGCGGCGCCGGCGTGGCTGACCAGGCTTGGCTTGCCGGCTCGGCTGATCGGCCCGGACGAACGAGTCACCACGACGGCCGGCTGGCCGCAACGCGAGGAAGGAGTCTGAACGGTGAGCCAAGCGCTCTGGTTCGCCAGCCGGGCAACTGGGCTGGTCGCATTGCTGCTGCTGTCGCTGAGCCTGGTGCTCGGCATAGCTGGCGCCGCCCGCTACGCGACCGCGCGCTGGCCTCGGTTCACGCTGGCCGAGCTGCATCGCAACGTCTCGTTGATGACGGTGCTGTTCCTGGCCGTGCATGTTTCGACGGCGATCATTGATCCGTACCCTGGGATCGCCTGGATCGACGCTGTGCTGCCGTTCGTGTCGACTTACCACCCGTTCTGGCTCGGGTCAGGCGCGGTGGCCTTGGACCTGTTGGCCGCCGTTGTGGTGAGCAGCCTCATCCGCACCAAGATCACCCTGAAAACGTGGCGTGTGGTGCACTGGGCCGGTTACGCCTGCTGGCCCATCAGCCTGGTCCATGGGCTGGGCATCGGCGGTCGGGACAGTTCGCTTGGCTGGGTGATCAGCGTGAACGTGATCTGCGCGGTGGCCGTGGTGGCCGCGCTGGTCTGGCGGTTGGGCCTAGCCGCGCATCCCGACCAGCAGACGCGGCGGGCGGCCGCGTCAGCCGGGCGGTGAGCGATGGGCCGTCATTCGCTGGTAGAACCCCGCGAGCGGTCGGGGCCGTGCATCCCAGAACCGCGCCATGCCGAACCGCTCCATTCGCGGCCTCGGCCCGGTCCGCATGCGGATGCTCGACCCAAACCTCGGCTGCTTGCCGGCCAAGCCGATCACTCCCCGCTGAGCGACCTCGCCGATCACCTCCGACAGCACGGTCCAGTACCTCGATCGGAGTTCGCCGGACGGCACGGGGCACGCCGGCTAATCGAGCTCGCCGAGCGCGCCGGTCTGCGTGGCCGGGGCGGCGCGGGCTTCCCGATCGCGCGCAAGATGATCGCGGTGAGCAACGCGGGTACCGCCAGGCGACCGCCGGTGGTCGTGGCCAACGGGTGTGAGAGCGACCCAACCAGCGGCAAAGACAGTCACCTCCTGCACAGCGCGCCCCATCTGGTGCTCGACGGGTTAGCGCTGGCCGCGCACGCGGTCGGCGCCGATCAGGCAATCGTGTGCCTTCATCGAGGCGATCCTCTGGTCGAGTACGTGGCGGCGGCGATGGCGTCCCGCTCGGACGACCCAGCCGAGGTGCGTGTGGTCACCGTGCCGGCCCGTTACGTCGCGAGCGAGGCCTCGGCCTTGGCGAACTACCTGACCACCGGGGACGCCAGGCCTACCAGCTCTCCGCCGTGGCCGTCGGAGCAAGGCGTGCAGGACCGACCGACTCTGGTGGACAACGTGGAGACGCTGGCCCACCTCGCGCTGATCACTCGACACGGCGCGGACTGGTTTCGGTCCCGGGGGACCGAAAACTCCCCTGGCACGACGTTGGTGACCGTGGGTGGCGCGGTATGCGGTCCCGGGGTCTACGAGGTCGATCTGGGTATGCCGATCGGGCAACTGCTATGGCTGGCCGGTGGCACCCCTATCCCGGCACAGGCGTTGCTGCTGGGCGGTCTCGGCGGGAGGTGGCTGTCAATGCCGTCGGCGGTTGACCGGGTGCTCGCGTATGAGGACGGCTCGCCAGCCGGCGCCGGACTGGGTCTGGCGTCCCTGGTGGCCCTGCCCGCCACGGCCTGCGGCCTGCGAGTCACCGCGACGATCCTGCGCTACCTCGCCGCCGAGTCAGCCGGGCAGTGCGGTCCCTGCATGTTCGGTTTGCCAGCGATCGCCGAGGACGTGCAGGCCCTCGCCCAGGGAGGGATGGATCCCGCGCTGGCGGACCGGCTGCGTCGGCGGCTCGAGGTGATCCCTCGGCGGGGTGCCTGCTCGCACCCAGACGGCGCGGTGCGGCTGGCCGCCAGCGCGCTCGAGGTGTTCCACCGCGACCTGACGAACCATCTGCACGGCAGGCCATGTGGCGCGCTCGACTCGAGCACGCCACCGGTGCTGCGCGAGCTGAATCCTCACCCCGCCCAGGGGTGGCGATGACCACACCAGAGCCGGCCCGGCTGACGGTCGATCCCATTGGCTGCCGGGCGCACGGGCTGTGCGAACAGCTGCTACCGGAGCTGGTCGGCCTCGACGAATGGGGATACCCCATACTGGCCGACCGACCGGTTCCGCCTGAGCTGATGAACGAGGCTCGTCGAGCGGCGGCGGCCTGTCCGACTTTGGCGCTGCGGTTGCTCCACGCAACCGATGTCTCCACGATCAGGTAGTTGCTGCCGGTTGTCCGCCGTCAGACCGGCGAGGTCCATCGGCCCGTTCTGGTTCGGCGGACAACGACCGTCGACCTAGCCGATACGCCGAGGCAGCGGCCGGGCTCGGGCCGACCGAGTCAGGGATGGCTTACCTGCACCCCGATGAAGACCACGAAGAACAGCACGGTGATCGACAGATCGAGGTCCACCGCGCCGAGCCGCACGGGTGGGATCAACCGGCGAAGCAGCCGTACTGGCGGGTCAGTTACCAGGAATGCCACCTCCAGAGTGCCGGCCGCCAGCCCCGACGACGGTCCGCGCCACTTACGGGCGAAGCTGCGCAGCACTTCGACCACCAGTCGCACGACTAACGCCAGCCAGAAGAAGAACAACACGTAATAGATGGCGAACTGAACTTCGAGACCCATACCGCCCAGGATGCCTTGCCGGCCTCGGCGGGTGTCCATCCGCCCCGGGCAATTGCTAGGCTACCTCGACACAACCGGACGGCAATCGGTCCGCCGCCAATTAATCATTCCCGTCAGGCCAGCTCATAGGCCACGATGGGGCGATGGTCCCCATGACACCGGCGCGTCGGCTTGCCGCGCGTTCCAGTCTGGCTTCGTCTGGTCGGGTCTTGGCGCTGCGGGCGGAGCTATGGCGTCGGCACGCGCTGCTTCCTCTCGTGGCACCGACTGACCCGGTCTATGAGGTGGCCGCGACTGAGATTCTGGAGCTCACCGAGGAATTCCTCGGCGCCGTCACCGAGGAGCGCAGACCCCGCTCCGGCGCGCTCTGGCGGTTTCGGATGCCTCGCCCCCGGACGGCGCAGGACAATGAGGGCCCTCGGCAGGTCCGGCGATGACCGAACCGCGGATCAGCGAGCCAGAGCTGGCCGCGCTTGATGCCGCTGGACCGGAGCTGGCCGCGCTCGCCGCGCTCGCGGAGCGCGGCGAGTGCATCACGTGTCGACTGCTCACGCCAGCGATGCGGGCTAGCTGCGAGCAGGCCATCGCGGCATGGCAGCAGTGTCAGACCCATTACCTGCGGGTTCAGCAGCGCGCGATAGCGGCCAGCCGCACGATCGCGACCAGGGACGCCGACCACGAAGGCTACGACGAAGCGGTGCGCGAGTTCCGGATCGTGCGCGACGAGCTGAACCGGCTGTGCCCACACCGTGCGCGAGTCCAAAACTCGGCGAACAACGCCCAAGCCCAGCTCGCGCATGACCGCTCCCTGCGGCAGCGGCACGCCCAGGACATCGAAGACAGCCACCGGGCACGAACGGACCTGGAGAAGCTGCTGCGGTCCAGGATCAGCGAGGCAATCCAGTGGCGGCGGCCCCTGCCCGGGTGGTTCGCCGACACTCTGGGCGGCACACCCCAGTCTGACAACCCCGCACGGTGGCTGGAGGTAGCCGCCCAACTGGTGCGCTATCGGATCACCTACGCGGTTACTGACCTGGGCAGTGCTCTCGGGACCCGACCGGGCCCTTCGGCCTGTGCCCGCCGGCGACGGTGGTTCGGTGAGCTCGAGCGAGAGCTCCTTGCTTATCAGGCGCTCTTGTTCGTCAAGCTCGACCCCGCCTGACGAGCCGCGAGCGGGATGGCGATGTCCTCCAGCGACTTGCCCTCGGCGGCTACCCCGATCGCGATCGTCACCAACCCACCGATCACCATGACACCGGCACCGAAGAGGTAGCCAAAGAACAGGTGGGTCGGGTTGGAGCCATCGCCGATCAGCGCCCCGTAGACGAGCGGCCCGATCGCGCCGAAACACTGAGCGATCGCGAAGAACACCGCGATCGCCTTGGCCCGAACCTCCAGCGGGAAAATCTCACTCACCGTGAGGTAACCCGCGCTCGCTCCGGCCGAGGCGAAGAAGAATATCGCGCACCAGGCGATGGTCTGCGTGACGGCGGTGAAAGCGCCAGCCCGGAACAGATAAGCGCTGACGGCGAGCAGAATACCCGACACGAGATACGTTCCGGAAATCATCTTCTTCCGACCTATCGTGTCGAACAAAGGCCCCAGCAGAAGCGGCCCCAGGAGATTCCCGACGGCAAACAGAACGAAATATACTGGCGTGGCCGCGGCGTTGACTCCGTAAAATTTACCGAGCACGATCGCATAGGTGAAGAAGATAGCGTTATACAGGAAAGACTGGGCGATCATCAACGTCCCGCCGTAGGCCGACCGTTCCGGGTACTCGCGGAACAGGACTTTGGTCAGAGCAAGGTAGCCGATATCATCGGCCGGCTTGAGCTCCATCTCCTTACCGGGGTCAACCGGGGGCAACACCCGGCCAGAGGCCTCCACTTTCCGCTCGATCTGCGCAATGGACTCCTCGGCTTCCGCGCTGCGCCCATTCATGACCTGCCAACGAGGGCTCTCCGGCAGATTGCGGCGGACAAATATGATCACCACGGCCAGCACCGGCCCGATCAGGAAACCGATCCGCCAACCCACGCTCAGCGTGAAAATGTGCAAAATGAGGTAGGAGCCGATCGAGCCTATTGCCGCGCCCGCCCAGTAGGTCCCGTTGACCGCGAGATCAACTCGGCCCCGGTACCGGGCGGGGATCAGTTCATCGATGGCCGAGTTAATGGCGGCGTATTCTCCGCCGATTCCGGTACCCGCGACAAACCTGGTCAGATAAAGAAATAGCAGCCACCCGGTTCCCGAGCCCAGGGTCAGCGCGGTGGTAGCGCTGCCAAACAGGTAGACGCCCAGCGTCAAGATGAACAGGTTCCGCCGGCCGAGCTTGTCTGACATGCGGCCGAAGAACAGCGCACCCACCACTTCACCGATCAGGTAGACGCTGGCCAACGCTCCCACCTCGACCGAGGTCAGGGCCAGCGTCGTCTTGTCGGTGAGTACGTCTCCGACGCCACTCGCCACCGTGATCTCCAGGCCGTCCAGGATCCACGCCACTCCGAGCGCGACGACCAGGCGGGTGTGGAAGGGTGACCAGGGCAATCTGTCGATCCGTGCGGGGATCAAGCTACGCACTGAGCCAGCCGCGAGAGTACTCGGATAATCTGTCACGACGCCCTCCATCGCGTTTGCCAGCTACGATAGCCGCCGGATCCGCCGCACGCCTGACAGAACGATAGCTCGGGCATCAACTGGAATCCTCCAATCCGTCGGATACGGTTCGGACGCGCGAGTCGCATGTGCGCGATCGAAGTCAGGGCGCGGGAGTGGAAAAGGGGCGCGGACGGATGAGCCAAGCAGGCGGCGTGGTTGTGGTGCTGGGTTCGGTGAATCGGGACGTCGTCGCCGAGGTGGCCGCGCTGCCCGGCGCCGGCGAGACGGTGATCGCCCACGCGGTACGACTCAGCGTCGGGGGTAAGGGTGCCAACCAGGCCGTGGCCGCACATCGGCTCGGCGCGAACGTGACGCTGGTGGCGCGGTTGGGTGACGACCCGGACAGCGTCCAACTGCGCACGGAACTCGTTAGCGTCGGGCTCGACGTGCGAGCGGTCCGCGGCATGGCCGGGTATCGCAGCGGGACGGCTTACATCGCGGTCAGCGGTGCGGAGAACACAATCATCGTTGACCCTGGCGCCAACCATTCCTGGCCAGACGGGCTCGGTGCCGACACCGACGCGGTGGCCTCCGCCGCGCTGCTCGTGCTGCAGCACGAGATCCCTGAGCGGATCAACAAACTGGCGGTCCAGACGTCCTCGGCCAGGGTGATTCTCAACGCCGCGCCCAGCCGACCAGTGTCGCGAGAACTGCTGTCCCGCTGCGATCCGCTGGTGGTCAATGAACACGAGCTGGCCGACCAGGTTGGTAGCCAGGAATTATCCGCGATCCGGCCAGCGATGCGGGCGCTGATCGAACGCGGCGCGCGCAGCGTGGTAGCCACCCTCGGCGCGGCCGGCGCCGCCTGGTGCACCACGGATGACTTTGGCCAGGTCAACGCGATCGCGGTCGATGCGGTGGACAGCACGGGAGCCGGCGACGCCCTTGTCGGAGCGCTCGCTGGTGAGCTTGCCGCCGGAGCAGCGCTGCCGATGGCGGTGGAGTGGGCGGTCGCGGCCGCGTCCGCTAGCGTGCGTGCCACTGGCACGCACGCTTCTTACCCTGATCGAGACGTGGTGCTCGATCTGCTCCACCACGATCGTGGTTTGCCGACCTCAGACCCGGGTCATGTACTCCCCAGTCCTGGTGTCGACCTTGATACGGTCGCCATTGTTGACGAATAGCGGCACCTTGACAATCTTTCCTGTCTCGACAGTTGCTGGTTTGGTAGCGCCTGATACCCGGTTTCCCTGGACTCCGGGCTCGACATCGGTCACTGTCAGTTCGACCGAGGCCGGCAGTTCGGCGCCCACAATCTCGGTACCGTAGAAACTCAACGCCGGAGTCATCTCCGGAAGCAGATAGTCTGGCAGGTCGCCGAGCACCGCGCGGGGTACCTCCAGCTGCTCGAACGTGTCCTGGTCCATAAACACGAAGATGTCGCCGTCGTTGTAGAGGTACTGCATCTCACGGGTCTCGATAATGGCCTGCTCGACTCGCTCGCCGGCCCGGAAGGTGCGGTCCAGCACCGCGCCGTTGCGCACGTTCTTCAACTTGGTCCGTACGAACGCTCCACCTTTGCCCGGCTTCACGTGTTGGAACGTCACCACGTTGAACAGCCCATCGGACAGGTCCAGGGTGATGCCCGTCTTCAAGTCATTGGTGCTGATCTGTGGCATGTGCGGAACTCCTGAGAAAGCCGTGGATTGTTGGCCGTGGTTGTCGACGCGGCCGACCCGAGGGCTAGGCAAGAGCTCGGCCAGCCGTCCGGACGTATGACGCCTCTGTACATGGTAGAGCAGAACTCAGCCCCACTCGGACGCCTACCATACGGCTATCCACGGACCGTGACGATCAGCGTCCTCTCAGCTTCGATGCGTAACCCATAGACGTTCGCGGTGCGCGCTGACTCGTTCACGCTGCTCACGGCGGACAACATGAGCGGATCAGCCGGTGGCACCCACCCAAAACATATCGTGACCACACCGCTACCGTACGCACACAGCACTGAAACCTATTGAAGTAGCCCGAATCTCCGAAAGGAAACCTCCGACATGCCCCGTCATCGCGCCCCGTCGGCCTCATCCCGTGTCTTGACCACGGTGACCCTGACCGGGGCTGCGCTCGGCCTCTCGGTGGTCGC
>JAFASX010000103.1 GCA_019244295.1 Pseudonocardia sp.
CGAGCTACGGCTGGCCCGCCAAGAGATCCTCACCCGCGACAGCCCCGAGCCGCCGATGGTCTGGTCCATTCTCGACGAGGCCGTCCTCCACGGCACCGCCACAGATCCCGCCATCATGCGCGAGCAGCTGGAGCACCTGCTCGCCCTAGCCGCCCGGCCGAACATCACGATCCTGGTGCTGCCCCTCGCCACCCGACCCCACGCCGGAACGGACGGAGCGTTCAAAATCCTGTCCTTTCCTGATCTCATCGGCACTCCCGCCGTCGCCTACACCGACGGCCGCATCCGAGGCAGCTACTACGAGAACCCGGCCGATGTGCTGCGCTACCGCAACACCCTCACTCGGCTACACAATGCCGCCTGTCACCCGGAAGAATCACAGGCTACAATGCGACACCGACTCGAGGAGCTCTCATGAACCACCAGAACGCCCTCCGCGCACTCGACCGGGCCACCAACTGGCAGAAGGCCAGCTACTCCCAAGCAGACAACGAGTGCGTCGAGATCACCCGCGACCTGCCCGGCTGGATCGGTGTGCGCGACAGCAAACTCGGACCCGACAGCCCCATCCTGGCCTTCACTCAAGGGGAATGGACCGCCTTTCTGCGAGCCGCTATCGAAGGCGAGTTCCGGCCGCCGACGTCAGGGTAGGTAGCACGCCGCCGTCAGGTTGGTCAGGTGGTCAGTCCTGCCTTCCGCAATCTCGACTGCGCTCGGACCACCGACCTGCGCGGAGACGGTGCGTGGAGCCACACCCGTTACAGCCGCACCCACTCCCCTCGTCGCTGCGGTCGTGGGACCAGTATCGGCCATCGGGTCGCCGTCACCTCGCCCGGCTCGCCGAAATCCGGCCGGCGCGCTCCCGGCGGAAGCGTCCACGGCGTGGGCCGTCCCTCCTAATCAGCAGATTCCCGCTTGCGTTTCACGCGAACATGTGTTCGAATAAGCCCATGCGTTGGGGAGGGCAAAAGGTCGTCAAGGACGGTGTGGGCACTGATGTAGCGCTGCCGGGGATGCGCGGTCTGTTGCGTTCCGTGCGTCCGCCGGAGTTCGCCGGCATGATCTTCCATGAGGTTGAGGCCCGCTCCGCGCTGAACAAAGTACCGAGTAGTTCGTCGATGCCATTTACCTGGACGATCAATCCGTACCGAGGCTGCGGTCATGCTTGTACCTACTGCTTCGCCCGTCACACCCATACCTACCTTGATCTTGACGTCGGTGAGGACTTCAATCGCCAGGTGGTGGTGAAGGTCAACGTCGCTCGGGTGCTGGACCGTGAGCTCCGCTCGGCGGGGTGGCGAAGTGAGCCGGTCTCCATGGGCACCAACACCGACCCCTATCAGCGGGCCGAGGGTCGATACCGGCTGATGCCGGGTGTGATAGCCGCGCTGGCCCGCTCCGGTACGCCGTTCTCCGTGCTCACCAAGGGCACGTTGCTCGGCAGGGACCTCCCGGAGCTGGTGGCGGCCTCGGCTGATGTGCCCGTCGGGCTCGGGGTGTCCCTCGCGCTCGCCGACCGAAACCTCCAGGCCAGCCTGGAGCCGGGCACGCCGAGCCCGGCCGCCCGGCTGGAGCTGGTCCGGCGCATCAGCGATGCCGGTCTGCGTTGCGGGGTGATGGTGGCGCCGGTGCTGCCCTTGCTGACCGACTCCGAAGAAGCGCTGGATGCGTTGCTGGCCGCCATCGCCAGGGCCGGCGCGAGCGGGGCGACGGTGCTGGCGTTGCACCTGCGCCCGGGGACTCGGGAGTGGTTCATGGCCTGGCTGGCCCGGGAGTATCCCGGCCTGGTCGAGCGTTACCAACAGCTGTACTCCCGTGGCGCCTACGTCGACCGCCGCTACCAGGAGGCATTGGCTCAGCAAGTGGCTCCGCTGCTGCGCCGGCACGGGCTCGCCGGCGGCGCGGCGCGGCGGGGCCTGCCAGGCGACCGGGCGGGTCCCTGGCCGGGAGGCGGCCCGGCCAGAGGGGCTGGTGCCGCGGGTGAGAAGCTGGAGCGAAGCGAGCAGCTCAGTTTGCTCTAGCGGTTCAGTTTGCTCTAGCTCAGTACGGTGGTGAGCATGGATCTCGATGAGGCGCGCGCGGTGGTCCGTACCCAGCATCACGCCGTGCTGGCAACGCTGCGAAAAGACGGCAGCCCGCAGATGTCGCCGGTGAGCGTGGGCGTGCACGCGGACGGCCGGGTTCTGGTGAGCAGCCGCGAGACGGCGTATAAGGTACGCAACCTGCGTCGTGACCCTCGGGTATGGCTGTGCGTCTTCCCGGATAAGTTTTACGGGCGCTGGGTGCAGCTGGAGGGCCGAGCGGAGATCGTTTCGCTGCCCGAGGCGATGCCGGGCCTGGAGGAGTATTACCGGGAAGTGGCTGGCGAGCATCCGAACTGGGACGATTACCGCGCCGCGATGAAACGCGAGCGGCGGGTCCTGTTGCGCATTGAGTTGCTGCGCGCTGGGCCGGATCGCTCCGGCTGACCGGGTGGCTGACCAGGCCCGGAGAAACCTGGTAGCCGTCTTGTCGGGGTGGCCGGCTAACCTCATCTAGGTGATGCGCACTCATTCCGCCGGTGCCCTGCGCACCGAGCACGCTGGCAACACCGTGACCCTGGCCGGATGGGTCGCCCGCCGTCGTGATCATGGAGGGGTGATCTTCATCGATCTCCGCGACTCCTCCGGGGTGGCCCAGGTGGTGTTCCGCGAGGGGGAGATGGCGCAGCGCGCGCACCGGCTGCGGGCGGAGTTCTGCGTGCTGGTCACCGGTGAGGTGTCCATCCGCCCGGAAGGCAACGAGAACCCCGAGCTGCCCACCGGCGCGATCGAAGTGACCGCCACCGCGCTGACCGTGCTGTCCGAGTCGGCCCCGCTGCCGTTTCCGCTGGATGAGCACACCGAGGTCGGCGAGGAGATCCGGCTCAAGCACCGCTACCTCGATCTGCGCCGCGTCGGCCCGGCGGCCGCTCTCAAGCTGCGCAGCGAGGCCAACCGGATCGCCCGCGAGGTGCTGCGTCAGCGTGGTTTCCTCGAGATCGAGACGCCCACGCTGACCCGCTCGACTCCTGAGGGAGCACGTGATTTCCTGGTGCCGGCCAGGCTGCGGCCTGGCTCGTGGTACGCGCTGCCGCAGAGCCCGCAGCTGTTCAAGCAGCTGCTTATGGTGGCTGGGCTGGAGCGCTACTACCAGATCGCCCGGTGCTACCGGGACGAAGACTTCCGAGCCGACCGGCAGCCGGAGTTCACCCAGCTCGACATCGAGGCCAGTTTCGTCACCGAGGACGACATCATCGAGCTCGGCGAAGAGATCGTCGCGGCGCTGTGGCGCGAACTGGCCGGTTACGAGATCCCGCGTCCCATCCCCCGGTTGACCTATGCCGAGTCGATGGCCCGCTACGGCAGCGACAAACCCGACCTGCGTTTTGAGGTCGAACTCACCGACCTCACCGGCTACTTCGCGGACACCAGCTTCCGGGTCTTCCAGAATCCGTATGTGGGGGCGGTGGTGATGCCCGGCGGGGCCGCGCAGACCCGCCGGCAGCTCGACGCCTGGCAGGAGTGGGCCAAGCAGCGCGGGGCGCGCGGCCTGGCCTACGTCCTGGTCGGGGCGGACGGCGCGCTCGAGGAACGTGGCCCGGTGGTCAAAAACCTCTCCGAAGTCGAGCGAGACGGGTTGGCGAAGGCGGTGGGCGCTGAGCCGGGGGACTGTGTCTTCTTCGCCGCCGGTCATCCGGCCGACGCGCGCGCGCTGCTCGGCGCGGCCCGGGGTGAGATCGCCAGCCGGTGCGGACTGATCGACGAGAACGCCTGGTCGTTCCTGTGGGTGGTGGACGCGCCGATGTTCGAGCGGGTCCGCGACGAACGTGGCTCGGCCGAGCATGCCCAGCTGGGCTGGACGGCGGTTCATCACCCCTTTACCTCGCCGAACGCGGACTGGGCTGACCGTTTCGAAGAAGCACCCGACCAGGCGTTGGCCTACGCCTACGACATCGTTTGTAACGGCAACGAAATCGGTGGCGGGTCGATTCGTATCCATCGCGGCGATGTGCAGCGGCGGGTGTTCGCGTTGCTCGGCATGGACGAGGCCGAGCAGAGGGAGAAATTCGGCTTCCTGCTCGACGCGTTCGCTTACGGGCCGCCCCCGCACGGCGGGATCGCCTTCGGCTGGGACCGGACCTGCATGTTGCTAGCCCACGCCGACTCGCTGCGAGAGGTGATCGCGTTCCCGAAGAGCGGTGGCGGCTACGATCCGCTCACCGCCGCGCCCGCCCCGATCAGCGCGGAGCAACGAAAAGAGGCCGGCGTCGACGCGATACCGCGGCCAACTAAGCCGGCCGGCTAGCGGGGGAGGGCGAAGGGAGCGGCAGCGGCCTCCTATCAAACCGCCGCATTCCGTTTTCAGACCTGTTCCAGCAAAGCGGTGCGGCGGTAACCCCTCTAAGGGGTAAAGTCTGGCGTGATGATTCGCCCGACTACCGGCAAGCATCCGGCGGATTCGGCGCCATCCTCGGTCGCGGTGGTGCGTGCGCTGAGTATTGCCGAGCACCTGCTCACCCGCCGTTACGGCGCTACCGTAAGGCTTGCCGATCCCGAGGATCTGGGCGGTAGCGGCCGCTCGCTGGTGTTGAGAGCTCGAGTCACGGAGAACCCGTTCGGCTTGCCGCGCAGTTTGGTGATCAAGCACTACCAGCACGATGTCGCGCCGGGCCGGGCCGATCAGTTTCGAATCGAGGCCGCTAGTTGCCAATTGTTCACCGCGCTTCCTGGTGAGTGCCGGCCGAGCCCCGCGCTGTTCGCGCACGATCCGCAGAACCGCCTGCTCGTCCTCGAAGATCTTGGACGGTCGGCGACGCTGGCGGACAAGCTGTTCGGCAACGATTCCTCGGTAGCCGAACGGGGTCTGCTTAGCTGGGCTCGCGCGCTCGGCCGGATACACGCGGTGACCGCATGGCGGGAAGGTGACTTCGGAGCGTTACTCCGACGGCTGGGAGTACGTTCCTGGCGCGATCCGGTCGCGGATGAGGCACGTACCGCGCTTGCGGTGGTGCCCGAGCTGATCGCGGGTGGGCTGGGGGTGATGGTCAGCACGGCTGCCGCTCAAGAGGCGCAAGCCGGCGCGCGCTTACTCGGCGGCACCCGCTATCGAGCGTTCAGCCCCTCCGACAGCTGCCCGGACAATAACCTGGTGACCAGCAAGGGAGTTCGATTCGTCGATTTCGAGGGCGGCTGCTTCCGCGACGTGGTGCTGGACGCGGCTTACGCCAGGGTGCCGTTCCCGGCTTGCGAGAACAGTTTCGCGCTCCCGGCGGGGATGTCTGAGGCTATGCTGGCCGCCTGGCGCCCTGAGGTGTGCGTGGTGTGGCCCGATCTGGACAACACCGCTCGGCTGTCGGCGCGGCTGCTGGACGCGCAGGTGCTTTGGGTCTGGCTGTGCACCATGATGCTGCTCCCGCCCGGCCTGGCGCAGGACGGTCCGATCGGTCGCGATCTCACTCGTTCACCGAGGGCGCTGCTCGCGCTCGCCCACTACTGGCAACGACTGGCCAGCGATGCCGAGCGCAGCGACCGGCCGGCCACCGTTGAACTGGCCCACGATGTGGTGCGCGCACTCCACATCAAGCTGGGGGACGGGCCAACCGAACTTCCACTGTTCCCGGCGTTTCGCCAGCGGGCCCAACAGCGGGCCTCTCAGCGTGCGGCACCGAGGGTTTCACGACCGGTCCCCAAGGCGTCATCCCGTTCTCACCAAGCATGAGCCCACGTTCGTGATCGTGTGCAAGCGTGAGCGCCGAGTCTTTTATTCCGCTGCCGTACATCGCCGGGATGGCTGCCAGAGTGGTACGCACGCTGGTCGCGCTCGGCGACTCCACACCGGTTGGCATCGGCGACCCACTCCCGGGTGGGCGCTGGCGCGGCTTCGGGCCGCTATTGCTGGATTCGCTTGGTGAACGGGGAACGGTGCGATACGCCAACTTCGCGTTCCCCGGCGCCAGGGTGGCGTGTGTGCGACACCGGCAGCTGGCCGCCGCGTTGAAGATGCGCCCGGATGTGGCGGTGCTCGTCGTCGGAATGAACGACACGCTGCGCTCGGACTTCGACCCGGTCCAGATCGAGAACGACTACGACGCTATCGTCGGTGCGCTGCGAGCGGCGGGTAGCACCGTGTTAACCGTTCGTTTCCACGACCACAGCCGGGTGTTCTGGTTGCCTGGCTCGCTGCGCCGTGCGCTGCGGGAGCGGATAGCCGAGCTGAACGTGGTCATTGATGCGATCGTTGCTCGACATGGAATCAGCTGTCTCGATCTGCATACTATGGCCGGCGGATACGACCGGGCGTCCTGGAGCGTGGACCGGCTGCATCCTTCCGAGCTTGGGCATCGATTGTTGGCCACCAACTTCGGTGAATTGATCCGGCTGGAAGGGTTCGCGGTGCCGCACCCGGTGAGCCTGACCCCCGGAGGCGGCCGTCAGATCACCGTGGCACACCACCTGCTCTGGCTGGTGTTCAAGGGGTTGCCGTGGCTGTGGCGGCGTGGTCGCGACCTGCTGCCTTACGCGCTGTCGATCGCGCTGCGGGACATCCGCGCTCGACGCGGATCTCGTACTGGCGCCCCCTCAGCCGCCGCGTCCTCGGCTGGCGCCCCCGCGGCCGTCACCGGCTCGACCGGTGGCGCACCCGTCCAGGAAACGGGAGATCCGTTCCAGCGCTTCCTCAAGCAATGGCAGGGCCGTCGCGTACGAACAACGGATATGTCCTTCACCCGGGGCGCCGAATACGTTGCCAGGGACGACGGCCACCCGCTGGGTATGCAACAGCCGCTCGGCGAAAGTCTCTGAGTCCAGGCCGCTGGTCCTGATCGAGGGGAACGCGTAAAAGGCACCGCCGGGCTCCGGGCAGTCCAGCCCGATCTCGCGCAACCCCTTGACGAATATCCTGCGGCGACGGTCGTAGTCGGACACCATCTCGGCAACCTCGGCCCCGGCGGCGGACAGCGCCTCCACGGCCGCTAACTGAGACACGTGCGGGGCGCACAGCATCGTGTATTGGTGCATCCGCAGCGCCAGCTCCGCGATCGGACGAGGCGCGCAGAGATACCCGACCCGCCAGCCCGTCATCGCGTATGCCTTGGAAAACCCGCCGAGCAGCACGGTGCGTTCCCACGCCCCGGGCAGCGCGGGCAAGCAGGTATGCGCCTCGGTGTAGGTGAGCCGATCGTAGATCTCATCGGAGACCAGGTACAGGTCGTGCCGCTCGGCGAGCTCGACGAGCGCGGCCAGATCGGCCCGGGTCTGCACAGCCCCGGTCGGGTTAGCCGGCGAGCCAATCAGAATGGCTTTGGTTCGCTCGGTGACCGCTGCCTCGATCACGTCCGGGTGCAGCCGGAAGCCGTCATCGGCCCTGGTCGGGACCGATACTGGCCGCCCGCCGGCGAACGAGACGCACGGCCGGTACGCCACGTAGCAGGGTTCCGGGACGATCACCTCTTCGCCCGGCCCGAGCAGCACCCGCAGCGTCAGGTCCAGCCCTTCGGATACCCCGGCGGTGATCACGCACTCGCTGGCGGGGTCATACCGCACCCGATATCGGTCCGCCAATTCCGCGCAGATCAACTCGCGCAGCCTGGGCAGGCCGGCGTTGGAGGTGTAGGTGGTGGCGCCGTGTTCCAGGGCGTAGATCCCCGCTTCGCGAATTCGCCATGGCGTGACGAAGTCAGGCTCACCGACCCCGAGCGAGATCACGTCGTCCATCTGGGCGGCGATGTCGAAGAACCGACGGATGCCTGACGGTGGGCAGGCCGAGATAACGCGGTTGAGGGGTTTCACGGCATCACCGGGAGCCGGTGATCGGCTTCGGGCTCGAGAAACACATCGCCGTCGTGCTTGTAGGTCTTGAGCACGAAATGGGTGGCGGTGGACTGTACCCGGTCGATGGTCGACAGCTTCTGCGCGACGAACTCGCTGACCTCCCGCATGGTGCGCCCGATCACGGTGCACCGCAGGTCTTGGTTACCCGAGACCAGGTACGCCGAGCGTACCTCGGGAAATCGGGAGATCCGCTCGGCCACATCGTCGAATCCGACGCCCCGGGCCGGCCCGATCGACACGTCGATGAACGCGGTGATCGTCTCGTGTGCCGGCTGCTGCTGCTCGCGGTCGAACCGGTCCCAGTCCACCACCGCCTTGTAGCGGCGGATGACACCGGTCGCTTCCCACTCGCTGATTCGCTCGGCGACGGTGTCCTCGGCGAGCCCGGTCATGATGGCGATTCGTTCGACGGTGGCGTGTCCGTCGCGGCTGAGTATTTCTAGGATCTCCCGCACAGCTCGACCCTAACCCGGCTGTAGTCGAGCCCGCCGCCGACAGCCTAGAACCGGTGGTACCGCGCGTCGAAGAAGCTGAACACTCCGTAGCTGGCCAACCCCAGCGCCACGATGCCCAGCAGCAGTGGCCCGTACGGTTGGCCGGCCAGTGTCTTCAGCGCGGCATCGAGGCCCTCGGCTTTCGCCGGTTGGTATCGCAGCCCGGCGACCGCGACCAGCACCCCGATGACGCCGAACGCGATGCCTCTGGCGACGGAACCGAACTGGCCGCACCGTTCGGCGACAGCGCGAACGGCGGGACTGGCCCGGTCCAAATCCAGATCTGAAGCAAAGTCCATCCGCCACCCGCGAAAGGCCATGACCGCCGCCGCGACGGCCACCGAGATGCCCACGACTACGAGCAGCGGTGGCCCGATCCGCAGGGTGAGCAGCCAGGCGGCTACGCCCTGACCACCGTTGCCGGCGCCGGAGCCCCAGGCCACCCGAAACGCCAGCATGGCCAGTGCCGCATACCCGACCACCTGCGAGCCGGAGTACAGCCGCTGCCGCCACCGCAGCGACGGTCGGGAGATCGGCGACGAGCCCCACACCGCTTCGCGGGCACGCCAGAGCGCGACCGCCGCGAAGCCAGCGCCCACCAGGAGGACCAGCACTCGTCCGCCCGGCTCCCGCGCCAACGTCTGCAACGCCCCCGCCTGGTCCGCGCGATCTTGATCGCCGAGTGCCACCCGCACCGCCAACCAGGCAACCAGCAGGTACATGATCCCATTCACGACCAGGCCGGCGCGCGCGCCGAGCCGAACTGGCGGGTCCTCCGGCGCGGGTTCGTCCACCTCGTGGTTGGCCTGGCGACCGGCGCCCTGCCCGGCTACGTGCTCGGCCAATCCCATATCCCTATTATGAGCAGTCCTAATTGTGAGCATTATGAGCGGACGGCTGGCTCGATGGCCATGCGGCCTCGCGAGTGATCGGTGTTTTGCGTGGGTGACGCGGGGTACCAATACGTGGTTAGGTCCTCAGACGACCACCCGGGCCGAGCAGCTGGGGGCTGCGGGGTTGACGTGGACGCTGCCTGGGTGAGCACCCGCACCGACGACCCGATGGGAAGGGGTGAGCACCGTGGTGGACAAGCACCGCGAGGCCGAGAAGATGCGAGACGACGTCCCGGCGACGATTGCGCGCTCGGACGATAAGGCGGTACGGACCTACAAGAAGGCGCTCGATTCGGCTGAGGACACCTACGGTCCTGGCGAGCGCGCGCACCGAGTCGCGTACGCGGCACTGAAACACACCCACGAGAAGGTGGGTGACCACTGGGAGCCCAAGGAACGCTGGGGCCCCTCAGACGAACGCGCCGAGCAAGGCGGCGCGCCCGGGGCGGTCGAGCACCTCGCGCCCACCGCTCAGGGCGTGGACGCCCGCGCCAGCAAGGGCCACCTCGAGGACGTGGCGACGCGAGTGGGTATCGAACACCCAGAGAAGCTGCACAAGGCAGAGCTCATCGACGCGATCGAGAAGGCGAACGCCCGGGAGACTCGGCGCAGCCGGGGGCAGTGACATGCGCCCGGCTGTCGAAGCGGCTCGAGGAGGCCCGATTGCCAAGTGCTCGGCGACGGCCTGGGCGCGCGGTGCTGTGGTCCCCGTCGGGTTCGCCGGTCCCCGTCGGGTTCGCCGGCTGAAGCGGGTCGGCGCTCGGGATTGTCGCGGCGGATCGCGGGTAGAGCTCCGGTATGGCGAGCATCGGTTATTTCTTGTCGTGCGAGGAGTTCGGGCCGCGTGAGTTGGTGCGGCAAGCCCGGCTGGCCGAGGAGGCCGGGTTCGAGCGGTTGTGGATCTCAGATCATTTCCATCCGTGGAATGGTGAGCAGGGCAATAGTCCGTTCGTGTGGTCAGTGATAGGGGCACTGTCGCAGGTCACGTCGCTGCCGATCACTACCGCGGTCACCTGCCCCACGATGCGCATCCATCCGGCAGTGATCGCGCAGGCGGCGGCTACGGCGGCGGTGCAGTGCGAGGGCCGATTCGTGCTCGGGGTCGGCTCCGGCGAGGCGCTCAACGAGCACATCTTGGGTGACCGCTGGCCGCCCACCGCCGTGCGGCAGGACATGCTGCGCGAGGCCGTCGAGGTGATCAGGGAACTGCACACCGGCAAGAACGTCAATCACTACGGGCGGCACTACACCGTGGAGGACGCGCGGATTTACACGCTGCCCGAGCGTCCGGTGCCCATCTACGTATCCGGGTTCGGGCCAGCGGCCGTCCGGTTGGCCGGCGAGATCGGCGACGGTTTCTGCACCACGATGCCTGAGCTGGTGGAGCTCTTCCGGGGCGTCGGCGGTGGTGACAAGCCTACTCAGGCCGGGGTGAAGGTGTGCTGGGCCGAGTCCGAAGGTGCCGGGGTGGACACCGCGTACCGGCTGTGGTTCAACGAACTGCTGCCCGGCCAGCTGGCCCAGATGCTGCCCCGCCCGGTCGATTTCGAGCAGGCCGGCAGCTTAGTGTCACGTGAGGCGGTGAGCGAGCGTTTCGCCTGCGGGCCCGACCCGGACCGGCACTTGGTCGCCGCGCGGCGGTTCCTTGACGCGGGGATCGATGAGCTGTACGTCCAGCAGATCGGGCCGGATCAGGAGGCGTTCTTCTCCGCCTGGGCCAAGTACGTGCTGCCCGAGCTGCGATGAGTGTGTCCATGATCCGCACACGCACGCTGGACTTCCGGCCTGACGGGCGGATATCTGGGACGCGGTTATGGGCGCCAATAGGCGCATTCTGGTCGCTAGCACGATTCGGGGGCGCCGTGGCGCTGGCAGTGACGCCTCAGCAATGCACCAGCGTGATCGCGGGGTCGAGTTGGCGTAGGCGTAGGTCATCGGGGACACTGGTCACGGTTGCGCCCTATCAGTCATCGCCTGTGCGACCCATGCGCTGACCGAGGGCGCCTCACCGGAGGCGACGGCCGCCTCGGCGGCATTGACCACATCTTGTTCAACGGTCACAGTCACCCGTATACGCATACGCAAAACGTACTAACGCTGCGGTTAGTATGCACGTCGGAGACTCCGCCGCGCTGCCAACAAAACTCCGGTCCGCTCGCCGCGGGCGTAGGGTCGGCGTGGTGAGTGGCGGCGACGGTCTGTTTGACCTTGATGTGGACGAGCGCGAGGGTGTGCCTAGGGGCCCGTCGGCGGATAGCCCATCGGTGGATGCGCCGTTGGCGGTGCGGATGCGACCAAGAACGCTCGATGAGGTTGTCGGGCAAGCTCACCTGCTCGCACCCGGGGCTCCGCTGCGGCGGCTCGTTGAGGGAGCGTCGCCGGCGTCGGTGCTGCTCTACGGGCCGCCGGGCACGGGCAAGACCACGATCGCCCGGCTGATCGCCGGTCCGCCAGGACGGCGTCAGCGACATTTTGTCGCGTTGTCCGCGTTGTCCTCAGGGGTCAAGGAACTGCGCGCGGTGATTGATGACGCGCGCCACCGGCGTGACCGGCTGGGGCAGAGCACCGTGTTGTTCATCGACGAGGTCCATCGGTTTTCCAAGACGCAGCAGGACGCCCTGCTCGGCGCGGTGGAGGACCGGCTGGTGTTGCTGGTCGGGGCGACCACGGAAAACCCGTCGTTCTCCGTGGTCACTCCGCTGCTGTCGCGCTCGCTGGTGCTAAAGCTGGAGCCGCTGACCGACGACGATATCGGCGCGCTGCTAGAACGAGGGCTTACTGATCCGCGTGGCCTTGGCGGGCGGTTTACGCTGGCCGGCGAGGCTCGTGACCAGTTGGTTCGGCTGGCGGCCGGGGACGCCCGCCGTGCGCTGACCGCGTTGGAGGCGGCCGCTGACGCCGCTGTTGCGTTAAACGTCACCGAGATTGACGCCGCGATTGTGCACACCGTCGTCGAGGAAGCGTCGGTCCGTTACGACCGCGCCGGTGACCAGCACTACGACGTGATCAGCGCGTTCATCAAGTCGATCCGAGGTTCCGATGTCGACGCCGCGCTGCACTACCTGGCTCGAATGATCGTGGCTGGCGAGGATCCCCGGTTCATCGCGCGGCGGCTGGTGGTGCATGCCAGCGAGGACGTCGGAATGGCCGACCCAACCGCGCTGCCGGTCGCGGTGGCCGCCGCGCACACCGTGCAGCTGATCGGCATGCCAGAGGCCAGGCTGGCGCTGGCTCAAGCCACGGTGCACCTGGCCACCGCGCCCAAGTCCAACGCGGTGATCACGGCGGTGGACGCGGCGATCGATGATGTGCGAGCTGGTCGGGTCGGTGCCGTGCCGCCGCACCTGCGTGACGGGCACTACGCCGGCGCCGCCCGGCTGGGCAACGCCATCGGTTATCGATACCCACACGACGTATCCGAGGGCGTGCTTGCCCAGCAGTACCCGCCGGACGAACTGGTGGGCCGCGACTACTACCTGCCGTCCACGCACGGTGCCGAACGGGCGCTGGCCGAGCGGGTACCGAAGCTGCGTCGGGTGATCCGGGGCGAGCAGTAGCTAACCTCGCCTGAGCACACCCTAATGGTCATCGACAGCGACGTCGCGCTTTCTAACCCGCGAATGGGTTCGGTTGGTACGCCCACAGGGCAGTGCTGGGGTTCAGGCGCATCAAGGTAAGAGGTTTTGTTGGGATCGGATCGTTCAGCAGGGCCCATTGGTCGGCCTGCGTTGCGGGGGTATGCGGCAAGGAGGCATAGGTCTGGCGGATACCGATTTCAACCGCGTCCCACAGTCGCTTGCTGTCCGCATGCTTGGCAAGCGTTGTGACTAATCCGGCCATGGTTGTCGCGAAAAAGGTGGCAAACAGTTTGGCTCGCAACTCGGCGCTGCTGGCCCGCATGCGGTTAGGTATCGCGGGGCACGATAAGCCGGCGGTCTCCAGGCGGGTCGAGCAGATCCGGATGTCGGCCAGGTCGCGGTAGACCAGTCGCCGGGCTCGGCGCTCGGCCATGACCAACAGCAGATTTTGCTCGTGGGCTTCCAACGCGATGCCCCACGCCAGCAGCGTCAACAGCGGCGGAACAGCCAGTGCAACAAAATCGGCCAACCAGGCAACCGGCTCCCCAGCTGCTAGTGCGCACAGCGGTGGACAGCCACCGTTCGGGGGACGGGCAGTCAGCGCGCCCACGGGTAACACGGTCTCGTCTGGCCGTAGATCCGCGACAAGGCAGTCGCGAAGCACCACCCCCAGATCCGGATGGGGCTCACCGTTGATCAAAACCGCAGCGGCGGCCCGGGTCGATTGCAGTCGCAGGCCACCGCCAAGCCGCCCAAATGCCTCTCGCAAAAACGTGGACACGGCCACACTGGACCGTATCGAGTCACCGGAGATGTCTCGCACCGCCGAGGTGAGCTGCGTGCTCAGCGCGGTTTTCACCTGCCACGGCAAACCGATCGGGGCCAGCGTGCGCAGGGCCATCAGCGGCCGTGCGAGCAGGGCACCCAGGGCGTATGGCGCCAGACCGTGCCGCGACAACACATGCGCGGACTGCCACGGGTGTATCGGTATCAGCAACTTGTCTGCGGCGCGTAACTCATCAGGCCACGCACCATGGACCACGCAGCCGCCGGCAGGGACGGCGAGCAGGTCCAAAGCGACCACTGGGCGGTGCTCCGGCCCGTACGCCAGATGATCCTCCGCCCGAAAGCCGGTCCGGTTGCGGCAACAAGGATGCAACCGGTGGCCGTCCACCACACTCTGCTCGTGGGCTTCCAGTTTCTGGTGCGCAAACGCAATAGCGGGACGCCCGAGGCTGGCGGCGCCGGCCCGGGCCAGCGCCAGGCCGGCGACGCTGTGGGCGACCTCCGCCTCCAGGCGCGCCGCCTCGGGCCAGCGCAACGCGGCGAGCAGTTCAGCGGGATGGTCATACGGATGGCCGTCCAAACTGATCGTGAGATCTGGTGGCGGCTCCGAAAAACCCCAGAACCTCGTAGGCCCGACCATGCGGCGCCCGCCGGCGAGCGTGATCACCGTCTCAATACCCCGCTGACAGCGGCATGTGATCCTCGGTAGCGGATCGATACACAGGCCACGCCACAGACGAGCGAGCACGGCGACGCGGGCGGCAGGCAGCGCCGCGCGGTAGGGGTCAGCCAGCTCGGGCCGAACCCGCCGCAGATCGGCGGCGAACTCAGTCTCAACAGGCGATCTGAACATCGCAGTAGACACTAAGAGCACACCGCACCTCATGTCATCACCCGGCATGATCGCGACAACTCTGAAACCTGACAGGCCCGTCCGAGGAGGGCGGACAGTATGAAGTCGACAGACCCGGACCGGCGAGCCGACGCCATCACCGGCACCGCGATTCTGAATTGCCTGCGGCGCGAGATCGCCGCCTTCGAAGGACAGTTGGCTACCGATGAGACGCACGTGATAATCGAGCTGCCGCGAACCGGAACAGTATTGCGCGCGCGCCACGGGCGATGGCCATCGGACCCCGAGCAGTTCGACGGTGACGTCTGGCGGCCACTGAGCTGGCGCCAACTCGCCAGCGCGGTGTCCCAGGAACTGACCATGCACACCGGCCGGACCGCCGACGATTTCATCGCCGAAATCACCGACAGCCACACGGCAATCGCGGCGATTCTCCATGCCCGGGCCAGCGCCGCCTTGCCAGATGAGCTGTACCAGCGCTCGGAGCAGGCCCTAGTCGCCGGGCACCGGTACCATCCGGCCCCCAAGGGGCGCAGAGGCACCTCCACCGAGAATTGGCTGCCCTACGCCCCCGAAGCCCACGCCAGTTTCGCGTTGCGATTCCTCGCGGTCCGCGCCGATCTAGTGTCGGACCACGGTGATACAACAGCATTGGACCTTCTAGGGCTTGACGCCTTCACACCCGGCGTCCCCGAGGGATACCGGATGCTTCCTGCCCACCCGTGGCAACTGACCCTGATCCGAGACCGGCTGGACGAACTGGCAGTACTGCGGAACGGCCGCCTCCGCCTGCTCGGGACCGGCGACCGTCCGGTGTGGCCGACCTCGTCGGTGCGTACGGTGTACGACCCGGCGGCCGACGTGTTCTACAAGTTCAGCCTCGACATACAGATCACCAACGACGTCCGCCGCTTGTGGCGGTATGACCTGGGCTGGACCACGCCACTGGCCCACCTGCTGCGCTCAGTCTTCGCCGACGTGGCCGCCGCGTTCCCAGGTACTACTTTCCTGATCGATCGGGGCTACCGGACCCTCGACGTCGGCGACATTGACCTCTACGAAGGTCTAGCCGCCATAGTCCGCGACGGCGTACGCGCCTACGCGCTGCCCGGTGTCACTCCCGTACTCGCCGCCGGAATCAGCGAAGGCTTCCCAGGCAATCCCCTGGACAACCACGACGCCGACACAGCCCTCAGCTGGTGGCGGCACTACCTCGCATCCGTCGTACCGCCAGTCCTCTACACCTACTTTCGCCACGGGATCGTGCTCGAATGCCACCTGCAAAACGTCCTCATCGGCGTCGACACCGACGGCACGCCGGTTCAGGCGTTCTTCCGCGACCACGAGGGCGTGCGGTTACTCGCCGGCCAGCACGCCGCCCTCCTGCACGAGATCGACGGTCCTGGGTTGCTCGGCAGAGGCGTTGATACCGCTCACGGATGGCAGCGTCTGCAGTACTGCCTGGTCACCAACCACTTGTATGAGATCGCGGGCGCCATCACCGAACGCCATCCCACCCTCGCCCCAACCATCTGGGCCGAAGCCCGCGCCACTTTCGAGGCATACAGTCGCGACCACGGCCTGCCGCGTGAACTGAGCGCCCTGCTGGATAGCCCGCAAGTGCCCAGCAAGACCAATATGCTTCTGCGCTGGACCCGGGCGGACGGCGCCACAAGTAATTACGTTGCCCACCCAAACCCACTACGGGTCACCGCACCTGGACCCTAAAGTCGAGCTGGGTCTGTTCCGTGTGACATCTGGGTGACGACGATCCCGGTCCGGTGATCAACAGCACAGGACAGTGGTTTGATCAAGGGTGGATTCAAGGGATGGATGCAACGCCCTGTCTGAGCAGGGGTGATGAGTGTGTCCGGTGGTGTGCGGTTGCCGAGGGAGCGGGTTCGGCGGTTTTGGCGGGCTAGGATTGGGGGGGCGACGTTGGCGCAGGCGTCGTCGATGGTTGGTGTGTCGGAGTCGGGTGGGCGGGGCTGGGTGGTCGAGTCCGGGGGGATGATCCCTGATCTGTCGGAGCCTTCGGGGCGGTATTTGTCGCTACAGGAGCGTGAGGAGATCGCGATCGGGTGGGAGCGGGGCCTGACCCGGGCCGAGATCGGCCGGCGGCTGGGCCGTGATCGCTGCACGATCAGCCGGGAGCTGCGGCGTAACCAGACCGTGCGCAGGCTTGAGCCGTTCTCCTGCCAGCTGCGGGGTAAGGCCCGCCCCCAGCATCAGCGGCTGCGGTATCGGGCCGTGCATGCCCAGGCTCAGGCCGAGGAACGAGCCCGTCGGCCCAGGTTCGGGAAGCTGGCGGGCAACCCGAGGCTGTGTGGCGAGGTTCAGCGGCGTCTGGAGATGAAGTGGAGTCCGGAGCAGATCGCGGTGAGCCTGCGCCGCGAGTTCGCCGACCAACCGCGGATGTGGGTGTCCCACGAGACTATTTACAAAGCGCTCTACGTGCGGGGACGCGGTGAGCTGCGCCGGGAGCTGACCGCGTGTCTGCGTACCGGGCGGGCGCTGCGTAAGCCTCGGCGTATCCCCGGTGAGCGGCGGCGGGGCAAGCGTCAGATCCCCGAGGAGCTGCGCATCGCTCATCGGCCGGCCGAGGCTGATGACCGGGGGGTGCCTGGCCACTGGGAGGGCGACCTGATCACCGGCAAGGCGAACAAGACCGCGGTGGCTACCCTGGTCGAGCGCGCCACTCGGTTCGTGATGCTGGCGCACCTGCCGGTCGATCACAGCGCCGAGGCCGTCCGTGACGCCCTGATCGCCAAGATCCGGGAGTTGCCGAAACGTATGCGGCGGTCGTTGGCGTGGGACCAGGGCAACGAGATGACCCGCCATGCCGAGATCACCGCCGCCACCGGCCTGGACATATTCTTCTGCGATCCGCACAGCCCCTGGCAACGCGGGTCCAGCGAGAACACCAACGGGCTGCTGCGCCAGTACCTACCCAAAGGCAGCGACCTGTCGGTGCACAGCGCCGAGCATCTCGACGCGATCGCCGCCGAACTCAACGAACGACCCCGCAAAACACTCGGCTGGGACAGCCCCGCCCAACGGATGGCCCGGCTTGTGGCCCCCGCCTGAGCACCACCCGACGCCGGCCCCCGGCCGGCTCACATCGAGGCGGCTTCGCCGCCGCTGAATTGTTTCCATGCCGCGCGCGCAGGCTACGGGGCCACCCCTCCGGCCTCAAGGGTCGCTACGCGATCGCCAAGGCGACGCCCCCGTCCAGGGGCGCCCTTGACCCCGAAGACCTCTACGGCCCCGCACCCGTTCACCACGCGGGGCAGGCCACACCACGGGCCTTGCCCCGCCACACGCGCGACGCGGCACAGCGGACTGGGCCACACACACCCATCCCTCACCCACTCCCCACAGCTAAGATCGCAC
>JAFASX010000109.1 GCA_019244295.1 Pseudonocardia sp.
TTTGGTGATCTTGCGTCAGCCGGTTCACCAGTAAACGTGGATTGACCTGGATCAAGTGCTTTGCCCGGTGGAGATTATCTCACGATCCTCGCGGTGTCGGGATCGAATCAACAAATCGGCTGTCTGCGCGGGACTGGGCATTCCGTACTTTTTGCATGTCGAGATTCGCGCGAACGAAGTATTGGTTGAGATGCTGCGCCTTGACCTTGACGGGGCTCAGAAGCCGGCTAGGTACGCCAGCCAGGTCAAGGCGCTGTCCGGGCAGAAGTCCGAGGTGATTGAGCCGTTCCCGATTTCTTTCGATCCGGTCGAGCTGCTCGAATCTTAACCTGAGATCGCGAAGGTGACGTCCTCCTCGCGTACCTCGCAGATGACGGACCCGCGCGCGAGATAGTTCCGCGGCGCATGAGGACTATCCAGCGTGCAGGTATGAACCCAGATCCGAGCGACCGGCGGCAGGTCAGGGAACCGCTCCGGCAACCCAGGTCGTCGAGCCCGGCCGGGTGAGCCACCAGGTCCATTGCTCGATTGACCAGGCCAGACGGTCGGCCCAGTGCCGGTCGGCGCCGACTGCGGTGTACGGGAATCGGGCGAACTCCGGGGCGAGTTCGTCGACTCGGACGATCGCGGCTGGCTGTCGGGGCGGACGGGCCGGCACCAGGTTGCGGAGGTCGCGCTGCTCGAGATACGTCGTCGTGACTAGCACCGCCCGAGTTGCTCTGGCGGGCTCATCGCGGAGGTACATCTTGCGACGTCATGGCGGTCACGTCGCCACTGGGGGGAGTCCGTTGGCGCATCCATTGCACGACATACGAGAATCGAACTAAGTATTCTTTCTACCAGGTCTGTTGGGGAAGATTTTGGATGAGAGCTAGCCAGTGGGTGAGCAGGCGGTTGGTGTCGGTGGGTGTCAGGGTGTAGATGCTATCGCGGCGTAACTGCATGTAGGTGCCGGTGGGCGGCGGGTTATCGCGCTGATATATTGCGAATGAACGGCTGATCTCGTCCTCGGTATACCCGTAGCGCCTGGCGGCTTCCCGTAGCTGTTCGCCGCCCTTTCGAAGTTCGTCCGCGTACGCCAGTTGCTCGGCCAGCAAGGCCTGAACGCGGTCATTGATCTTGGGCGAGGTGTCGAGCACCTACCGCGCAATCTGTAACACCGTTGGTTAAATCGGGTCATCCTAACTGTTGGCTAGCGCTAGCTGACCCGTTTCACCGATTGGCGCGGTCAGCTCCGGGCCGGGCATCACCTCGGCCAGCGGTCCGGTCGAGCCGTTATGGGCTCAGCGTCGGCGGTGGGGCTGTGTGAAAGGTGACTGTGGCGATTTCGGCCCACTGATATTCCTGGTGGTCGCGGTTGAGGTTGATCAGGGATACCGACCGGGCGACGAGCTCGGCGCTACGGGCGGGGTAGCTGGTCAGCGCGTCGGCGACCGGTTGGGCTGGACCGGCGGTGTTGCTGTAAGCGAGGCTGACGTGTGGGTGAAAACCGTCGGCCGGCTCGGGCACGTTGTCGAGTCCCGAGACTTGCTCAATCGCGTCTGACCATAGGGAGCCAGCCCGATCCAGTGGGCAGGTGAACGGGCCGCCCAGTTCGTCCTGCGCACGTTCACTGTGCTCAGCGATCTGGTGGGCGTGGCGAAGCGCGTTCTCGGCGGCCTCGTGGTCCCCGGCCCAGGCCAAGTCAGTGGCCAGCGCGCTGGACAGAAACAGTGTCGCAGTGCCGCCGGCCAGGTCGCGGGTGGCGCGGCGGAGTCCATCGCTGGCATAGCTGCCGCCCTGGTGTAGTCGGCCTGCCAGAAGGCGGTAGTGTGCTGGGTGGCGCGGACCCATGCGCGTGGTGCGTCGTAGTCAGCCCGATCCGCACACAATCATGCGGCGCGGATGTGGTCCTCGGCGGCGTCGTAGTGGCCGAGATCTACGGGCGTAACCATTAGATCAATGGGGGCACCAGATCGCGGGGAAGCTTGCTGGCCGCCGCACGATCTAGCAACCACAGCGTGCGCCGTTGCCCCCTGGCGCCGGCCGCCGGGAGCTGTACTTCGCCGGCTCCACCCAAAGCCATCGACACCGCAGCCGCCTTGGCCGTGCCGGTGGCGAGTAACCATACATCGGTGGAACGTCGGATCGCCGGCAGGGTGAGGCTGATCCGGACCGGCGGGGGCTTCGGGCTGTGGTGTACCGCGACGACACTGAGTTCGCTCTCATACACGGCTGGTGAGGACGGGAAGATCGACGCAGTGTGTCCTTCCTCGCCGAGGCCGAGCAAGCAGACGTCGAAGCGGGGCACCAGGCCGTGGTCCTCCGGGCTGGTTAGCTCGGCTAGCTTCTCGGCGTATGCGCGTGCCGCCCGCTCTGGGTCGCCTTGGTACGGTCCTTCGGCGGCCGGCATCGGGTGCACTCGAGCCGGGTCGACCGGCACGTGATCCAGCAGAGCGGCGCGGGCCTGGGTTTCGTTGCGGTCGGGATGCCCTGGCTCCAAAAATCGTTCATCGCCCCAGAACACCTCCACCCGCGACCAGTCCACGGCGTCACGGGCTGGTGAGCGACGCAACTGTTCCAGCATGGCTATCCCGATGCCGCCACCGGTGAGCACCAGCGAGGCCACGCGACGGGCGTTTTGCACATCGACAAGCCGTACGGTCAGCCGTGCCGCAGCGGCCGCCGCCAGCAGCTCCGGATCCCGGTGAACCACCACCTGCGGGCTGCTCACCGTGCTCACCTGCGGCTTCCCGAGGGCACTCGCCCTCGTCTCACCCGAGCCATCCCGGCCAGCGCCTCAGCATAAACCTCGTCGGGTTCCAGTCGGCGCAGTTCCTCGGAAAGGCAGTCCGACAACGATCGCCGCTGCAGCGTCACCCGCCGTTGCGGCTGGCCGGGCTGGGTGAGCGAGCCAATCTTGGCATCCGGTCGGATCAACTCGATCGGGCCGGACGGCCGGTTCAGCCGCACCGAGTGAACCCCGCCAGCGGCGCCGATTTTCGTGCGCTTCACTGGTACAGGCAGCCGGCTAGCCAGCCACCCGGCGAGCAGATCGGTGGAGGGGGAGTCCGCTTCCCCGTCCACGTCCGCCGAGGTGACATCTTCGTACGGTGGCTGGTCCAACGCGGCGGCCAACAACGCTCGCCACAGGGTGAGCCGGGTCCAGGCCAGATCCGAGTCACCGGGTACATAGTTGCTCGCCCGCTGTTCCAAGGCCCGCAGCGGGTGTTTTTCGGCCGCCGCGTCGGTGATCCGCCGATGGGTCAGCTGGCCGACCGGATCGTGTGCTGGCACCGCTGGCGCGGTATTTGGCCACCAGGCCACCACCGGGGCGTCTGGCAACAGCATGGGGACGGCCATGCTCGCTCCGGCTTCTGCCGACGCCTGCGGTCCGTACCCGCGCAGCACAATGACCTCGCTCGCCCCAGCGTCGCCGCCGACCCGAATCTGCGCGTCCAGCCGCGCGGCGGCCTGTCTCGCCCCCCGGACCAGGACGATCACCCGGCATGGGTGTTGGCGGCTGGCCGCGTTGGCCGACTCGATTGCGTTCTCGGTGCTGGTGGTGTCGTCGGTTACCACCACCAGGGTGAGCACCCGACCCAGCGCCAGCACGCCACCCTGCTCACGCAGCTGCACGAGTTTCTTGCTCACCTGCGAGGTCGAGGTGGCCGGCATGTCGACGATCATGGTCGCCGCCAGACCCGGCCGGAGCGGGCAAGTACGGCGTCGCCGCTGGGCGGGCCCCAACCGCCAGCCGGATACGGCTCTGGCTCGCCCTCGGCTGCCCACCGTTCCAACACCGGGTCCAGGATGCGCCAGGACAGCTCTACCTCCTCGTCGACTGGGAAAAGCGACGGTTCGCCGAGCAGCATGTCCAGGATGAGCCGCTCGTAGGCTTCTGGGGAATCCTCGGTGAATGACAATCCATAGCCGAAGTCCATCGTGACGTCGCGCACCTCCATCGCGCTGCCCGGCACCTTGGAGCCGAACCGAATGGTCACCCCCTCGTCCGGTTGGACCCGGATGACCAGGGCGTTCTGCCCGAGCTCCTCGGTCATCGTGGAGTCGAAGGGTAGGTGTGGAGCACGCTTGAACACGATCGCGATCTCGGTCACCCTTCGGCCGAGCCGCTTGCCGGTGCGCAGGTAGAACGGCACTCCGGCCCAGCGTCGGGTATCGATTGCGCAGGTGATCGCCGCGTAGGTTTCGGTGCGGGAGTCGGGGTTGAAGCCCTTCTCCTCCTTGAGCCCAATTACCCACTCGTTGCCCTGCCAGCCTGCCGTGTACTGGCCACGTGCGGTGGTCTGGTCCAGCGGTAGCGCCAGCTTCGTCGCGGACAGCACTTTGATCTTCTCGGCCCGCAGCTTGGCGGGGGAGAAGGACACCGGTTCTTCCATGGCGGTGAACGCGAGCAGCTGCAGCAGGTGGTTCTGGATCACGTCCCTGGCCGCGCCGATGCCGTCGTAGTAGCCAGCGCGGCCGCCCAGCCCGATGTCCTCGGCCATGGTGATCTGCACGTGGTCGACGTAGTTGGCGTTCCAGATCGGCTCGAACAGCTGGTTGGCGAACCGCAGTGCCAGAATGTTCTGCACGGTCTCCTTCCCCAGGTAGTGATCGATGCGGAACACCGACTCCTCGGGAAAGACGTCGTTCACGATCGCGTTGAGCTCGCGCGCGGAAGCCAGGTTGTGGCCGAACGGTTTCTCGATCACGACCCGGCGCCACTGGTCCGGCTGGTCCTGGCCGGCCAGCCCGGAGCGGGCCAGTTGCTTGCACACTATCGGGAACGCGGCCGGTGGAATGGACAGGTAGAAGGCGTGGTTACCGTCGGTGCCGCGTACTCGGTCCAGTTCGTCCACCGTCTCGGCGAGCCGGTCGAACGCGGCGTCGTCTTCGAAGCTGCCGGCCACGAAGCGGAACCCCTCGGCTAATCGGTCCCACACCGTCTGTCGGAATGGGGTGCGGGAATGTTCCCTGACCGCCTGGTAAACTACCTGACCGAAGTCTTCACCGGTCCAGTCGCGGCGGGCGAAGCCGGTCAGCGCGAAACCTGGTGGCAGCAAACCGCGATTGGCCAGGTCGTACACCGCAGGCATGAGCTTGCGCCTTGATAGATCGCCGGTTACCCCGAAGATCACCAATCCAGATGGACCGGCGATCCGGGGCATTCGCTTGTCTCTGGGGTCGCGCAGCGGGTTGCTCCGGGGATCACTGGCGAGTGCGGTCACTTCTTGGCTCCCAAGTGGAGTTCGCTCACCGCGCGTGCGAGTTGGACCAGCCCGGCCGCCCGGTCGGTCAAGTTCAGCCGCAACACCGGACGGCCGTGCTCGGCAAGCACCCGCCCGTCACCCAGCGCCTGCGCGCGCTGCAGACTGGCCAAGCTGTACGGTCGGTCCGGCACCGCGACGTCCGCTGCCACTGCGCCAGTGACTTGCAGGAATACCCCGTTCTGATGGCCGCCTTTGTGGTACTGGCCGGTGGAGTGCAGAAACCGAGGCCCCCAACCAAACGTGGTTTGCAGTCCGGAGATCTGGGCCAGCCTTGCCCTCAGCTCGGCCGCGGAGGCGTCCGCGATGCGGTCCAGGTAGGCTTGCACGGCCAGGTAGCCGCGCGCGGGGGCGGCATCCAACAGGGCCTGTAACGCATCCGGGAGCGTCCGGGTCGTCGCCGGCAACCAATCACCGGCGAACACCTCGACCGGCCCGTCGAGAAAGGTGGCCGTATCGATATCGCCGCTCGAGTGCCCGCTAGGCGCGTCCAGCAGCGTGCGAGCGGCCGCTTTGGCCGCCTCTACGTCAGGTTGGTTGAACGGGTCGATACCGATCAAGTGGCCGGCCACGGCGGTGGCGTACTCCCAGAGCAATATCAACTCGCCCAGCGATCCACCGGTGGTGATCCGAGCATTGGGATGGTCGTTCCCCGCAGCGGGTCCGATCGCCACGGTGGTTGCGTCAGCGCTAGCGTCGGCGAAGCCCGGCGCGTGGGCGTTTTCCACCACCACCGGCAACAGTCCGGTGCCGTTTTTGCCGGTCGACTCGGCGACCAGCTGTTCGACCCAGTCACCGAAACCTATGATTCCCGAGCCGGTGTCGGCCAGCACCACCTTTTCTGCGCCACCGGAGTGCCGGGCGGCCAACGCGGCCCCCAGCAGCAGGCCAGGGTTGTCGCTGGTGTCCCGTGACAACACCTCGGCGGCCTGTGCCGCGTCGTCCAGCAGTCGGGCGATGCCCGCACCGACCAGCCCAGCCGGGACGAGCCCGAACGCGGTCAGCGCCGAATAGCGCCCTCCGACGTGCGGGTCGGCGGTCACCACCGTGACACCCGCCTGGTCTGCGCGCCCATGCAACGGCGAGCCAGGATCGGTGACCACGACGATGTGTTCGCTCGGGGTTAACCCGGCGGCGGCGAACCGCTCGGTGAAGATCCGGTAGTGGCTGTCGGTCTCCACCGTGGAACCGGACTTCGAGGACGCCACCAACACGGTGGCTGCTAGGTCACCAGCGAGCGTGTCGGCCACCTGGCCAGCATCGGTGGTGTCCAGCACGGTGAGCGGCAGGTCTTCGGTGCGGCAGATCACCTCGGGGGCCAGCGACGACCCGCCCATTCCGGCCAGCACCACCCGGTCGATGCCGGCGACCCGCAGTTTCTCGCGCATCGCGATTACCTGGTCGACCAGCGGCCTGGAGGTCCGCGGCAGTTCAACCCAGTTGAGCCGGATCGATGCCTCGGCCTCGGCCTCCTTGCCCCACAGTGTGGCGTCCTTGCCCGCTATCTTCGAAGCCACTTGGTCGGTGACCAACTGCTCCACCAGCTTGCCGGCCTCGGCGAGCAACCCAGGGTCAGATAGGGTAACCCTCACTGTCATGACCGCTCGGCTCCGCCTTGCTGAGCACAGTCTAGCTGGCCCTGCACAGACTCGATCAGCTCATTCCAGGACGTTTCGAACTTTTGCACGCCTTCGTCCTCCAGCACCCGGAAGACGTCGTCCAAGTCGATGCCGACGCCCGTGAGCTGGTCGAACAAGGCTTGGGCCGCCGCGCCGGTGCCGGTGACCCGGTCCCCATGGACCTCGCCGTGGTCGGCGAACGCGTTCAGGGTGGCTTCCGGCATCGTATTGACCGTGTTGGGCACTACCAGTTCGGTGACGTACAGGGTGTCCGGGTAGTTCGGGTTCTTCACCCCGGTCGAGGCCCACAGCGGACGCTGCGGCCGGGCGCCCTTGGCGGCTAGCGCGGCCCAGCGCGGTCCAGCGAATGTTTCCTGGAACGCGGCATAAGCAAGCCGTGAGTTCGCTACGCCGGCTTTGCCGCGCAACGCCAATGCCTGCTCGGTGCCGATAGCTTCCAGCCTCTTGTCGATCTCGGTGTCTACCCGGGAGACGAAGAACGATGCGACCGAGACCAGCGGACGCAGCTGGTGTCCGTTCGCGGCGGCCTGCTCCAACCCGGCCAGGTAGGCGTCCATCACCGCGCGATAGCGCTCAACGGAGAAGATCAATGTCACGTTCACGCAGACGGCTTCGGCGAGCGCCCGGGTGATCGCCGGCAGGCCCTGCTCGGTGGCCGGGATCTTCACCAGCAGGTTGGGCCGGTCGACGGTCTTCCAGAGATCCAGAGCCTGCGCCACGGTCGCCTCGGTGTCGTGGGCCAAGGTGGGGTCGACCTCGAGCGACACCCGGCCGTCCACCTGCTCGGTGGTTTCCCAGGTTCCGCTGAACACATCGCACGCCTCTTGGACGTCAGCCACGGTGATCTCTCGGATGGCGTCGGACACGGACGCGCCCCGGGCGGCCAGGGCGCGAACCTGCTCGTTGTAGTCCTTGGCGCGCTCGAGCGCCTTGGCGAAGATCGTCGGGTTGCTGGTCACCCCGACCACGTACCGGTCGCGGACCAGCGTGGCGAGGTTGCCGGAGGTCAGTCGTTCGCGGGACAGGTCATCGAGCCAGATGGACACTCCGGCGCCGCTGAGCGCGGCGAGCCGGTGCTGCTCGGTCATGGTGTTCTCCTCAGGCTTGTGCTGTTTGCGGCCAGTTTCACTTCTGCTCGGCCTTCTGGATGGCGGAGCGGGCGGCGGCTACTACGGCTTCGGTGGTAATACCGAACTTCTGATAAAGGGTCTGGTAATCGGCGCTGGCGCCGTAGTGGTCGATACCCACGACCGCGCCGTGGTCCCCGACTATGCGGTGCCAGGTCATGGGATGCGCGGCCTCCACGGCCACCCTGGCCCGCACTGAAGGTGGCAGTACCGAGTCGCGGTAACTCTGGTCCTGCTCATCGAACCATTCCAGGCACGGCATCGACACCACGCGAGTGGGTACCCCCTCAGCCTCGAGCACAGCACGCGCCTCGACCGCGATCTGCAACTCCGAGCCAGTACCCACGAGCAGCACTGCCGGCTGCCCGGTCGAGGCATCGGCCAGCACGTACCCACCGCGTGCGACGCCATCGGTCGAGGTGCCGGCTAACACAGGAACGTTTTGCCTGGTCAGCGCCAAGCCTTTGGGGCCGTTCGGCCGTTCCAACGCCGCCTTCCACGCGCCGACCGTCTCATTGGCGTCACCGGGCCGGATGATCGCCAGTCCAGGGATCGCGCGCAGCGCGGCGAGGTGTTCGATCGGCTGGTGCGTCGGCCCGTCCTCACCGAGCCCGATCGAGTCGTGGGTCCACACATAGATCACCCCGGCTTGCATCAATGCGGCCAGCCGCACCGCAGGCCGCATGTAGTCGCTGAACACCAGGAAGGTGCCCCCATAAGGCCTGGTCGGGCCATGCAGGGCAATCCCGTTGAGGATGGCGCCCATGGCATGTTCCCGCACCCCGAAGTGCAGGGTGCGTCCATAAAGGTTGGCCTGGAACATCTTCGTCGATATCGACACCGGGCCGAACGAGTCAGCGCCGGCCATCGTGGTGTTGTTACTTTCGGCCAGATCGGCTGACCCGCCCCACAGCTCGGGCAGTACGTCGGCCAAGACGTTGAGCACCTCGCCGGAGGCTCTGCGAGTGGCCAGCCCCTTGGCGTCCGGCTGCCACGTAGGCAGTGCCTTGTCCCAGCCGACGGGCAGCTCACGGCGCAGCAACCGGTCCAGCAATTCCTTGCGCTCTGGCTCCCGATCGGCCCAGTCCTGGAAGGTCTTACGCCATTCGTCGTGGGCTAGTTTTCCTCGGTCGACTACCTGGCGCGCGTGCGCGAGCACCTCGTCGGCGACCTGGAACGAACGCTCGGGATCGAAGCCGAGGATCTTCTTGACCTTAGCCACTTCGTCGGCGCCCAACGCGGCGCCGTGTGCCTTGCCGGTGTTCATCTTGGTCGGCGCTGGGTAGCCGATCACCGTGCGCAACAGGATGAACGAAGGGCGCTCCTGCTCAGCTTTGGCCGCCGCCAGGGCCTCCAGGATGCCGGTGACGTTCTCCCCACCATAAACGACCTGGACGTGCCAGCCGTATGCCGTGTACCGCTGCGCGGTGTCCTCAGACAGCGCGATGTTGGTGTCATCCTCGATGGAGATCTTGTTGTCGTCATAGATCACCGTGAGGTTGCCCAAGCGCTGGTGTCCAGCAAGGGACGACGCCTCCGACGTGATGCCTTCCTCCATGTCTCCGTCCGAGGCGATCACATAGATCTGATGGTCGAATGGGCTGTGTCCCGGCGCGGCATCAGGGTCAAACAGCCCGCGTTCGCGGCGGGCTGCCATCGCCATGCCAACCGCTGAGGCCAATCCCTGCCCGAGCGGGCCTGTCGTGATCTCCACTCCGGGGGAGTGCTGATGTTCTGGATGACCTGGGGTCTTGGAACCCCAGGTCCTGAGCTTCTCGATGTCCGAGAGCTCCAGGCCGTAGCCGGATAAGAACAACTGCAGGTACAGCGTCAAGCTGGAATGCCCAGCCGACAGCACGAACCGGTCGCGACCAATCCAGTCAGCGTCCGTCGGGTCGTGCCGCATCACCCGCTGGAACAGGCAGTAGGCCAGTGGCGCCAGGCTCATCGCGGTGCCGGGGTGGCCATTGCCCGCGCGCTGCACGGCCTCGGCGGCCAGCACCCGGATGGTATCCACCGCCCTCGCGTCCAGCTGCGTCCAGTCGGGGGGGACGGTTGGGCGGGTGAGCTCGGAGATGGTCATGTCGGACACGGGCGGTGGCTCCTGACGTGCGGTGACCTGATTCCTTCTTGATTATTTGCGGTGCTTCCCACAGTGCTTCCCACACAGTTGCTCCGCACGGCTTAATTTAATGTAGTCCGGATCTGTCTCACAGGCTGAGCTTGACGAGCCGCTCAATGCACGACCTACCCGCTAACCCTTGGATAAATACCTGACAGTTAGGATCGGTACTCGAACGCCCCGTCCGGCGTAGTGTGGCGAAGGCGTTTCAAGTCGACGCCATCCGGCGCCGACTCCCGTAGGCGTGCTGTGAGGTGCTCTGGTGTGCCGATCGTGGCGGACGTCCGCCCCGTGCTGAGCCCTGCCGCACAGCGCGCTCGCTTCGCTCCTCGAGCTGAGCGAGGCCGCTCAGTCCTGCGCAGCTATCTCTCGCTGGCCAAGACCCGCATCATCGAGCAGCTGCTAGTGGTCACGGTGCCGGCGATGTTCTTAGCTCAACGAGGTAGGGCAAACGGGACCATGCCCGAGCCCTGGCTGATCGTGGCCACGCTCATTGGCGGGGCCGCGGCCGCCGCCAGCGCGCATGCGTTGAACTGCGTGGTCGACGCTGATATCGACGCGGTGATGAAGCGCACAGCCCGCCGCCCACTGGCCCAGGGACAGGTCTCGGCACGCCACGCGCTTATCTTCGGGCTGGTCCTGGGCGCGTTCAGCGCGGTGTGGCTGGGGCTGACCACCAACTGGCTGGCCGCTGGGCTCTCGGTGGCCGCGATTGCGTTCTATGTGCTGATCTACACTCTCCTGCTCAAGCGACGAACCGCGCAGAACATCGTTTGGGGTGGCGCCGCCGGCTGCATGCCGGTCGTGATCGGCTGGGCGGCGGTGACCGGGCGAGTGCAGTGGCCGGCGCTGGTGATGTTTGGCGTGATCTTCTTCTGGACTCCACCGCACTTCTGGGCGCTGGCCATGCGTTACCGCGACGACTACGCCGCAGCCGGAGTGCCGATGCTGCCGGTGGTGGCGACCCCGGTTCAGGTTTCCCGGCGGATCGTCGCGTACTCCTGGGCGATGGCGGCGTGGTCGTTGTTGCTGGCGCCGGTCACCTCGTGGGTCTACGTGGCGGTAGCCGCGGTCGCGGGCGGTTGGTTCGTGTTCATGGCGCACCGGCTGCATGCCGCAATCCGGGCCGGCGCACCAGCCCGCCCCATGCGGCTGTTCCACCTCTCGAACACCTACCTGTGCGGGCTGTTCCTGGTCATCGCTGTGGACGCCGTGTTGGCCCTGCCGATTATCGGCTGGCCGTTCTGAGGTCTCGCCCGCGGGTTTGTCGGCTGGCCTGGTCGTTCGATCACGGACGCCCACAGCGCGGCTGCCGCGATGGTGACCACACAGGCACCAAGGACGTGCAGGGATACCAGACTCGCCGGCACACCGAGGGCGTATTGAGTAGCGCCCAGCGCGCCCTGGGCGAGCACCGCGACCACCAGTACCCGGAAGCGGCCCAGCACCGAGCGCGGCGCATGCACCGCGTGCAACCCGAAGCCCAACCCGCTGAGCAACCCGAGATAGACGATGAGCAGGTTCGCGTGCAGCTGGACAAGCGTAGGCATGGCAATGCCAAGCCGGGGCGTGGCTAGGTCACCGGCGTGCGGGCCGGCCGCGGTGACCATCATGCCCGCGGTCAGCAGCGCGGCGAGCACAACCGTGCATAGCGTGACCAGTGTGCGCAATGGACGGGGCAGCACCGGTCCAGGTGGCGCTGTAACCTCGCCGCTCGCTCGAACCAATAGCACCGCCAGCCACACCAACAGCATCGACACTAAGAAATGCACCGAGACCGTCCACCAGGCCAATCCAAGCAGCACGGTCATCCCACCGATCACGGCCTGAGCCAGCACCCCCAGCGGCATCGCGGCGGCCAGTATGGTCACCCGCCTTTGACGAGGGCGGGTGGCCAGTGCGGCCAGCAGGCAGGTTAGCGCCACCACGCTGACCACCCCAACCAGCAGCCGGTTGCCGAACTCGACCCACTGGTGCAGCAGCGGCACGCTGTAGCGGGGACTCGGAGTGAGGCTTCCAGGAAAGCAGGCGGGCCAGTCCGGGCAGCCGAGACCTGACCCGGTCACCCGAACCACTGAACCGGTCACCGCGATGCCGGCCTGCGCGCCGACAGCGGCGATGGCCAATGCCCGCATCAGCCGGGGCGGAGTAGCAGGCACACGATCCAGAACGGCGCAACGTGGCACCGCACCATGCTAGGCGCCGCCTCGCCAAGTCCCAGGATGACCATGGCAAACAGCGTGACGGCGCGGCCGGCTGGGGATCAGGCCCAGTTGACCGTTCGAGGAGCGATTCGCTCGAATACGATCGGGAACCTGGTGACGCCACGAAGGGAGAGGTTGGCTTTGTACGGCGGCGGGTCCCCGACCGCGCGTGCGCCGAGCACTCGTTGGGTCAGTTCCGAGAGCAGGTCCTCGGCCGGCTCTTCACGGCGGCGGGCCGCGAGCTCGCCTCAGCTTGATCCTTCGACTGGCGACTGCTGGTCTCAGCGCAGCCGGATCAACCGAGCGGCCGCCGCCGCCGCGACGAATGCCCAGCTGAGCAGCACCAGCACCGACAACAGACCAGGAAACCGGCCGTCTATCAACGCCGTTCGCAGCCCCTCGGCAAGGGCCCCGGACGGCAGCAGGCCAGCCACTGTAGCGAGCGGAGCGGGCAGCCGCGTGACCGGCAGCACAATCCCACCACCCAACAGCAGCGCGAACCATACGATGTTGGCCACCGCTAGCACGATCTCGGCTCGCAGCGTGCCGCCAAGCAAGATGCCCAGGGCGCTGAATGCCGCGCAGCCCAGCCCGACTAACAGCAGGCCCCAACCGATCCCGGCCAAGGCTGGTCGCCAGCCGAGCGCGGCGGCCACCGATCCAAGTACGACTAGTTGGATAGCCACCACCGCGAGCACCGCGACCAGCCGCCCGGTGACCAGCAGCCAGCGGGGCAGCGCGGTGGCAGCCAGGCGCCGAATGACGCCGTAGCGCCGGTCGAAACCGAGGGCAATGGCTTGGCTGGTGAACGCCGTCGATATCACCGCGAGCGCAAGCACCCCTGGCGCGACAGACGCCACCCTCGGTGCCGGAAGCGCCACCACATCCACCAAGGTCAACCCGACCAGCAACGCCAGCGGGATCAACAACGTCAACAGCACCTGCTCGGCGTTGCGCAGCGCAAGTCGAGCCTCGACCCCAGCCTGTGCGACGAGCATGGCTCCGAGACGACCCCTTCCGGGATCGGGGACGAATGTCCCGACCGGGAATCGAGTGCCCGCCGTCGCATCCGCGCCGCTCATGACCGCAACTCGTGTCCGGTCAAGTCCAGGAACACGTCTTCCAAGCTGCGCCGTGCCACCCGGACCTCGTCGGCCAACACGCCCTGGTCGGCGCACCAACTGGTCACCGTAGACAGCACTTTTGGGGTCATCTGACCGCGAACCAAGTAGTTACCGGCCATCGGCTCCTCGGCCCGGTAGCCCGAGGGCAGCGCCTCGGCCAGCGCAACCAGGTCCATCCCCGGCGGCGCCCGGAAGCACAGCTGCTGCTCGCCGCTTCGGGCGGTCAAAGCGGCCGGTGAGCCCTGGGCCACCACCCGGCCGCTGTCGATGATTACAACCTGATCGGCCAACGCCTCGGCCTCATCCATCAGATGCGTGGTCAGCAACACAGCCACTCCATCGCGGCGCAGCGCCCCGATCAGTTCCCACACCAGCCGCCGGCCTTGGGGATCCATACCAGCGGTCGGCTCGTCGAGAAATGCCAGCTCGGGGCGCCCCACTACCGCACACGCCAACGCCAGCCGCTGCTGTTGGCCGCCGGAGAGCCGCTTGTATGGAATACGGGCGCACGAGGTCAGGCCGAGTACCTCCAGCAGCCAGCCAACAGGCAACGGCCGAGCCGAGCAGGCCGCGATCAAGCGCAGCATCTCACCGACCCTTACGCCTGGATAGGCGCCGCCGCCCTGGGGCATTACCCCGATCCGGGCCCGCAACCGCTCTCCGTCAGCCACCGGATCGAGGCCCAGGACCCGTACCTCGCCGGCGTCCGGCCGCTGGAAACCGGCGCAGAGCTCGATGGTGGTGGTCTTGCCGGCCCCGTTCGGCCCGAGCAGCGCGAGCACGCTGGCCTTGGGAAGCCGCAGGCTCATGCCATCGACCGCGCTCACTCGTCCGTAGCGTTTCACCAGCCCCTTGGCATGCAGCGCGACAGCCGCGTCGGACCTGGTTGATGGGCTCACAGCACTCGATTCTACGGACCGGCCGGCCCGGGCCAGCGGCGCTGAGCAGCTCGGTGCCGACGTGGATTTGGTCACCCAGCGCTCAATGCGGGATTCGATGACGGACCACGTACAGCGGCACGAGCAAGATGATCGTGCCAGCGACGATCGCCATCGGCAGCTGGTAGGCCCGGAAGGCGAAGTCGGCGCCGGTAGGCGGCACCACCAACGCGACAATCGCTGAAGCGGCCACCGCCAGCCTTCGATAACGGATACGTGCGTAGGACGCGGCTAGTGGGATTGCGCCCCAGAGCAAGTACCACGGGTGGACTGTCGGGCTGAGCAAAACTACCGCGCCCAGCCCGCAACCGACTCCCGTGACTGGGTCGATCCTGCCACGCAGGGTGCCCAGCAGCAGCCCTAGGCAGATCGTGGCGGCCACCACGCCGCCCAGCACCATGGTCAACGCGAGGATCGAGGTGGTGTGGTCGCCCATCCCGGCCAGGATGCCGAGCTGACCGCCCAGCACTCCGAGGTCGGTACTCACTGAGACCCAGCTGCGGATCATCGTCGGGGTGCCGAGGGTATATACCCAGCCGAAGCCCAGCCCGGTGCCGTAGCCGATCGCCGCCATCACCGCCGAGGACACCAGGGTCATGGTTGCGCCAACCATCGCCACGTCCCTGAGCCGATCGCCTCGGCGGCGGGCGACATCCATGCCAAGGAACCCCAGGGAAAGCGCGGCGGGCACCTTTATCCCAGCGGCACAGGTGATCAGTACAGCACCGGCCAGCCAGGAATGGGCCAGCCCGATCTCCAGCCCGGCCAACATCAGCCCGAGCATGAGTGACTCGTTGTGTACGCCGCTGAACAGGTGGAACAGCACCAGGGGGTTGGCGACCCCGAGCCAGAGCGCGGAACGTGGATCGAGATCCAGCCGACTGGCCAGGCGCGGCAGGGCCCACACGATCCCCGCTAGCCCGACTAGCGCGAGCACCCGGTGCGCGAAGATGCCCAACACCACATCGTTGCCGGTCAGCGCCGTGATGCCACGACCGATGAAGAGGAAAAGAGGGCCGTATGGGGCCCCTGTCGGCCGCCACACGGTCGGGACACTGCGGGTGAGCGGGTCGTCGACACCTAACGCGTCGGATGGGCCCAGCTGGTAAGGGTCCAGTCCTCTAGCCGCGATCGCGCTTTGCGCCAGATAGCTGTAGACGTCCTTGCTGAACATCGGTGGCGCCACGAACAGCGGCAGCGCCCAGAGCGTCATCGTGCGGGTGATGAAGCCTCTAGGCAGCGGGGTACCGCCGTTCTGGTCCCGCTTGAGCAGCCGACCCAGCCACAGCCAGCCGAGTACCACCATGCCCATGCCGGCGTAGGTGACCGCTATCGACACTGTCGCGTTGCGTGAAGGCAACCCGAGCAGCCGCAGCCCGAACAGAGGATTGGGCACCGGCAGCGCGCCGGCGCCAAGCGAGCCGATCGCCATCAGCAGCGCGCCGGTCATGCCGAAGCGGCGCACGGTTCTAAATGACGATGGCTGGTGTTGCGGGCTTGGTGGGGGGTGGTCGGCGATCGGGTCCGCCACGGCGTTCTCCGGCGATGTACTCAACTCCGGCGCCGCCATAACTCCACAGGGTATGGCAGCTGACGGCGGAGGTCCTAGGCGGGTTTGCGTCTTCGCTGGGCAATGGCACTTGCCCGTCCTTATCGCGCCTCACTGCGGGACCGCCGTTCACCCGGGTGGCGGGGCGTCCGGTGCGTCCGGTTGGACGTACGCCGGGAAATACGCAACACTGGCGTTGTGAAAACCTCCGGTGCGCCGCGTGAAGTGGCACCGTCCTTCCCGGCTGGCCTCACGGCGCCAGCTCAGGTTGGGCCGGCTCAGGCTGGCGGGCGCGCGGGTTCACCCGGCGGTGAGCTCCGCGCGGGTAGTAGTAATGACGGGGGTACCCGGGCTGCGGTGGCTCGGTTGCTGCTTGAGCGCGGCCCGGTCACGGCCGCCGAGGTCGCGGCCGCGCTGCGGCTGAGCGGCGCGGCGGTGCGCCGTCATCTGGACGCGCTGCTCTCCGACGGCGAGGCGACCACCCGGCAGGCACCCAGCAGAGGTCGGCGCGCTCGGGGTCGCCCGGCTCGCCTGTACCTGCTCACTGAGGCCGGTCGGCTTCGGTTCGGGCACGGTTACGACGACCTGGCGGTCGCTGCGTTGCGCTACCTCGCGGAGACCTCCGGGCTGGAGGCCGTGCGGACATTCGCGCGGCAGCGGGCCATTGGGCTGATCGAGCGCTACCGGCCGGGGATCACCGCCAGGAGCACAGTGGCCGGCCGGGCCGGTGAGTTGGCGGCGGCGCTGAGCGCCCAGGGTTATGCCGCTGCCGCGCGTCGTGCGGGTAACGGCGAGCAGCTGTGCCAGCATCACTGTCCAGTGGCGCACGTAGCGGCGGAGTTCCCTGAGCTGTGCGAGGCTGAAACCGTTGTCTTCGCCGAGGTTCTGGGTATTCACGTACAGCGGCTGGCCACTATCGCGCGCGGGGACGCCGCGTGCACCACACACATCCCTCTGGGTTTCCCAGGGATTGTTTCCGCGCAACCATCCACAACCATCCCGAAAGGCAGGCAGCGCGTATGACCACCGCTCCTGAGCGGACCGCAACGCCGGAGACCCTGACCCAGGAGGAGATGCTCGCCTCGCTGGGTAGGTACGCCTTCGGCTGGGCGGATTCCGACGAAGCAGGCACCAGAGCGCGGCGCGGCTTGTCAGCCGACGTCGTCGCGGACATCTCGGCGAAGAAGAACGAGCCGGAGTGGATGCTGGCCAGCCGGCTCAAGGCGTTGTCCTTGTTCGACCGTAAGCCCATGCCGCGCTGGGGCGCGGACCTGTCCGGCATCGACTTCGACAACATCAAGTACTTCGTGCGCTCAACCGAGAAACAGGCCACGTCCTGGGACGAGCTGCCGGCGGACATCAAGAACACGTACGACAAGCTGGGCATCCCCGAGGCGGAGAAGGCCCGGCTGATCGCCGGAGTCGCGGCTCAGTATGAGAGCGAAGTCGTGTACCACCAGATCCGGGAGGATCTGGAGGCCCAGGGGGTCATCTTCCTGGACACCGACACCGGGCTGAAGGAACACCCCGAGTTGTTCCGGGAATACTTCGGCTCGGTGATCCCGCACGGGGACAACAAGTTCTCCGCGCTCAACGGTGCGGTCTGGTCTGGTGGGTCGTTTATCTACGTCCCGAAGGGCGTGCACGTCGACATCCCGCTACAGGCCTACTTCCGGATCAACACAGAGAACATGGGCCAGTTCGAGCGGACACTGATCATCGTCGACGAAGACGCCTACGTGCACTACGTCGAGGGTTGCACCGCGCCAATCTACTCGTCCGATTCACTGCATAGCGCGGTGGTGGAGATCATCGTGAAGAAGGGTGGTCGCTGTCGCTACACCACGATCCAGAACTGGTCGAACAACGTCTACAACCTGGTGACTAAGCGGGCCAAGGCTGAGGCGGGCGCCACCATGGAGTGGATCGACGGCAACATCGGCTCCAAGGTGACCATGAAGTATCCGGCCGTGCTGCTGATGGGCGAGCACGCCAAGGGCGAAGTGTTGTCCATCGCTTTCGCGGGCGAGGGCCAGCACCAGGACGCCGGAGCCAAGATGACTCACCTCGCGCCGAACACCAGTTCCACGATCATTTCCAAGTCGGTGGCCCGGGGCGGCGGCCGGACCTCCTACCGCGGTCTGGTGCGGGTCAACCCAAGGGCACATCACAGCCGTAGCACGGTCAAATGCGACGCGCTGCTAGTCGACACGATCAGCCGCAGTGACACCTACCCCTACGTGGACATCCGCACCGACGACGTGACCATGGGCCACGAGGCGACGGTGTCCAAGGTCAGTGAGGACCAGCTGTTCTACCTGATGAGCCGGGGGCTGACCGAGGACGAGGCAATGGCCATGGTGGTGCGTGGGTTCGTCGAGCCGATCGCCCGCGAACTGCCCATGGAGTACGCGCTGGAGCTGAACAGGCTGATCGAGTTGCAGATGGAGGGTTCCGTCGGATGACGGTATGGGAAGTCGCCGGGCTGGCGCCGGAGCTCGCGGGAGCGAATGAAAGCGCTGGCCTGGCGCCGATGGCGTCGGCGAGGGAGCGGTTCACCTCCTACGACGTCGAGGCGTTCGAGGTGCCCAGCGGGCGCGAGGAGAACTGGCGGTTCACCCCGATGCGCCGGCTGCGAGGGCTGCACGATGGCTCGGCGGCGATAGATGGCGCCATTGAGGTGTGCGTTGAGGGGGTGACTGACGGGGCCACCGTGGAGACGGTGAGCCGCGACGACCACCGGATCGGGCAGGGCGGCGCGCCGGCTGACCGGGTGGCCGCGCTGGCCTGGTCGCGAGCGCCAAAAGCGCACGTGATCAGCATCGACGGTCAGCCCGACCCGGTGATGGTGAGCGTGACCGGGCCGGGTGAGGGCCGCACGGCGCTGGCGCACCTGCAGTTGCGGGCAGCCACCCACACCGAAGCGGTTGTGGTGCTGGACTACCGGGGCTCCGGCACGGTCGCGGACAACCTCGAAGTGGTCCTGGCCGACGCCGCGCGGCTGACCCTGGTGATGATCGACGACTGGGCTGGCGATGCTGTGCATGTGGGGGCTCAGTACTTCCACATTGCGCGGGATGCGATGCTGCGTGCTATCACAGTGAGCCTGGGTGGTGACCTGGTGCGGATCAGCCCAGTGGTGCGCTTCACCGGCCCCGGCGGGGATGTCGAGCTGGCCGGACTGAGCTTCGCCGACGCCGGTCAGCACCTCGAACACCGGCTGCTGGTGGACCATGCGGTGCCGCGCTGCCGCTCCAATGTGGTCTACAAGGCCGCTCTGCAGGGTGGCTCGGCGCACACGGTGTGGATCGGTGACGTGTTGATCCGCGCCGAAGCGGAAGGCACCGATACGTTCGAACTGAACCGCAACCTGTTGCTCACCGAGGGTGCCCGGGCTGACTCAGTGCCGAACCTGGAGATCGAGACCGGCGAGATCGCCGGCGCCGGGCATGCCAGCGCCACCGGCCGGTTCGACGACGAGCAGCTGTTCTATCTGCGCTCTCGGGGCATTCCAGAGACCATCGCGCGCCGATTGGTGGTGCGTGGCTTCTTCAGCGAGATCATCAACAAGATCACTATTCCAGCGGTGCGCGAGCGGCTGGAGGCGGCCGTTGAGGCCGAGCTGACCGTTGTCGATCGGTAGTACCTACCTCCCACCACATACCTTGGAGTACCAGCACAGATGGCCACCTTGGAGATCAAGGATCTGCACGTCGAGGTGCGCGCGGCGTCCGGAGTCGGGTCCGACGTCGAGGCGAAGGAGATCCTGCGCGGCGTCGACCTCACCGTGAAGTCCGGCGAGACCCACGCGATCATGGGCCCTAACGGGTCCGGTAAGTCGACTCTTGCGTACGCGATCGCCGGTCATCCCAAGTACGAGGTCACCTCCGGTGAGATCCTCCTGGACGGCCGAGACGTGCTCTCGCTCAGCGTTGACGAACGCGCCCGGGCCGGGCTGTTCCTGGCCATGCAGTACCCGGTCGAAGTGCCCGGAGTGTCGATGTCGAACTTCCTGCGCACGGCGGCCACCGCGGTGCGTGGTGAGGCACCAAAGTTGCGGACCTGGGTCAAAGAGGTCAAGACTGCGATGAACGATTTGGACATCGACCCGGCGTTCGCTGAGCGCAGCGTGAACGAGGGGTTCTCCGGTGGGGAGAAGAAACGCCATGAGGTGCTGCAGCTGGCGTTGCTCAAGCCCAGAATCGCGGTACTGGACGAGACCGACTCCGGGCTGGACGTGGACGCGTTGCGGGTGGTCTCGGAGGGCATCAACCGCTACCGTGCCAGCGGTGACGTCGGCGTGCTGTTGATCACGCATTACACTCGAATCCTCAAGTACATCACTCCCGACGTGGTGCATGTGTTTGCCGGTGGCCGGATTGTCAGCTCCGGTGGCGCGGAGCTCGCTCACGAGCTGGAGGAGCACGGTTACGTCCAGTTTGCCGGCGTCGGGGTCGCCGCGCCGTGAGCCCGCTCGACGTCGCCAAGCTGCGAGCCGACTTCCCGCTGTTGTCTCGCACCGTCCGAGACAATCGCCCGTTGGTCTACCTCGATTCCGGGGCTACCTCGCAGCGGCCTCGACAGGTCCTCGACGCCGAGCGGGCATTCCTCGAGCAGCACAACGCCGCCGTGCACCGTGGCGCGCATCAGCTCGCCGAGGAGGCCACCGATGCTTATGAGTCCGCGCGGGCTAGAATCGCGGCGTTCGTGGGCGCCCGGCCAAACGAGGTGGTGTTCACGAAAAACGCCACCGAAGGGATAAACCTGGTGGCCTACTCGTTGGGCAACGCCAGTATCGGCGCGGTGGACGCATACGCGGCCGCTCGCTTCGCGCTGGGGCCGGATGACGAGATTGTGGTCACCGAGATGGAGCACCACGCCAACCTGGTGCCCTGGCAGGAGTTGTGCCGCCGCACCGGGGCTACCCTTCGGTGGTTCGGGGTCACCTCCGCCGGCCGGCTCGATCTCGACGACGACCCGATCAGCGAGCACACGAAGCTGGTTGCGTTTAGTCATCAGTCCAACGTGCTGGGCACGGTTAACCCGGTCAAAGAACTGGTCGCTCGGGCCAGGGCGGTCGGCGCTCTCGTGTTGCTGGATGCCTGTCAATCCGTGCCACACTCGCCGGTCGACCTGGCCGAGCTCGGAGTGGATTTCGCGGTGTTCTCCGGGCACAAGATGCTCGGACCGTCTGGTATCGGTGTGTTGTACGGCCGCGCGGAGCTGCTGGCGGCCATGCCGCCGTTCCTCACCGGTGGCTCAATGATCGAACTGGTCCGCATGGAGGGTTCTACCTACGCACCGCCACCGCAGCGGTTCGAGGCCGGTGTGCCGATGACCTCGCAGGCGGTCGGATTGGCCGCCGCTGTGGACTATCTCAACTCGATCGGCATGGCTACGGTCGCTGAGCATGAACGTGAATTGACCGAAGCCGCGTTAGTCCGGTTGGCCGACGTGCCCGGGGTACGCATTGTCGGGCCAACCGAGCTGGTCAGCCGGGGCGGAGCGGTGTCGTTCCTGGTTGAAGGGGTCCATGCCCACGACGTCGGCCAGGTCCTGGATGACCGAGGCGTCGCGGTTCGAGTGGGGCATCACTGTGCATGGCCGCTGCACCGGCGGTTCGGGGTGGCCGCGACAGTGCGGGCCACCTTCGCCGTGTACAACACTCTGCACGAGGTTGATGCACTGGTGGACGGCGTGCGCGCCGCGCAGACGTTCTTTGGTGTGGGCTGATGCGGCTCAGCCAGATGTACCAGGAGATCATTCTGGACCACTACCGCAACCCGCACGGTGCCGGGCTGCGGGAGCCGTTCGACGCCGAGTCGTTCCAGATCAACCCTACCTGCGGAGACGAGGTGACGCTGCGGGTGGCGCTGAAGAGAGACTCGACCGGCGAGCCCGTGGTCGCGGACATCTCATACTACGCGCTGGGCTGCTCGATCAGCCAAGCCGCTACCTCGATGCTCACCGACCTGGTAGTGGGATGCACCGTGGCGGATTCGATGCATATCGTGGGTGCGTTCAAGCACATGGTGCAGGGCAGAGGAGCGGTTGAGCCGGACGAGGACGTGCTCGGCGACGCGGTGGCGTTCGCCGGGGTCGCGAAGTACCCGGCCCGGGTGAAATGCGCGCTGCTCGGCTGGATGGCTTACCAAGACGCCGTCGCGCGGGCAGTCGAGGCGCCAGCCGGACCATCGCAGAATGGAGCAGGCAGATGACCGACACACCGTCAGCCAAACTCGCGCATGACGTGACCCGGGGTGCTACCGGGATCCCTCCAGGCGCGGGCGCCGAGGCGCCGAGCCTTGAAGACCTCGAGGAGGCGATGCGTGACGTGGTCGACCCCGAGCTCGGTATCAATGTGGTGGATCTCGGTCTGGTCTACGACATTCGGGTTGACGAAGCCAGAGTGGCGACCATCGACATGACCTTGACCTCGGCGGCGTGTCCGCTGACCGACGTCATTGAGGACCAAACTCGGTCCGCGTTGGTCACGACTCCTGGCGGCGGCCTTGTGGATGACGTGCGCATTAACTGGGTGTGGATGCCGCCGTGGGGGCCGGACAAGATTACTGAAGATGGTCGAGAGCAGCTGCGGGCGCTCGGCTTTACAGTCTGATCACACGATCGCGTCCCGCGCTGATGAGTGCTGCTGTGCCCCCCCAAACGAACGGCACCCTAGCGCGTATAACAGATCGACGACGATTCCGTTCACGGATCCGACGAAGTCCACCTTAAGGAGGAGACGGATCGGTCCGTGAGGTGGACGCATGGCGGGCTGTCACCCGGCAGTGTGTCATTGAGCGGCTTTAGGCGCTCAATCGAACGAGGGGGTAACACAGTGTCGATCGCGACAGTCCGGATCAATAGCGGAAGCGTGACACCTGACTGGGATGTTGATTTCCCGTCCGCAGTGGATGTCTTGATTTCCGTTATGCCGGGGTCAGAGAGGGCCCTTCCGTGTCGGACCGAGGACGCGGATATGTGGTTTGCTGAAGGACCCGACCGACTCGGTCGGGCGCAGGAGTTGTGTCAGGAGTGCCCGATTCGCCGTCAGTGCCTAGCGGCGGCACTGAGCCGGCGTGAACCATGGGGGGTCTGGGGCGGCGAAATCTTCGAGCGGGGTCGAGTGATCCCGTTCAAGCGCGGCAGGGGCCGGCCGGCCAGGTCAAGACAGGACCTACCGCGAGCCACCGATGGCTTGGCGGCTAGTGCCTAGCCCGAAGTCAAACCCCAGAATTGAAGGTGACGGGTATCCGCGCACCGCAGACTGACGGAGCCTGACGCGGTAGGCCTCGTCAGGCTCTAGGGCAGCAGCCAGGTTGCGGTCCACCAGGACCGCAACCTGGCTGCGCGTGTGTGATGAGGCGGGAAGCATCAGGCACAGCCTTTGATTAGGCACAGCCTTTGATCAGGCACAGCCGCACAGGCCACGGTGTGGTGGCGAAGAGCCCAGTCATCGCGGCCAATGTGGCTAGCGGATGGTCCCGATCGCTGAGATAAGCCTCCTGGCGACGGGTTGCGAGGGTGAAAAAGCCCTCGAAGAACTGAGGCAGCAACGTGGGTGGCAGCCTCAGCAAGCTCTCCAGCCCCCGCTCGCGTAACGAATGGGTCATGCGGGCCCCGGGCGACCACAGCGCGGCGGTCGCGGCAGCCAACGCCGCGTTCGGCCCGTCCGCCCAATGATCGATCAGCGCCTCAGCCACCATCGGTGCCAAGCGCAACGTGGCGGCCAGCTGGTATCCCGTGGCAGGGTGGGTCAGCGGGGCCGCTGCCCCGAAGCCGAGCACCCCGGGTGTCTGATGCCGAGGCACGTCCAATCGGAAGCGCACCACCTCATGCTTGACACCGTCCGGTGGCGTGATCCGATGCGCGGCTAACCTCGCACGCAGCCGCCGAACCAGGACATCAATAGCTAGCCCGGGACGGCGAGCCAACGAGGTCTCCTCCAACAACACCTGCCCGTGGCCGAGCGGCACGGCATACAGGAAGGTCGGGTATTCGCTCGGGCCGGGTGCCGGGCGCCAGTCCATGAACAGCGCCTCGCCCTCGGCCAATACCGGCTCGGCAAGCTCGGCCGGCACCATCAGCCCGAACGCGGTCTGTTCAGCCGGTGCCCCACTGGTCCGGCGTTGGCTCAGCGGCTGGCCGGCACCGCCGGCATCGATGACCACCCGGGCCGGTGGTACATAGCCAGGCCGGGCTCGGCCGCGCTGGAGGCACACCCCGGCGGTCGTCATCCGGTGGTCGAGATGTTCGCGCAGCGCGAGCGGATCGAGCACGGCGTAGTCCCGGTTCAGCACGTGAGCGGTACACGCGATGGCTCGACCTCGGGCGCGAGCCGCGATCACCTCGTCCGGCAGTTCGGCAGGTAGCTCGTCACACCACGCCCCATAGGTGGCCCGCCACGGCCGATGCGGCGCCGGATCCAGCACGCATGTGCGCAGCCCGCGCTCGGCGCACGCGGCGGCGAGCGCGCGACCCGCCGGTCCGGCCCCGGCGATCAGCACGTCATGATGCGCCGAAAGCGCCCGTGAGTGGCGAGTACGGCTAAAGCCGTACTCGCCACTCACGGGCGCGCCAGCGCACCGCCGTCCACCCGCACGGTCTCTCCGGTGATCCAGGACGCCGCGTCAGACACCAGGAACCCAACCAATGCCGCCACGTCCTCAGGCGTCCCGAGGCGCTTCATCGGGTACGTCCGAGCTACCTCGTCCTCGCCGCGCTCATAGAGTATGGATGCGAACTTTGTCTTGACCACAGCCGGAGCCACCGCATTGACCCGAATGCCCGGCCCGAGCTGCCAAGCCAGCTCCTCGGTCAACCTGATCAGTGCTGCCTTCGACGCGCCATAAGCGGCGATCGCACCGGTGGAGCGCAGTCCGGCCGAGGAAGCCACGTTGACCACCGTTCCGCCATGCTCGCCCATCCATGTTCGATACGCCTGCTGCAGGTAGCCGAGTGCGGCCACCACGTTGACATCGAAGATCTTCCGAACGGCGTCGAGATCCGCATCCATCAGAGATCCGTACACCGGGTTGATTCCGGCGTTGTTGACCAGAATGTGCAGTCCGCCGAACTCGTCAACGGTGCGAGTCACGGCCTGTTCGCGAGCCTCGGCGTGGCCGGCGTTACCGGGCAACCCGAGCACTCGCTTTGGCCCACCGGCCACAGCGGCCAGTGATTCGACAGCCCGTGTGAGCTCGTCCGGTTTCCGAGCGGTGATGGTCACCGAGGCACCCCGGGAGAGCAGCTCGGCCGCGATCGCGTACCCAATTCCTCTGCTGGCGCCGGTGACCAGCGCGGCACGCCCGGTGAGGTCGCCCGCGCGATCAGCGAGGTCGGCGAGTTGATCGGGCTGATCGGTCGAAAGGCTCGTGACGTCGGTCATGCTCACCGACCCTAATCGGGTGGAGCCCTTCCCTTACACTGTGGTTGTGGTTCGGACGAGCTGATCCGCCTCGTCGCCCGCCGGTTGCGGCCGGTGGGCGCTGCGTTCTGTCCACCACACTTTCCGAGGGAGCTTCCCCAGAATGATTATTGCCACCGACCTGGAGCTGCGCGCGGGCGCTAGGGTCCTGGTCGCGGGCGCCACGCTGCGCGTCGCTCCGGGCGACCGTATCGGGCTGGTGGGTCGCAATGGCGCGGGCAAGACCACGACCATGCGGGTGCTCGCTGGCGAGAGCAAGCCCTATGGCGGTCGAGCCGAGGCATCAAGCGCGGTGGGCTATCTACCGCAGGATCCTCGGGAGGGGGACCTATCGGTTACCGCCAAGGACCGGGTGTTGTCCGCGCGGGGGCTGGACCAGTTGCTGCGTGAAATGGAGAAGGCACAGTCCGCGATGGCCGAGCTGGTCGACGGCGCGGAGCGAGATCGAGCGGTCCGAGCGTATGGTCGGACCGAGGAGCGGTTCTCCGCGTTGGGTGGGTACGCGGCCGAAAGCGAGGCGGCTCGGATCTGCGCACACCTTGGGCTACTCGACCGGGTGCTGGGACAGACGCTAGCGACGCTGTCCGGTGGGCAACGTCGGCGGGTGGAACTGGCTCGCATTTTGTACGCCGCCAGCGACGCTGGTGTCGGTGGACGCTCGGCCACCACCCTGCTGCTCGATGAACCGACCAACCATCTGGACGCGGACTCCATCTCCTGGCTGCGTTCGTTCCTGCAACGCCACGAGGGTGGTTTGGTGGTGATCAGCCACGACACCGACCTGCTAGCCAATGTGGTGAATAAGGTCTGGTTCCTGGATGCCACGCGTGGCGAGATCGACGCCTACAACATGTCTTGGCAGCGTTACTTGGACGCGCGAGCCACCGACGAGACGCGGCGCCGCCGTGAGCGTGCCAACGCGGAGAAGAAGGCCGCCGCGCTGAAGCTTCAGGCGGACAAGCTGGGAGCCAAGGCGACCAAGGCGGTCGCGGCCAAGAACATGGTTCGCCGCGCGGACAGCATGTTGGCGGGTCTGGAACCGACCCGGCGCAACGACAAAGTGGCCAAGATCCGATTCCCGGAGCCCGCTCCATGCGGGCGCACGCCGTTGAGCGCCGAGGGCTTGACGAAGTCCTACGGCTCGCTGGAGGTTTTCGCCGGGGTCGATCTGGCCGTCGACCGGGGCAGCCGGGTGGTGGTACTCGGGCTCAACGGCGCTGGGAAAACCACCCTGCTGCGGTTGCTTGCCGGTAACGAATCTCCAGATAGCGGAGAGGTTGTGCCGGGGCACGGGCTGCGCCTGGGCTACTACGCCCAGGAACACGAGACCCTCGATCTGGAGGCCACGGTGTGGGAGTGCATCCGGCACGCGGCTCCGGACGTGCCGGAACAGCGACTGCGCACTTTGCTGGGGGCTTTTCTGTTTTCCGGAGATCAGCTGGAGCAGATCGCTGGCACGCTGTCTGGCGGGGAGAAGACGCGCCTCGCGTTGGCGGGGTTAGTGAGCTCGGCGGCCAATGTGTTGCTGTTGGACGAGCCGACGAACAACCTCGACCCGGTCAGCCGCGAGCAGGTGCTGGACGCGCTGCGCCGTTACGAAGGCGCGGTGGTGCTGGTTACTCACGATCCTGGCGCGGCTCGGGCCCTGAACCCACAGCGGGTGATCATACTGCCGGAAGGCACCGAGGACCACTGGTCACCCGACTATCTGGAACTCGTCTCTTTGGCCTGATCACGGGACGCTTTCCGTCCCGTCACTCGAATGCGTACAATGATCACCCGGACGCGAAAGCCATTTGGCCCAACCGTTCACCGATACCCCTGTCGATCTCCTGGTGTGGATCAGGCTCCGTAGATCATGATGTCGCACGAGAGGTTGACAGGCTATTTCTGACCAGCGAAGGAGGGCGACCGCGTGGCCGACCTGAAGAAGGGTGCCCGGATCACCGGCACCCAGCGTGACAAGCTAGCGACCGATCTCAAAAAGAAGTACGAGAAGGGTGCTAGCATCCGAGCCCTTGCTGAACAGACCGGTCGCTCCTACGGGTTCGTGCACCGGGTACTCACCGAGACCGGAGTCCAGCTGCGCGGTCGCGGTGGGGCTACTCGCACCAAAAAGAAGTAATCACGATCACGTGCATGTGGTGCGTGACGCTGGGCGCGGTGTCCGCCTGCCAGGCTGGATTGCTCGGAGTCGATCCGGCAGTGCGGACGGCGCGTCAGGAGAGGCGGCGGACGCTGCTTTCCACCACATCCAGTACCGCGCTTAGGCCTTCGATCGGTAAGCCCATGGCCAGGTGCGAGACGAGTCCTTCGAACGTGAGCTCGAGGTAGGTGGTGAGCACGCTGATCGGCACGTCGGCTCGGACGACACCAGCGTCGCGCTGGCGCGTCAACCGCTCCTGAACCGCGTGAGTTAGCTCGCTCGCTTGCTGCTTCCACTCGGTTCGGAACGCCGGGTCGGTACGCAATCGCCGGGATACCTCCAGCCGGGTGCCCAACCAGCTGACGCTGCCCTCGTCTTCCGCCGCATCCGCCAGCACGTCCCGCATGATCTGGACCAGGCCGTGACGCGCAACGATTTGCGCCATCCGCTGAGCATCCAACCGGGCCAGCTCGATGAACAGTGCCTCCTTGTCCTTGAAGTGGTGAAAGATCGCTCCTCGGGACAGTCCGGTGGCTTCTTCCAGACGTCTTACGGTCGCGCCCTCATAGCCATACCGACTGAAACAAGCCCGCGCCGCAGTGAGGATTTGCTCACGGCGGGCGATCAAGTGACTAGCAGTCACACGGGGCACCGGTCCAGCCTAGCCGCTAATAGGCCGGATGTACGGATTGCGTAAGAAGCTCATACTGCTTCTGTCGGACCCTGTGTGTAGCGTCGACGGATGACCAACATGTTCACTCGTGCGAGGCGGTAAACGATGTCCTCCAAGACAACAGCGCTGAGGTTCGGGCCCGACGACACGTCAGCCAGCCACGCCACGGAGGTACTGCGCGATCGTGATCAGGCGGAAGCGTATGTGGCGTCGGTGTGTTTCAAGCACGGGCCGCCGAGACTGGTTGGTGTGGAACTTGAGTGGCTGCTGAGCCGATCACCTGGTTGTGCCGCTCCGCTCGATGCCAAGGCGCTGGTCGCGGCGCTCGGGCCCCATACTCCGCACACGCTTGACCCGCGGTCTCCGGCATTACCGCTGCCCGCCGGCTCCTTGGTCACCGTCGAACCGGGCGGCCAGGTTGAGCTCGCCAGTTCGCCATTCCCCAATATCGAGTCGCTGTTCGACGCGGTTGAGTCAGACAGCGGCATGCTGCATACCCGGCTTCGCCAGCACGGTCTTCATCCCAGTCCCTACGCGAGTGACCCGGCTGGCCCACCTCGGCGATTGCTGACAGTACCAAGGTACTCGGCGATGGAAGCGGCATTCGACCGGATCGGTCCGCACGGACGCAGCATGATGTGCTCCACGGCGGCGGTTCAGCCGTGTTTCGACCTCGGCGAGCGAACTGACCTGTGGCAACGCTGGACCGTGCTGCATGCGGTAGGGCCCGTGCTGCTTGCCGCGTTCGCCAATTCCCCGGTGCTGCACGGCCAGCGCACCGGTTGGAAATCGTCTCGAATGGCCTGCTGGTGGGCGCTTGATCCGCCACGAACGGTCCCGCCCGATCTGTCCGTCGACGATCCGGCCATTAGCTACGCGCGCCGAGTGATGGAAGCCGAGCTGCTGTGTCTTCGGCGCGCCGGGGCTTCCTGGGACGCGCCGACCGGAGTTACCTTCGCCGACTGGCTGGATGGCGCCCTGCCGAGCCCACCAACCACCGCCGACCTCGATCTGCATCTGTCGACGCTGTTCCCACCGGTGCGTCCACAGGGTCACTTCGAAGTGCGCTACCTGGATGCTCAGCCCGGTCAGCAGTGGGTGGTGCCGGCGGTGGTGCTGGCAGCGGTGTTGTCCACACCGACGGTCAGCGCGGCTGTGCTCGAGTCGTGCCTGCCGGTCGCTGACCGCTGGGTAGCGGCGGCGCGGATTGGATTGGCCGATCCGGAGCTGGCCAAAGCGGCCGTGGCCGTCTTCACCCTGGCGGTCGAGGCACTGCCGGCCGTCATCGGCTTCGGGCCGGTCCACGACTTGGTCGAGCGGTTCGTGCAGGGCTGGGTGATGCGGGGACGCTGCCCCGCCGACGACGCCGTTGAACCGTTCGTTGCTGACCAGCCGGGGGCGCGCACATGAACAGACGATCCCTTTCGTTGCCCACCCTGGACACTGAGCAGTTGCGTAGCCACGTCGTGGAGCAGCTCACCCTCAGCCGGGCTCGTAGCGCCATGCTGACCGACTCGCTCGACGACGCCGACCTTGTCCGCCAACACTCGGTGTTGATGTCCCCGCTGGTGTGGGACCTCGCCCACGTCGGCAGCCAGGAAGAGCTGTGGCTGGTCCGCGACGTAGGCGGTCGGCAACCGACGCGCCCGGAGATCGACGGTCTGTATGACGCGTTCCAGCATTCTCGGTCCAGCCGGGTGAATCTACCGCTGCTCACCCCGGCCGACACCCGCCAGTACGTGGCTGAGGTCAGGCAGAAGGCGTTGGACGTGCTGGCACGCAGCCCGCTGCACGGCCGTCGGCTGGTGGAGGACGCGTTTGCCTTCGGCATGATCGTGCAGCACGAGCAACAGCATGACGAGACCATGTTGGCCACCCACCAGCTGCGGCTCGGCGCGCCGGTGTTACACGGTGAGCCGCTGCCGTCGCCGCTCGCGCCGGTGGCGCCGGCTGAGGTGTTGGTGCCGGCTGGGGTGTTTACCATGGGTACTTCGTCAGAGCCGTGGGCGTTGGACAATGAACGCCCAGCGCACCGGGTCGAGTTACCCGCGTTCGTGATCGATACGACGCCGGTCACCAATGGGCAGTACGCCGAGTTCATCGCCGCCGGCGGCTACCGCGACCGGCGCTGGTGGAGCGAGGACGGTTGGCGCTACCAGCTGGCGGCTGGCCTGGAAGCGCCCCAGTTCTGGCAGCGAGACGGGGGCGGTCAATGGTGGCGGCGCCGATTTGGCGTGCTGGAGCCGGTTCAGCCCGACGTGCCCGTGGTGCACGTGTGCTTCCACGAAGCGGCGGCCTATGCGGCCTGGGCCGGCAAGCGGCTGCCTACCGAAGCGGAGTGGGAGAAGGCGGCTCGGTGGGATCCAGCCACTGGTCGCTCACGACGCTACCCATGGGGCGATGACGACCCCACACCTGGACACGCGAATCTCGGCCAGCGCCATCTCACTCCGGCTCCGGTAGGTGCTTATCCCGACGGAGTTTCTCCGCTGGGCGTACATCAGCTGATCGGCGACGTCTGGGAGTGGACCTCCTCGGGCTGGCACCCATACCCGGGCTTCGAGGCGTTCCCGTACCCGGAGTACTCGCAGGTGTTCTTCGGTGGCGACTATCGGGTGTTGCGTGGTGGCTCGTTCGGCACCGCGCCGGCGGCGATCCGAGGCACTTTCCGCAACTGGGACCACCCGATCCGCCGACAGATCTTCGCCGGCTTCCGCTGCGCCCGCGACGCGAGCCCTGCCGAGGTTCGCGCCGGCCGGGTCGGGGGATAGCGGGGTGTGCCGCCACCTGGCCTATCTCGGTGCGCCACGTTACCTCGCGGATCTTGTACTGACGCCGAAGCACGGTCTGCTGCGGCAGTCCTACCAGCCAAGAGACATGCGCGGCGGCGCGACAATCAACGCTGACGGCTTCGGAGTGGGCTGGTATCCGTTGTCTGGGCTGCGGGCTGGCCGTCTGCCGGTGCGGTATCGCAGCTCTCGGCCGCTGTGGGCGGACGAATCGTTCGCCCAGATTGCCTCGGCCACCGAAGCATGCGGGGTGCTCGCCGCGATCAGGTCAGCCACCGAAGGAATGGCCCTAGTACACACCGCCTGCGCACCGTTCACCGAGGGTCGCTGGCTGTTTAGCCACAACGGGGTAGTAACCGGCTGGCCCAGGTCAGTGGCTGCGCTGGCCGCGACGCTGCCGATCACCGATCTGATCACATTGGACGCGCCGACCGACTCCGCGCTGCTGTGGGCCTTAGCGCGCCACCAGTTGCGCGCTGATGTCGACCCCGCGCGTGCTCTGGTCCAGCTGGTCACGGCAGTTGCGGATGCCGCGCCGGGCTCTCGGCTGAACCTGCTGCTCACCGATGGCGCCACGGTCTACGCCACAGCATGGGGCCACGCGTTGGTGAGCCGGTCCAGCCCCGATGGCTTGGTGGTGGCGTCTGAAAGTCACGACGATCAGCCGGATTGGATCCCGGTACCCAACGGTTACCTGCTTTTCGGGACCGCCGCGCAAGGCGCCATGATCCGACCTATCGAGGGCTTCGACCGGTTGAGACCAAGGACTCTCGCTACTTCTCGAAAGGAAACTCCATGACTACCGCTGTGCTTGATGTCTATTTGACTGAGTCCGAGTGGTCAGCCACGTTGCGGTCGGACGTTAGGAAAGGCCTGACCGCCATCCCGAAGATGCTGCCACCCAAGTGGTTTTATGACGCCGCTGGCAGCCAGCTGTACGAGCTCATTACCAAACTGCCCGAGTACTATCCGTTCGCCGCTGAGCACGAGATCCTGCTCGCTCGGGCTGGCGAGATTGCGGCCGCCTCGCGCGCGGAGTGCCTCGTCGAGCTGGGTTCGGGTTCGTCAGAGAAAACCTGTTTGCTACTGGATGCGCTGAGCTCGGTCGGCACGTTGCGCCGATACCTGCCGCTGGACGTATCCGAGGCTGCCCTCCGGGACGCCATCGATTCGCTGGCGGCGGCATATCCCGGGCTGGTTGTGCACGGCATCGTCGGTGACTTCACCCGTCACCTCTCTCAGATTCCCGCCGACGGCAAGCGGCTGCTGGCCTTTCTGGGCGGGACTATCGGTAACTTGATGCCGGGCGACCGGGCGGTGTTCCTGCGCGCGGTCAGGCAGATGCTGCGTTCAGGTGAGCAGCTATTGCTCGGTACCGGTCTGGTGATCGACCCAGCGGTTATGGTGGCGGCGTACGACGACGAGCAAGGTGTCACGGCTGAGTTCAACCGCAATGTCTTGCGGGTGCTCAACCGGGAGCTGGGCGCGAACTTCGTTCCGGAGGCCTTCGAGCATGTTGCGCTGTGGGACGCCGAACGAGAGTGGATCGAGATGCGGTTGCGCGCGCGACACCGCCTGACGGTGCGTGTCGTGGAGCTCGGGCTGGAAGTGCCGTTCGCGGCAGGCGAAGAAATGCGCACCGAGACTTCGGCGAAATTCCGGGCCGAAGGGGTACGGGCTGAACTGGCCGCCGCGGGGTTTGAGCTGACCGAGTGGTGGACTGATACAGCGCAGCGGTTTGGTCTTTCGCTGGCCACCGCTGGCTAGGGGGTGGGCAGGGGCCGTCGGGCGGCCAGGCGCTCGGCCGGTCGCGTCTTGCTGGTCGGCTACTCGCGCAGCATGCGGCGCAGCACGTACTGCAAAATGCCGCCGTTGCGGTAATAGTCCGCCTCGCCCGGGGTGTCGATACGCACCACGGCGTCGAATTCCACCGCCTTGCCGCCTTCACGCGTCGCCGTCACATGCACGGTGGCCGGGATGGAACCGTCGTTCAGCGCGGTGACCCCGCTGATGTCGTAGGTCTCGGTGCCGTCCAGTCCGAGCGACGCCGCTGACGAGCCGGCTGGAAACTGTAGCGGCAGCACGCCCATGCCGATCAGGTTCGACCTGTGGATCCGCTCGAACGACTCCACGATTACCGCGCGGACGCCCAGCAGCGCGGTACCCTTGGCCGCCCAGTCGCGCGATGAACCTGAGCCGTACTCCTTACCTCCCAGCACCACTAATGGCGTGCCGGCCGCCGCATAGTTCCGCGCGGCGTCGTAAATGAAGGCTTGCGGTGCCCCGACCTGGGTGAAGTCACGGGTGTAACCACCGGCAACGTCATCGAGCAGCTGGTTGCGCAGCCGGGTGTTGGCGAATGTGCCCCGGATCATCACCTCGTGGTTGCCTCGGCGGGAACCGTAGGAGTTGAAGTTCCGCTTGTCCACGCCGTGTTCGATGAGGTAAAGCCCGGCCGGCGTGTCGGCCTTGATCGAACCGGCGGGGGAGATGTGGTCGGTGGTGACCGAGTCACCCAGCAGCGCGAGCACCCGAGCGCCGGTGATGTCCGTGACCGGGTCCGGCTCGGCGGACATACCCTCGAAGTACGGAGGCTTGCGCACGTAGGTTGACTCGGTGTCCCACTCGAAGATGTCACCCTCGGGCGTGGGCAGGGCGCGCCACCGCTCGTCGCCGGTGAAGACGTCCGCATAGTCCTTGGCAAACATCTCCTGGTTGATCGCGTCGTCGATTACCCGCTGGACGTCGGCTGGGCCGGGCCAGATATCGCGCAAGTAGACAGCGTTGCCGTCGGGACCAGTACCCAGCGGTTGGTTCTCGAAGTCGAAGTCCATGGTGCCGGCTAACGCGTAAGCGATGACCAGCGGCGGTGAGGCCAGGTAGTTCATCTTGACGTCCGGGTTGATCCGGCCCTCGAAGTTCCGGTTACCGGACAAAACCGACACCACGGACAGGTCGACCTCGTTGACCGCCGCCGAGATCTCCTCCGGCAGCGGGCCGGAGTTGCCGATACAGGTAGTGCAGCCGTAGCCGACCAGGTGGTAGCCCAGCTTCTCCAGGTACGGCCACAGCCCCGATTTTTCGTAGTAGTCGGTGACGACCTGCGATCCCGGTGCCATCGAGGTCTTCACCCACGGTTTCACCGTCAGCCCGGCATCGACCGCGTTGCGGGCCAGCAGCGCCGCGCCCAGCATTACCGAGGGATTGGACGTGTTGGTGCATGAGGTGATGGAGGCGATCACCACCGCGCCATGGTCGAGCTCGAACTCAGTGCCCGAGGACAGCTTCACCGGGGTGGGTGAGCTGATCCGACCCAGCGTGCCGGCCGCCGCCGAGACCGACACGTGGGGCGTGTCCCTGCCGTTGGAGACGTTGCCGGTCGCGGTCGGGTCACTCGCCGGAAACGTCTCCTCGACCGCCTCGTCGAGGGGGGACGTGGCCGGGGCTCCCTTGGCATAGCTGCTCAGCGCCGAGCGGAACGCCTGTTTCGCCTGGATCAACGCAATGCGGTCCTGCGGTCGCTTTGGCCCGGCGATCGATGGCACGACTGTGGACAGATCCAGTTCGAGGGTCTCGGAGTAGTGGGCTTCGGCGGCGGGGTCGTGCCACAGGCCTTGCTCCTTGGCGTAGGTCTCGACCAGCGCGATCTGCGTATAGGAACGGCCAGTCAGCTTCAGGTAGCGGGTGGTCTCGGCGTCGATCGGGAAGATTGCGCAGGTGGAGCCGAATTCCGGGCTCATGTTGCCGATGGTTGCCCGGTTGGCCAACGGCACCGCGGCCACACCCTCACCGTAGAACTCGACGAACTTGCCCACCACACCGTGCTTGCGCAGCATCTCGGTGATCGTGAGCACCACGTCGGTCGCGGTCGCGCCAGATGGGATCTCGCCGGTTAGCTTGAAGCCAACGACCCTCGGGATAAGCATCGACACCGACTGGCCGAGCATGGCCGCCTCGGCCTCGATGCCGCCGACACCCCAGCCGAGCACGCCGAGGCCGTTGACCATGGTGGTGTGGCTGTCGGTGCCAACCAGCGTGTCCGGATACGCCTTGCCGTCGCGGGTCATCACTACCCGCGCCAGATGCTCGATGTTGACCTGATGCACGATGCCAGTGCCCGGCGGCACCACCTTGAACTCGTCGAACGCTCCTTGGCCCCAGCGCAGGAACTGGTAGCGCTCCCGGTTACGGCTGTATTCGAACTCGACGTTGCGCGCGAAGGCATCCGGGCTGCCGAATACGTCAATGATCACTGAGTGGTCGATGACCAGCTCGGCCGGAGCCAGCGGGTTCACCTTCGCTGGATCTCCGCCCAGCTCGGTGACCGCCTCGCGCATGGTGGCTAGGTCGACCACGCACGGCACCCCGGTGAAGTCCTGCATGATCACCCGCGCCGGTGTGAACTGGATCTCGGTGTTCGGCTCGGCCGCCGGGTTCCAGTCGGCTAACGCTCTGATGTGCCCCTCGGTGACGTTGACACCGTCTTCGGTGCGCAGCTGGTTTTCCAGCAGTACTTTGAGGCTATAGGGCAGGCGGGAGGCGCCCTCGACGGCCGACAGGCGGAAGATCTCGTGCTGGGAGTCTCCGACGGCCAGGGTGGCCCGAGCGCCGAAGCTGTCCGGGTGCGCGTTGCTGTGGATGCTCACATCGCGTCCTCTCCTGCGAGCGCCTGGCTATCATCGGGTCACGAAGGCCAGACCGGGTGGTGGTGCGGGGCGTCCGACAATCTGTCGCGCCGCGCTTGCCTGGTAGGCAAGAGACCATATTCCATACAGTACGCTTGTACTGTTTGAATCGCAATTCCCTCACTCAGAACACAGTTTCGGGGACGAGCCAGCCTTCTAGGTGCGATCGGGGCGCGGCAGGGCACGCAGTGCCCGCCTGGCTATCGCCCAAGTGGTGGCATCTGGCTCCCGCCGACGTGTCAATGCCGCGATTTCGGTGCGCAGGATGAGAGTGTCCGCGCGTCTCACAGCCACGGACGCGTGGGGGTTCGGTGCGCGGGTACGTACTGCGGTGCATGGTGGTGGCCGCGCTGCTGGTCTGCACATTGATCGCTAGCGCCGGGGTCGGCCTGACCGAGCCCAGCCCGGCGCCGCCTCCGCCTCCGTCAAACCCGACTGACCAACAGCTCGACCAGAGTAAAAGGGATCTCACGGGTAAGGCTGGCGAGGTCGCCGCCGTTTCCACCCGACTCACCAAGGTGCAAGCCGAAGCGGATGAGCTAGGAGCACAGCTGGAGTCCCGGCGGGAAGCGGCGAACAAGGCGCTGGTTGACCAGCGGGCCGCCCAGGCCCAGGCCGAGGAGGCCAACCAGCGGGCCCAAGCCACTCGGGCCGAGACCGACGCGGCCGCGGCCGCGATCGAGCAAGCCCACCGCCGGTTGGATGAGTTCATCACCGCCGCCTACTTGCGAGGCGCGGATAGCGGCTCGCTGAGCCTGCTGACCGAGGCCACCGATCTGGTAGAGCGGGCCGAGCTGACCGAGGCGATAGCGGCCGACCAGCGGGCCGCGTTGGACTCACTCCAACAGGCGCGCGTGGCCAAGGTGAACGTCGACTCGATCGCGCGTGCGGCGCAAGCGGACGCCCAGGCCAAGCACCATGCTGCCGAGGTCGCCAAGCGGGTAGCCGACGGCGCGGTGGCGAATGCCCGACTTCAGATGCGGGCCGGACTGACGAAGCTGGCCGGTGTCGAAGCGCAACGTGTCGCGCTGGAGCATCAACTCGATGTGCTCACCGCTCAAGACGCTACCTTGCGCGCCAGTCGGCAGCGCTATCTCGATTATCAGGCACAGCGGGCCGCCGAGGCGGTAGCCGAGCAACGCGCGGCGGCGGCCAGGTTGACCGCTGGCACGGCGACCCGGCGACCGGGCGCGGGGAGCGGCATGGCAGCGCGAGTTATCGACCGCGCGCTGTCTGCGCTCGGTGTCACCTACGCCTGGGGTGGGGGAAACGCCGAAGGGCCGACTCTGGGCGTGCGCGACGGCGGTGAGGCCGACGCGAATGGCGACTTCCGCAAGACCGGTTTCGACTGCTCAGGGCTGATGATCTACGCGTTCGGCGCGGCGGGTATCGGGTTGCCGCACTACAGCGGCTACCAATACAACGCGGGCAAGAAGGTCCCGGTCTCCGAGATGCGCCCGGGCGACATGCTGTTCTGGGGCAACCCCGGCAACGTCCACCATGTTGCGCTCTACATCGGTAACGGCAAGATGGTGGAGGCTCCGTATTCGGGTGGGAAGGTGAGGGTCACTCCGGTGCGGTATGGCGGTGAGTTGATGCCCTACGTCACTCGGTTGCTCTAGCAAGCCTGTGCGGGGCGTTGCCGGCACAGCTTCACGGCCGTCACACCGCCCACCCGCTTCGCTGGCGGGGTACACCGGGGAGAGCCCGGCGGAAGGAGACGCGCGGTGACCAACCCTGAGCATATTGGGACCGTCGGTGCGGGACAGCCGGCCCCGCCCAGCCCTGCCAGGGAGGGTGAGCTCCTCGAGCGTGCGGTCTTCGAAGTCAAGCGGATCATCGTCGGCCAGGACCGCTTGGTCGAGCGGATGCTGGTCGGCCTGCTGGCCAAGGGCCATCTGCTGCTCGAAGGTGTGCCAGGGGTGGCCAAAACGCTGGCGGTGGAGACTGTGGCGAAGGTTGTCGGCGGCAGTTTCGCGCGGCTGCAGTTCACCCCCGACCTAGTGCCCTCCGACATCCTCGGCACCCGGATTTATCGGCAGGGGCGGGAAGAGTTCGACGTCGAGTTAGGCCCGGTGGTCGCCAACTTCGTGTTAGCCGATGAGATCAACCGGGCGCCGGCGAAGGTGCAATCAGCGATGCTCGAGGTGATGGCCGAGCGGCACCTGTCGATCGGCGGCCAGACGTTCCCGATGCCCGATCCTTTCCTGGTGTTGGCCACCCAGAACCCGATCGAGAACGAGGGCGTCTATCCGCTGCCTGAGGCCCAGCGCGACCGGTTCCTCTTCAAACTCATCATCGAGTATCCGAATGTCGAGGAGGAGCGCGAGATCATCTACCGGATGGGCGTCGAGCCACCTGTCCCGCAGCGGGTGCTGACCCCGGCTGAGCTGGTGCGATTGCAGGGCGTTGCTTCTGGAGTGTTCGTGCACCACGCCCTGGTCGACTACGTGGTGCGGCTGGTGGTGGCCACGCGCACCCCAGCCGATCATGGCCTCACCGATGTCGCGGGCTGGGTATCCTACGGCGCTTCTCCCCGAGCCAGCCTTGGCATCGTCGCGGCCGCCCGCGCGCTCGGCCTGATCCGAGGGCGAGATTACGTGCTTCCGCAGGACATCATGGATGTCGCGCCGGACGTGCTGCGCCACCGACTGGTGCTGTCCTACGACGCGGTGGCCGACGCGGTGCCGATTGACCACATTATTGCCCGGGTACTTCAAACCGTGCCGTTGCCGCAGGTGAGCTCGCGGCCACAGTACGCATCGGCCACATGACCTCGGTAGTAAACGCCCACACTTCAGTACCGCCGAGCCTGCGCGACGGCCGGCTGGAGGCGGCCTTGCGCACCCTGGAACTCACCGTGCGCCGACGGTTGGATGGGCTGCTGCAGGGAAACCACATTGGCCTGGTACCCGGGCCGGGCAGCGAGCCGGGGGAGGCTCGGCCATATCAGCCCGGCGACGACGTCCGGCGGATGGATTGGGCGGTCACCGCTCGCACCACCGAGCCGCATATCCGCCAGACCGTCGCCGACCGCGAGCTGGAAACCTGGGTCGTCGTTGACCTATCCGCCAGCCTCGATTTCGGCACGGCTGGCTGTGAGAAGCGCGATTTGGCCATTGCCGCCGTCGCCGCCGTCGCCTATCTCACCCAGGGCGGAGGCAACCGGATCGGTGCGCTGGTGTCCACCGGCGAACGCACGGTCCGGGTTCCGGCTCAGGGCGGACTGATGCACGCGCGGAGCCTGATCCAACGGGTGGCGCAAACTCCCCGTGCCCCCGAGGGGGCGCGAGGTGACTTGGCCGCGGCCCTGGAACTGCTGCGCCGCCCGCCCAGACGGCGGGGATTAGCGGTGGTGATCTCGGACTTCCTCGGCGAACTGTCCTGGGAACGGTCGCTGCGGGCGCTTTCGGCGCGTCATGACCTGCTGGCCATTGAGGTGCTCGACCCAAGGGACCTGGAGCTACCCGAGGTCGGAACGGTGGTGCTTGCGGACCCGGAGACCGGGCGACAACGTGAGGTGGACGCCACCCCGCTGCTGTGCCGGGAGTTCGCCGCGGCCGCCGCTGATCACCGCGAGCGGGTGGCCACCGCGCTGCGCCGCTGCATGGCGGGTCACCTGGTGCTGCGTACCGACCGGGACTGGATCGTCGACGTGGTGCGCTTCGCGGTGGCTCGCAAGCGGCAGTGGTCGGATGCCGCCGCGCCAGGGCGGGCCGGTCTGGGTGCTCGGCCGGGGGTGCGCCGGTGAATTTCGCCGAGCCGTGGTGGCTGCTGCTGTTGCTCGTGGTCGCGGCGCTGGCCGTCGGGTACTGGCTGATGCAGCGGCGGCGCCACCGCGACGTCATGCGGTTCACCAACCTCGAGCTGCTGGAGAAGGTGGTGCCGCGCCGGCCGAACTGGATGCGGCACGTCCCGACGGCTCTGGTGCTCGTCGCGCTGGTGCTGCTCACCGTGGCGCTGGCCGGCCCAACCGCCGAGACGAAGGTACCGCGCAACCGCGCGACGGTGCTGCTGGCGATCGACGTGTCACTGTCCATGCAGGCCACCGATGTCACCCCAAGCAGGTTGAGCGCCGCCCAGGTCGCGGCCAAGGGCTTTGCCGACCGACTCACCCCTGGGATCAACCTGGGTCTGATCTCGTTCGCCGGCACAGCCGCTGTGCTGGTATCGCCAACCGTGGACCGCGAGCCAGTCAAACGGGCGATCGATGGTTTGAAGCTGGCCGAGTCGACCGCCACCGGGGAAGCGATCTTCGCCGCCCTACAGTCGATCGACAGCTTCTCCCACAGCTTAGCCGGTAGCGCGGATGGACCACCGCCAGCGCGAATCGTGCTGATGAGCGACGGCAAGCAGACCTTGCCCGGCCCGGACGGCGAAAATGAGCCGCGTGGTTCGTTCACCGCCGCGCACAAGGCGGCTGAGTCCAAGATCCCGATCTCCACGATCTCCTTCGGCACCTCGATCGGGCGCATTGACCTCGGCGGTCGGAGCACGCCCGTTCCAGTGGACGACGACTCGCTGCGCAAGATCGCGCAGATCACCGGTGGCCAGTTTTTCACCGCCGCCAGTCAAGAGGAGCTGCAAAAGGTTTACGAAAGCCTGGGGGAGCAGATCGGCTACGAGATCCGCCGCGTCGATGCCAGCCGGCCATGGTTGGCCGCCGGTGCGATCCTGGTGATTCTGGGGATGGGCTCGGCGTTGGTGTTAGGACGCCGACTGCCCTGACCGACAACTTCGGTCAATTATCCTGCTCAACTCGGGCCGAGCTGTCACGATGGTCGGCAAGTCGAACCGTGGTGGTTCTGCTGACTGCGTGGGGAGCCGTGATGACCGAACCGGGGCGGCCGCCGTATCCAGGAGTGATCCCGCTGCGCCCACTCGGCGTCGGTGAGATCCTGGACGGGGCCGTGTCTTATTTCAGGGCCAGCCCGAAGGCGACTCTTGGACTGTCCGCCGTTGTGGTCGCGTTCAGCCAGCTCATCCAGGTGCCGCTGGTGTACCGGCTACCCGACACGAGGCTGGGAACCACACCCAGCCTGACGGATGCGTTCTCTAGCGATCAAGTAATCACCATAGCCAGCGGCGGGATTTTGTCGTACCTGGTGAATACGTTGCTCAGCGGCATGCTTATCACCGTGATGGCGCGGGCGGTGCTGGGTCGACGTCCGACACTCGCTGCGGCCTGGTCGAGGATACGGCCCCGGCTCGCCGGGTTGTTCGGGGTCACTCTGCTGGTCGGGCTGGTTATCTTCGCCGCGATGATGGTCGCGGTGGGCCCGCTGATCATCGGCATCGGGCTAGGGGCCCCAGCCGTGGCCAACGTGCTGTCAGGTCTGCTGTTCATCCCGCTCGGCCTGTGTCTGGTGGTATTCGTCTCGGTGTCGCTCTCCATAGCCACTCCGGCGTATGTGCTGGAGAAGATCTCGGCGCGAGCCGCGCTCGGACGTTCCATGCGGTTAGTTTGTCCGCAGTGGTGGCGGGTATTCGGCATCCTGCTGCTGGCCACGATCCTGGCCTGGGTAATTGGCGCAATCATCGCCTTCCCGTTCGGCGTGGGTGCTGCCCTGATCAGCGTGATACAGGGTGGGGACCTGAGAAATCTCACCCTGCTGGCTTTGGTGATCCTTAGCGTCGGCACGATCGTCGTCAGGTCTATCACCGCACCGTTCGCGGCGGGTGTTGTCAGCCTGCTCTATATCGATCAGCGGTTCCGCCGCGAGGCGCTCGACCTGGATTTGTTGAACGCCGTCGCCCAAGTCGCCCAACCGGAGCCCGGCGGTGGCGCCAGCCGAGAGGCGATGGCCGAGCCGAATGAGATCGACCGGGTCTGGCTACTCGCACCGAGCGCCCCCGGCCCTGGATGGGCAATGGGGTACGAACCAAGGTGATGTTGTCTGACATCCCGGTCGACATCGGTCGGGACGATGCCCGCGAAGCCGCCCAGCGTGAGCTGGCTAAGGCCATCTACTCAGCCAATCGTCCGTCCTGGCTCGGCCGCGTTGTGTGGTGGTTGCTCAAGCGACTCGATGAGCTGCTCTATCGGGCCCAGGAAATGGGGCCTGGTGGTTACCTGGGGCTGTCGGTACTGGTACTGGTGTTGGTGTTGATCGTGGTGGCGATGCGGCTCTCGGTGGGCCGGATCCGGCGGGTCGCGGGTAGGGACCGGATGTTGTTCGGCGACCAACCGCGATCCGCGGAGGATCACCGGCACGCGGCCGGCGAGCATGCGGGGCGAGGAGAGTGGGCCGACGCGGTGCGCGAGCGGTTACGCGCGATCATGCGTGACCTTCAGGAACGTGACCTGCTTGACGCCCGACCAGGCATGACCGCCTCCGAGGCGGCCACCGAAGCCGGCCGGGCGCTGCCGGACTGCGCGCGCTCGCTGGCCGAGGCGGCCGGCATCTTCGAGGATGTCTGGTACGGCGGGCGGGCCGCGACCACCGAGATGGACGAGCGCTTGCGCGCCATCGACACCCAGATCCGTCGCGCCCGGCCGACGGTGACGGCAGGTGCGTGGTGACCAACGGGACTATGACTGTGGTGAGCAGTGACGTGGGACCAGGCTTGCCGTGGAGCCGATGGTGGCGAGCCGCGCGGATGCCGTTGTTGGTCGGGCTGCTGGTGGTCGGAGTGGGTGTGCTGCTCGCGCCGTTCGCCGCTGGGCAGCCGAAGGGTTGGCTCGATCCGAGTGCGGTCGACGGCTCGGGCAGCCGAGCGCTGGCCACCCTGCTGGCCCAGCAGGGGGTTCGACTGCGGGTCGCCCACACTGCCCGCGAACTCGCTGGCGCCGGTCGGGACACCACCGTGCTGGTGGCGCTGCCGGAACGTTTGGGACCCGCCCAGCGTCAAGCGGCGCATGTGTCTCCAGCCGACGTGGTCCTTGTCGAGCCCAAGAAGCGGGAGACACTGTCCGCGCTGGCCCCAGGCGTCCAGGCCAGCTCGCTGTTCGAATCAGTCACCAGCCGAGAACCAGCGTGTGGGTTGGCTGAGGCGCGCGCCGCCGGTCGAGTGGCGATGAGCGGCGTGCTTTACCGGAGTTCGAGTGGGGTCTCCTGCTATCCGGGGATTGGCGGATCGGCGCTGATCCGGCTGACCGACGGGACCCGGACGATCACCTTGCTCGGCTCGTCCGATCCGCTTACCAACGAGGCACTGGCCGAGGAGGGTAACGCCGCGTTGGTCATGCGGTTACTTGGTGCTCACCCCCAACTGATGTGGTTCCTGCCAGCGCCGGAAACGCCAGCCGCAGGCGAGGAACGCACACTGCTCGAGCTGGTGCCGGCCGGTTGGAGGTGGGCAGCAGCCCAGCTCGCGCTGGCGGCCTTGCTCGCTGTGCCGTGGCGCGCCAGGCGGCTGGGTCCGGTGGTCAGTGAACCGTTACCTGTCGTAGTCAGGGCCGCCGAGACGGTGGAAGGCAGAGCTCGGCTGTACCAGGCGGCGAACGACCGGGAGCATGCGGCGACGACGCTCCGGGCCGCGAGTAGGGCACGGCTGGCCACCCAGCTCGGGCTTGGGTCCGGGGTGGGGACGGCTGCGCTGGTAGCCCGAATAGCCGAGCGCACTGGGCGGCCATCGGCCGAAGTGGGCTCATTGCTCGACGGGGAACCCCCGGCGGATGACAAAGCACTGGTGCGGCTAGCCGCTGCGCTGGACGAATGCGAGCGGGAGGTGAGCCGATCGTGAGCCAGGTATCCGAGGACCTCCGCCAGCGGGAGGGGCAGGCCAGGCAGGCGTTGCTGGCGCTGCGGGCCGAGGTGGCTAAGGCCGTGGTCGGTCAGGACGCGGCGGTCACCGGCCTGATCATCGCCTTGCTGTGCCGGCGACATGTGCTGCTAGAAGGCGTGCCAGGGGTGGCCAAGACGCTGCTGGTCCGCGCGCTTGCCGCGAGCCTGGCTCTGGATAGCAAACGGGTGCAGTTCACCCCAGACCTGATGCCTGGTGATGTCACCGGGTCCTTGATCTACGATGCGCGAGCGGGCGAGCTGTCCTTCCGGCCCGGCCCGGTGTTTACCAACATGTTGCTCGCCGACGAGATCAACCGCACCCCGCCGAAGACCCAGGCATCGCTGCTAGAGGCAATGGAAGAACGGCAAGTGACCGTGGACGGAATTGGTCGCCCGCTGCCTGAGCCATTCGTGGTCGCCGCCACCCAAAACCCCGTGGAGTACGAAGGTACCTACCCGCTGCCGGAAGCACAGCTCGATCGCTTCCAGCTCAAGCTGACCATGCCGCTGCCCGAACGTGACGATGAGGTTGCCATTCTGAGTAGGCACGCGGCCGGATTCGACCCGCTCGATCTGGCCGCGGCCGGAGTCCGACCGGTGGCTGGCGCGGCCGATCTGGCGGCCGGTCGGGCGGCGATCGAGGCGGTGACTATGCGTCGTGAAGTGATTGGCTACGTGGTGGACGTATGCCGGGCCACCCGGGCCACCGCCTCGGTTGCCCTCGGCGCGTCGCCAAGGGGCGCCACCGCGCTGTTGGCCGCCAGCCGAGCCTGGACATGGCTAACCGGGCGCCACTACGTGACACCAGACGATGTCAAGGCGCTGGCTCGGCCGGCCCTGCGGCATCGGTTACGGCTGCGCCCCGAAGCGGAACTGGACGGAGTCACTACCGATGGAGTAGTGGACGGGGTGCTCGCCGCTGTTCCGGTGCCGCGATGAGCAACGTTGCGCAGCCATGGCGCTGACTGGCCGCACTGTGCTGCTTGCCGCGCTCGGGGCGTTACTGGTCGGCTTTGCAGCGCCGAGCTGGTGGGGCATCGCTTCGGTGCAGGGCGCCTTGCTGGCTGGGGTGCTGATCGACCTAGTCTTGGCTGCGTCGGTGCGTGAGCTCCGGTTGACGCGGTCGGGGGATACTTCAGTGCGTCTGGGCGGCACCGCGCAGGTCGACCTGACCGTGCACCACCCAGGACGACGCCGGCTGCGCGGGATGTTGCGCGATGCCTGGCCGCCCAGTGCCGGAGTGGTTGCCGACCGGCATCCGCTTTTGGTTCCGGCGGGTGAACGCCGGCGGTTGGTCACCGTGCTGCGCCCGACTCGTCGGGGCGATCGGTACTCGGCGGGTGTGACCATCCGTTCGGTTGGCCCGCTCGGACTTGCCGCTCGGCAGGGCTCACGCGAGTTACCGTGGCGGGTGCGTGTGTTGCCCCCGTTCACCTCGCGGCGGCACCTGCCGTCTCGGCTGGCCCGGCTGCGCGAGCTGGACGGTCGCACTTCGATCCTGACGCGCGGGCAGGGCACCGAGTTCGATTCGTTGCGGGAGTACGTGCTCGGCGATGACGTACGTTCCATCGATTGGCGGGCCACCGCACGGACCTCTGAAGTGATGGTGCGTACCTGGCGCCCTGAACGGGATCGGTATCTGCTGCTGGTCTTGGACACCGGCCGAGGCTCGGCCGGCCGGGTCGGCGACGCGCCTCGGTTGGATGCCGCGATGGATGCCGCGTTGCTGCTCGGGGCGCTGGCGTCGCGCGCTGGTGATCGGGTCGGCCTGCTCGTCTACGATCGCGCGGTACGGGCTAGTGTGAGCGGGGTCGGGGCGGGCGAGCTGCTGTCCGCGCTGGTCAATGCGATGACCCCGGTGCAGCCGGAGCTGGTGGAGACCGATGTGCGGGGGATGGTGTCGGCGGTGCTGACCCGTGCCCCTCGACGGTCGCTGGTGGTGCTGTTCACCGGGCTGGACGTGGTACCGGTTGAGGAGGGACTGCTGCCAGGGCTGCGATCGCTGATTGATCGGCATCTCGTGCTGGTCGCGGCCGTGGCGGATCCCCGAATCGGCCAATTAGCCGCCGCTCGGGACGACGCGGCGGCCGTCTATGCGGCGGCGGCCGCCGAACGAGTCAGCGCTGAGCGCCGGCACACCGCCGCCCTGCTGGAGCGGCGCGGGGTAACCGTGGTGGACGCGCCACCAGACCGGCTCGCCCCGGCGCTCGCCGATACTTATCTCTCGCTTAAAGCCGCCGGCCGCCTCTAGCCGCCGGCCATAGCTCGGTTACCCGGCGGTAGGTGCCCAGTCCCCGACCTCGTCCGAGCTGAGATCGCCGGTATGCCCGGCCCGTACCGCCCGCCGTCCGAGCACCAGCACATAGGTCAAAAACAGGACCTCGGCGATCCCACCGATGCCGATCCTGGCCCAGGTCGGTAGCCCGGAGGGGGTGACGAATGCCTCGATCGCCCCAGATACCGCGAGCACCCCGGCCACGCCTAACGCCATTCCGACGGTTGCCCGGCCCTGTGCGGCCACCGCTTGACCGCGAGGCAGCGGCCCGGGGTCGACCAGGGTCCAGCCCAACCGCAGCCCCGCCCCAGCGGCGAGGAACAACGCGGTCAGTTCCAGCAGGCCGTGCGGTGTGATCAGCCCGAAGAACAGGTCCAGCCGCCCGGCCGACGCCATCAACCCAGCGGCCACACCGACGTTAAGCGCATTACCCCACAACACGTACAACACCGGTAGCACCAGTATTCCCGACACCAGACACACCGCCGCCAACCAGGCGTTGTTCGTCCACACTTGTACCGCGAACGAGCCGGCCGGCGCGGCGGAGTAGTAGTCGGCGAAGTCGTGTTCGACCAGCTGCCGGATTTCTTCCGGCGCGGCGATGACGGCCTGCACGTCAGGGTGGGCGGCCACCCACGCGCCGATCACCAACGAGGTGCTCAGCATCGCGGCGGCCACACCGACCCACCAGCGCCAACTGAGGTAACAAGCGGCTGGGAAGCTGACCACGATGAATCGAGCGGCGTCCCGCCAGGCCGGGGTCGAGGCCCCGGTGACCGCCGCTCGCGCCCTGGCCACCAAGCCGGACAACTTGCCAACCAACGCTGGGTCGGGCGTGGCAGAGCGCAGCATTGACAGGTGGGTAGCGGTGCGCTGGTATAGCGCGACGAGCTCGTCGGCTTCTGATCCGGATCGGGGTCGGTGCCGGACAAGGTGTTCCAACCGGTGCCACTGCGCCGAGTGCGCGGCGGCGAATGCGTCGACGTCCATGAGCCTCCCCACCCCCGCCGCCGGATACCTGATCCTCCGTTTGTCTCAACCGTAATCGAGATTCCGGTGGAACCCGCCGGTGTTGGCGGTGACAATCGCACACGATGGACATCTAGGACCTCGTAGTCCGCGCAAGGCGAGATGGGATGGTCTCGGCGATGAATGATCTGGTGACCGGTGACGCGGTGGTGCTGGAGTTGAGCTTGGCCAAGCTACCCAGCCGTGCGCTGGCGTTCGCCATTGACCTCGCGGTGATGTGCGCGGGGTTTCTCGTGCTGCTTATCGGCACTGTCGCCAGCTTGACGTCGGTTGACGAGGCGCTGGCCGCCGCGGTCGTCCTGGTGCTGTGGTTACTGGTGTTCGTGGGGTACCCGGTCATTGTGGAAACCCTCAGTCGCGGTCGTTCACTGGGCAAGATGGCGCTGGGGCTGCGGGTAGTGCGCGAAGACGGCGGCCCGATTCGGTTTCGACACGCGCTCACTCGGGGCCTAGCCGGTTTTGTCGTCGACTTCGGGGTTTTCAGCTTCTTCACTGGCGCTGTGGGGTTGATCGCCTCGCTGGCCTCCGAACGGGGCCGACGTGTGGGAGACATGCTGGCTGGGACTGTCGTGGTGCGTGAACGGGTGCCGACGTCATCGGTCGGCGTGGTACCGATGCCCGCTCCACTCGCTGGATGGGCGGCTTTCCTGGAGCTGTCTCGGTTGCCCGATTCGCTGGCCATGTCGGTTCGTCAGTTTCTGCAGCGCGCTCACCAGTTCGATCCCCAGGTACGTGACCGGCTCGGCGAGTCGCTGGCCGGGCGGGTTGCCTCGTTGGTCAGCCCACCAGCGCCCCCCGGTACGCCGGCCTGGGCGTACCTGGCCGCCGTTCTTGCCGAGCGGCGCCGCCGGGAGGCTGATCGGCTCACTGCGGGTGCCGCACCTGCCACGCGGCCGGCCGTTGTGGTGCCTGCGCAACGGACCGCATCTCCCAGATACCTGCCGCCAGCCGGCCAGCCGGCCGGTGTGGCCGCGCTGAGAGACGAGCCGCCCGCGCCGCCCGGCGACGGTTTCGTGATGCCCCGATAGCGTCGGTCCGTTCGGATGTGCTCGCTGAGGCTCATGCCGGCGAGGAGGCTAAGCAGGCTTGGCAACCCAAGCAGGTCTTGCTTGCCAAAAGGGGTGCACCAGCGTGGCAGCGCGGGCAGCGTTCCGCCGCGTAGGTGCTCAGAGGAGCCAACCAGTCGAACGCGAAGGGGTAACGCCGCGCACCACGGCGGATGTCAACCGGTACTCGCCAGCCTGGGACTAGTACCACGTGTAGCCGGTACGGCCGAATCTCATGCTGAGCCTGGTATTTTTCGTCGATCTCCAGTAGCCGCCGGGCACATTCGTCCTGGGTGCTGGCCGCGCGAGCGGCCAGCAGGGCAGCGCGGCTAGCATCCGCCGTGGCGCGGCGTCGCTCCAGTGATTGCAGTGCGTCGTCGTAGTAGCTGCGTGCGTGCGCGAGCTCACGCTGGTGGGCGCGTGAGGCCTGGGCCGATAACATGCCACGCCGCTGTTCGGCAGCGGTGTTGAGGATGTGGTGGACGTGTACGAGCGCCCCGGTAGCGGTGTTGACGATGGATGCCGGCGCGGTCGCCGGACCGTCAGCGCGGGCTGCGCGGGCCAAACGTGAGGCGTCGTCGGGACGCAGCGGTAATCCAGAGATCGCGTCGACCCAACATTCCAGCCTCTCCTGGTAGTATTCTTCCGCTGAGACTGTGTAGGTGACCAGCGCGCCGACCCGCAGGATAGGGCGGTCTACCCGAGTGGGAAGCCCCACGACGTCAATTCGTCCATGGTCGACCGGGACCTGCTCGCGGATGGCGTCTTGCAATGTGTCGGTATCGGGGGCTGGACCAGCGGGAGCAGCGACCATGTCGATCCCGACGTCGCCATCGGTCAGTACAGCGTCCGCCGCTCGGGTCAGTACAGGGTGACCAGTAGTGAGGAGTACCGCCCCGTCCTCGTGGGCTACGTCGGGATCGGCGGTGACGACGAGTTCGTCGGGGAGCTCGAACTCGGCGGCCATCAAGGAAGGCAGCATAATCAGGGTGCCGTCGGCCCCGGATTCGGTCACGCCCCCGCAGCCGTCGACATAGTGCAGCCAGAACCGCAAACCCGGATCGGTCTGCGCCACAGTCATGAAATCAGTCCTCTCCGACGAGCTGGTCGATCGCGCCTCGACTGCGCAGGTAGTCGCCGCGTGCGCGGGCTATCTCGGCGCCGAGGTCATCGAGCGAGGCGGCGAACGCGGCGTCATCCTCGGCGGTGACGTAAGCGGTGAACACCGAAGTCTCGAAATCGAAGTCGTCGGTAATCCGCCCCAAAATCATGTCCAGCTCCCCGACCACCAGCTCAAACATATTGATCTTCGACTCGAGCACCCTCAGGATCTGCTCCTCGATCGTGCCTCGGGACACCAGGTTGGCTAGCAAAACGTCGTGATCTTGACCGACGCGGTGTAGCCGGCCGAGGCGCTGCTCGATCTGCATCGGGTTCCACGGCAGATCCATATTGATCATGACGTGGCAGAACTGGAGGTTACGGCCCTCCCCAGCCGACTCGGTAGACAGCAATACGGGCATGTCACCGCGGAACGCTGTCACCACGGCATCCTTCTCTCGGCGGGACAGGCTGCCGTGGTAACACACCGCCGGTACTCCGGCCTCGGCGAGTTCTTTCGTGAGCGCCTCAAGGGTGTGCCGAAACGCCGTGAACACCAGCACCTTCTCATCGCGCGCTAGGTGGCTCCGCAGCCGGGCCAATAACTCGTCGGTCTTGCGGGGACGCTGGATTGCCCGCGCACGGGTCGCGAGGTCGGCCCAACCCACCTTGGACAAGGTCGGTGCCACTGCCGCCGGGCTGGACCCGGCCAGCCGGGTCAGGCTGCGCAGTGTCAGCCGCTGTGCTGCTCCTACTGTGCGGGCCTCGTGGCGGATCCGAGCGGTGATGTCGGCATAGAGCATGCGTTCTTCTTCGGACGGAGTGACCAGCACGGTCTCGGCGAGCCGCTGCGGCAGCATCACCGCGACTTCGCTGCGTCGGTGCCGGACCATGATCTCCCGGGTGCGAGAGCGGAGAGCCGCCACGTTGCGCAGCTCCTCGACCCCGGCCTGGGCGCCACCGTGGGCACGGCGGAACTCAGCGGCGGTGCCGAGCAGGCCAGGCGCGACGAGGTTGACCAACTCATAGAGATCCTGCAGGCGGTTTTCTACCGGCGTCGCGGTGAGCAGCAATAAATAACGGGTTTGCAGGGCGCGGGCAAGCTTGCCTGACGCGCTGGTCGGGGTGCGCAGGCGGTGCGCTTCGTCGACAATCACCAGATCCCACCGCTGTCCGACAACCGCGGCTTTCAAAGGATCGCGCCGCGCGGCGGCCAACGATGCCAACACCACCGGCCGATCTTCACCGGTGTCCCAATCGCCGCGCGCGGCCACGGTGGTGGGCAGGGCGAACTTGCGTTCCAGCTCCTCGCGCCACTGCTCAACGAGCCCCGCCGGGGCAATGACGAGCGCACGGTCGGCCAGCCCACGCATCCGCAGTTCGGAGAGCACCAGCCCGGCCTCGATGGTTTTGCCGAGGCCGACCTCGTCGGCCAGGATCGCTCGCCCCCGCATCCGGCGCAGCACCGTCTGCATGGTCGCGAGCTGATAGTCGAACGGGGTGAAGCTCAACCGCCCCTGGGAAAGGACGGTATCGAACCCCGGGCGGCTCCACACCTCGCCGGCCTCGTCCACCAACGCCGACCACCGAGGGTCCACTCCGGTGGCTCTGGTCAGGCGCTGCAGCAGCGGCCCATACCGGGCCAGTATATCCGCGTCAGCCGGACGCTCCACGGCCAGACTCCCTGACATACGCGACCCCTCCCACTCGCCTGGCTGGAACACTAAACCCGGCCCCCGACAGGTTCTGTGGCCCGGGCGGTAGGAGCGGTCGTTTACTCGTGATGCCGCTGGTGCATGTCTGTCTCGGTCATCGTGACGCGGTTGCCCGCGCCGGAGGAACGAACATAGACACGCCCGCCGGTGGGCTGGTCGGTGCCTAGTGCGTCGAGCATCTGAGAGTCACCGGGGAAGGTGCGGGCGAGGAAGCGGCGGCCGTTGTCCAAATGCCCGACCACAATGCCGGTTCGTGCGCCGTCCTTACGGTGGGTGACCGTGAAGGTCTCGATCGTTGCCCAGCCGTCGGCTTCGACCGCCTGCGGGTGCGCCGCCCAGGCGTCGACCTCGGCCTGCGACTTCGCGTCCGAACTCGCTCGCCACGCTGTTGGCGTGGTCGAGTAGATGCCAACGGAGTATTTACTGAAGAATCCGCCGTTAGCGCCGACCAGGCCAAAGCTACCCGGGGCCGCCCTGGCCCGCGCTACCGTCTCGGCGATGGCGTGCATCGCGTAGTTATTACCGGGGCCGCCGAAGAACGGCAGCCCGCCGGTGACGGTCAGGCCGCGCGGGTCGTCTACCGGCAGCCCCAGGCCGTCGCGGATGACCGACACCGTGATCGGAAAGCACGAGTACAGATCGATCGTGGCGAGGTCCCCGATACTGACGTTGGCTATCTCGAGCGCGTGCCGGACCGCTAGTACCGACGCCGGTGCCGCGCCGAGATCCGCGCGCTCCAGCATGTCCCGCTCGCGCAGGTCGGCGTGTCCATGCAGGAACACGCGCCTAGCCGGCGGGACGCCGAAGCGCCGCGCGGCGGCCACCGACATCAGCAGCACCGCGGCGGCCTGGTTGACCTTTTCCTTGGCGACGACGTACCGGGTGTACGGATCCGCGACGAACCTATTCCGCTCCGTGGGTGTGATCAACTCGGCCGCTGATCGAGCCACTGGTACCGCTGCGTGCCGGTTGGTGGCGGCAACCTGGGTGAACGGGGCAAATAGCTCGCCTATCTCGGCAGCGGCGTACTGGCGCCGGGAAAGCCCCAGCCGGGCTCGGCGAGCGTTCTCGAACAGGGCGTAGGCAGCCATCGCGCTGGTGAGTCCGTGCGTGATGTGATAAGCGCTGATGATCCCGTCCATGCCGTGGCCTCGGTCTTCGAGCTGCCCGCCGACGTTCTCGCTCCAGTCCGGCCGATCCTCAGCGTCACGTAGGCGCGCGGCGGTGGACAGTGCCTCCGCGCCGACGGCCACCGCCACCTCTGCTTCGCCGTCCGCGATCCTCGAGGCAAGCTCGGTGACCAGGTGCTGGGGTGCTTGACCTCCGGCCACCTCCAGGATCGCTTGGCTCGGTGTTGCGCCTATCCGCCGTGCCACGGAGCGCGGGAAGTTGTCGGAGCGGCCTAGTGGCGCTGTGGTGTACGGATGTGAAATCTCGAACTGGCGTACCCCGGCGATGGTGTCCACGGCGGCCGCCACTTGGCGGACGTCAGCGCCGCAATCGTTGAGTGCCTCGCGGACGGCGAGCGCCGCGAGCTCGACCGGGGAGAGAGCGCGATAACCCGGATCGTCGATGCGTTCGCTGGCCTGCCCAACGCCAACCACGACCGGGGTGCGAGGGTCGAGGTGGGCCTCGCTCACTTTAACGCTCCTGTTCGTGTCGTGTGGTATTCGGCTGCGGAGCCTATCTGGTGTCGGGTATCTCGGGACGGCAACAGGATTGGCGTGAACCACGGTTCGGCCCACTGATCGGGTGCCACTAGGTACCCTGCTGAGGTGGCGCAACTTTCCGATCTTGAGGCCCGGGTGGCCGCGCTGGAGACCCGGCTAGAAGAGGTGGCTGCGGATGCTGCGGCCGCCCGGCATCTGGCCACCGCCCGGGACCGCGATCTGGCCGATCTCGGTGTGAAGGTGGATGCCAACCGCCGGGCGATCAACGCCCTTGGTCAACAGAGCGCGGCTCGGTTCGATCGGCTTGAGCGGCGAGTCGACAGCCTTGAACAGAAAATGAACGACGGATTCCAGAAAGTTGACAACGGATTCATAGAGATGCGCGCCAAGTTCAACCAGGCCGCGGCCGGTCAGCAGCGGATTGTTGAGATGCTGGACACCCTCATTGCTCGGCAAGGTGAAGAATGACCGCACGGTTTCGGTTGCCAGTGCCGGACTATTTCAGATAGGCCAGTTCTCCTGGCGGTATGCGGCGTCCCAGAACATCCACTCGTACCGGGATGTGGTGATGAAATGCTCACGCACCCGGTTCAACTCGTCCGTCGCGAGCCGGGAGCCGATTCGGTCGGTTAACGCGAGCACGGCGTTGACCACAGACTGGTACTCCTCGCCGCCATAGGTCGAGATCCACCGGGCATATAGCGGGTTCGGCGAGGAGCGGGCGAGCAATTCTTCGCCGACTTGAGCGTAGATCCAGTAGCACGGCAACACCGCGCCCAAACCTTCGGCGAAGGAGCCGCCGTGTACGGTGGCCAGCAGATAGCTAACGTATGCCCGGGTTGTTGGGGTGAGCGGCTCGGCCGCCGCCTCCTGCGCGGAGGAGCCCAGTGTGGTCATGAGTTCGGCATGCATCTGCTGCTCGGCTGCGATCGCCTCGGCGGCGTGTTCGGCGAACATGACGGTGTCCAGCTCGGTCGGGGCCTTGGCCGCGCACACCGCCAGCGCGCGGGCATAGCCACGCAGGTAGTGCGCGTCCTGCACAATGAAATGCCGGAACGCCTCGATAGCGAGGGTTCCGTCGGTCAGCCCGGTGAGAAACGGGTGGGTCAGCACGGCCCGGTAGATGTGCTCGATGTCGGCCCAGAGGCGAGCGGACAGGTTTTCTGAGGAGATCATGAGCATCCACCCTAGGCGACCTCGGCTGATCTGGCGCATATCGCAGTGTCGCGCCATTTTCCTGATTCGCAACCAGCCACACTCGCCACGGGTTACTCTGCTTGCTGTGAGCTTGGATCCAGACATGCCTCGTCAGGTGGCTCAGGCCCGCGACGATATCGAGGCCCTTTACGAGCTGCAGACGGTGACGAACGAAAAGCTGGACACGCTGGGTGAGCACCAGCGCTACCTAGCCGATCGTATTAACGCGGTGGGGCTTACCTTGGGTGAGCGTATTAACGCGGTGGGGCTTACCTTGGGTGAGCGTATTAACGCAGTGGGGCTTACCTTGGGTGAGCGTGTTGATGGGGTTGAGCGCGCGTTGGGTGAGCGTGTTGATGGAGCTGAGCGCGCGTTGGGTG